>JABDGE010000025.1 GCA_013286235.1 Bacteroidota bacterium
GTCGTTAACCCAGGAGCTGCACTGGTGTGACTGCTGAAAGCCGCGGATGGTATGCTCGAAATATTGGTATTTCCAGCCATCGCCGTTTTTACCGGTTTGAGGCGTCCAGGTATTCATTCCAAATGGCAGCGCCGTTGCCGGGTAGGTGTTACCATAAGAAAATTCGAACTTTGAATTGGTGCCTTGCCGGGTGTTTACATACTTTACCAGGTCGGACTGCGCCGACAGGGAATTAGCAAGCAGGATAAAAAAGCTGAAAATAAAGAACCTTGAACTCATATAACGTTTTTAATCGGTTTGTGGCTGCAGACCAGCACTATCCTATTTTACAAAAAAGGAGGTAATCACACCTCCTTCTCAATCAACTAACCAAAAGTTTTTTAGGAAAACAATCCAACAAATCAAATTTCTGTGCAATGATCAACCGATTGCTAAATTGTTTTAGCAAAAATATAATTTAAGTTTTAAATATCAAATTTTTTGTTAAAACTATTCGAATTTAACCCTGATAAAACGCGGGCGGTATAAGTTGGGGTATGCTTTCAGATCCTTTATGAATTCGGTGGAGTTGATGTTATAGCTGATGATCAACTCACCGGGCTTTGAAAGCGCGGGATGTGCCTTTGCATTGTAAACCAAAAAGGTGCTTTTCAACAAATCAGGCTTGCAGTCCCATAATTTTATCACAGGCCCGAATGGTCCGTAAGGCGTGGCGCCTATTCGCATACCCACGGTAGTACTCATTCCGTCAAGCTGAAAAACCAGAGCGTACCGGCCATCGGGCAAGGCTGTCAGGCTCAATTCGTTGGAAACATCGCGCGTTAGGTCAGCTAGTTTCGAAATATCGCGCGTCCAATCCGTTCCATCCCAGTAGGTCCATCTATCAAAATGTTCAAAGTCTATGGGCAGTACCCTCGCCACCATCAGTCGTTTGGCCATGCCGCGTACACCATAAATATAAATGAAGTCATCGGGGTTAGGCGCACCGGCTGCTTTCGTATTTACATAGATGCCCGCGCCAAACGAACCGCTTTCACCGGCTTGGTCCGACAAGTAGAACGGAGTATCCATCTGCTGCTGATCCGGATAAGGCGGCTTGCTTCCTGCCGGTATTTTTATCACGGTGTTCCCAACTTCTCTAAAACCAAAGGGTCCGTCGCTTATGTTGCGCACACGATAGCCAAAAATGTAGATATTGTCACCGAGCTCCTGGTCAACAAAGCCGTCACCCAGCCAAAAATAATCGCCTTTTTGTGTTTGCTGCGTTTTAGGGACAAAAACCGACTCCGCCTCTCCTGCAGTATCCCGGTCCCAGTAAAAATGCATATGGTCTGTTGCCGGCTCACCTCCTTTTAGAAGCGCTACGGTATTATGTATCATTTTATAACCCGGCGCCAGCGTGTTATCCCGGATAGCGCCGATCATGCTGTCGCTGAAAATGAAAAGGACCTTGCCGCCTTTCTTTTCGGGCCGCCCGCGTACACCATCCAGTCGCATGGTATAAATGCCGTCGCCGCCAAACCACCCGGAGTCGCGTTTGAGCATGGCCGACCATTCGGGCGCCTCTTCCACCGTAAATTTCAGGTTGGTGAGATCGGTTTGTTGTTTGGTGTTTGTGGTTTGCCCACTAACCGCAGTCAAGGACAACAACAATGGCCAAACAAAAATAAATATCCTTAAAGTTTTCATTAATCGGGCTTATCTACAGGAGGACAACAAAATCAAAGTTAGGTATTTTTAGAAAAATCCATGTGGTTTCTCAATTTGGCATGGCGATAAATAAGAAATCCTATTCCTGTTAGTCCGCCCAGTACCATGCCTGCCCCTATCATTTCGGCCTGGGTAAGGTTGAGTCCTAATACGTCGTATCGAGGGTTAACCCTTATGGTCTCGATCAGTATCCGTTCGCTGCCGTTTAAGATCAGGAATAAATAAAACATTAACCCGGGGATAAAGATCTTTTTGCGGAGCATCCACATCAAACCAAACAAACCGATGCAAATGACCGCTTCGTAGAACGAGGTGGGGTATACGCCCTGGCGTAATTGTTCGCAATAAAGACCAACACAGCCGGGAATCTGCACGCCGGCGTCGATCGCGTTATGGGGAAATTTGAACGACCACATCCAATCCGGCAGCCAGGTTAACCAGCCCGGCTTTGGGTTTAGGTTAACAATACCCCAATCGCCGTCGCCTGCTAAATGACAGCCTATGCGACCAATACCATAGGCCAGCATCATACCTGGCGAACCAATATCAGCCAGGTGCGCCAATTTCATCCCCTTTTTATGGCAGATGTATAAATAGGTGAGCGAACCAAAAATCAATCCGCCATAGTAAGTGAACCCATTGGTTGAAAACAGCGTATCGACCGGGTGATGTAAAAATAGTCCGAAATTCTCGGCGGTATCAAAAAGTTTGGCGCCGATAACCCCAAAAAAACCTAAGGCAAAGACCAGGTATCCCATCAGCTGATAGGGATGCACGGTTCTTTCAACTATTTTCGGCTTTGGTAATTGCTGTTTTTTGCGGTCGATATAAATCCAAAAGGCAAATGCGACACCCAATAATAGGCCGGCCCATAGGTTACCCCGGGTTGAGAATAAAAAGCGAACAGGGTCATTTGTAAACGCCCGGTGATTTATGACCGCGCCAGAAATCTTAAAGCCTAAGACAAACCCAAGCAACCCGTTGACCAGTAATTCCAAAAACGAGGCCGGAAAGCCGACTTCTTCCTTTTCCTTATACGCGGTAATCAGGCCGTCGGCTTCTTTACGTTTAAACTCCGATACAAATACAAAATAGGTTACAAAAAAAGACAGCGCGACAAAAAAACCAAAGGTTTGAATGGGTATAACAAGGTGGACGCGAAAAACATACTGAACCAGGTCGCCTATGGTGGGGAACATGTGTCGAATTTATGCAAAAAGCTGTTCAAACTATCAAATTGCGTGCAATCCCATAATTTGAACAGCCTCGCATGGCTATTTTTTGTGAAAAAATCTTACTATTGAACTCAAATGAACGGGGTGTTTATAAGCCTAACTGCAGGCCTAAGTTAATAACGCGCTCGTTGATATACGCATCGCCCGCGGTATTCGTTTGTATTTCCGGATCCTGCTGATATCGTTTATAATTATCCCAGGTGAACAAGTTATATGCACTTAGATACAACCTTGCATTATTAAGGTGGAAGGGAAGCTTTTTGCTGGGAAACTGGTACCCAATATCCAACGTTTTTAACCGGACATAATAAGCGTTTAATAACCAATAATCCGACGGATAATAGGTTGGACTGTTAACGGAAGACGGGTTGGTTGTCAGCCTTGGGAAATCTGCAGTTGCCGCGTTTGCCGGTGTCCAGGCAGTCAGGTCAATCGGTTGGAATTGGCTTTGGAATGGTTCGATAGCTGTACCGGTCAGGATGAAACTATAGTTAAACGCTCCCTGGAACAATATGCTTGCGCTAAAACCCTTATAGCCTACGGTAAAAGTCATACCGAGCGTGGTGTTTGGCAAATTTGGATGCCCGATAGCTTCCTGGTCAAAGACATTGATATATCCGTCGCCATTCAAATCCTGGTAGCGCAGATCACCGGCCTGAATTACTTCGCCGTTCTGCGGCACCGCTATTTTATCGCCAAGGTTGCTGCCGCCATGTGCTCCTTCCCAGGAGTCAATTTCGATTACATCGGCCTGGGTGTAATAACCGATAAAATGATAGCCAAAGGGCTGATTGATCGGCTGCCCGGTGCGCGCAAGCCACGGGTACGCCGGTTCTGCCTCGCTTTCAAACAAAATTTTGTTTTTAGCATATGAAAATACAAAGTTAACCCCATACTGCAGGTCCTTTACATTGTTGTGGTACCCGATCGAGCCGTCGAACCCATTGTTTTGTGTGCGGCCAACGTTGACGGCCGGCAGTCCCACACCTAAAATGAGCGGTATATTTCCCGGTGTAATGAGCTGGTCATAGCGTATGTTGTGAAAAACGTCGGCGGTAAACGATAGATGGTCTTTAAACATATTAACGTCCAACCCTAAATCGAGTTCTTTTTGCTGTTCCCAACCCACACTATTGTTGGCAAGGGCGCCTTCATAGTATTGATTGTAATAATTGGGATTTGTGCCGAAATTATATTGATTCGTATTCTGGATATAGGTTTGTGTATAGATATACTCGTTTCCCGGAGCCACATCCGACCCCACAATTCCATAGGAACCGCGTATCTTAAGGAGGGTAAAAAGGGAAGTAAGTTTTTTGAAATATTCTTCCCTGCTTATGTTATACCCTGCGCTCACCGCGGGGAACCAACCGAACTGGTGCCCGGGTGCAAAGCGTTCGGAACCATTATAAGCGGTATTGACATCAAATAAATATTTTCCATCATAGTCATAACCACCCCTTAATGACACGCCCAGGTATTTCTCAGGAACACCCACCTGCGTCGAAGGAAGGGGTATCGAGGTGGTGGTATTCGCATCAGTAGTAGCCGACTGCTGATTGTATAGGAGCAGTCCGGTCACGTGATTCTTCCCGCCAAATGTTCTGTCGTAATTGGCGAATGCCTGGAGTTGTATGTTAGTGGTATAGAGGTTAACGTTCCCTGCATAAAATATCGGCGGAAACACGTAAGCGCCTGCTGGATTTAAGTTCTCCGTATTTGTAGCTTCATCGTAGTGATAGGACGGTATCGGACCATAATTACCGGTAGACCGGGTATAAGCCTCGGTGCTGGAGTAAGCCGCGCGACCGGTAAGGGACAAACCAGGGGTGAGGGCGTCAAGATCTTGTTTAGCATTGAACAAAATGTTATAATCGGTTCGTTCTTGATTTTGGTACCCGCCGGTTGCCAGCCTTGCATTCAGGGTGGGCTCGTGGCTGGGATTAAATTGTGAAAATGCATAGGCATAGCTGCCGTTCGGATTCAAAAACGGGGCCGTAAAAGGTGTTTCGACCGCAAAATTATACACATCCCCCAGGGTACTTGCAGCCGTCTCATTCGGCGAATTTGTATCCGAAAAACGGGTTGTTACATCCAACCGCAGGTCCAGCGTTTTATTGGCCTTCAAATCAAGGTTCGACCTGAAATCGTACCGGTGGAAATAATAATTGTTGTTAATATCAGCCACCGGGTCGTTGAAATTCTTTACAAGACCATTTTGGTCCAATATACCCCCCGAGATAAAATATTTTAACTGATCAGTCCCTCCGGAAATATCCAGGTTAGAATTAGCCTGCTCGGAATATTTATTAAAGACCGCGTTATACCAGTTTACGTTAGGATGCCCGTAGGGATCAGAGCCGTTTTGAAATAACGTCAAATCGTTTTGGGTAAATGGCAACGCCAATCCATCATTTGCATAAGCCTCGTTGATCAGTTGGGCCGACTGGTAGGAGTCGAGGAATTTGGGTACAATCGTAGGGGCTTGCAATCCGACTTCATTACGGAAATTAACCTGCGGCCGCCCGGTTTTGCCACGGCGCGTAGTAACCACCAAAACACCGTTGGCTCCCTTTATACCGTAAATTGCAGTGGAGGAGGCATCCTTTAATATGGTTATACTTTCAATTTCATTTACGTTTATTTGCTGCAGCTGGTCATAGGAGTATTCTATATCATCTACAATAATGAGCGGTTGATTGCCGTTTGGGTTCAACGAGCTCACGCCACGTATAAAAAAGTCCGATGCGTCCTTTCCCGGTTGCCCTGATGTTTGCTGCGAAAAAAATCCGGGCACCCGTCCAGTCAACGCATTTTGCACGTCGGCAGTAGGCACCGTACGAATGTCCTCAGCATTTATAGAACTCACGGCACCAGTGTTGGTAACACGTTTGGTTTTGCCAAAACCAACAACGATCACTTCATTCAGGCCTTCGTTGTCCGTTTTTAACGTAATGTCAATATCCTCAGATTTGCCCGAAACATTCACTTCCAGCGTGGCATAGCCAATGAATTTTACTATCACTATATTTGAATTTCCTTTTAACGTAAGGGTGAACCGGCCCCTGGAATTGGTGACAACCCCGTTGCGTGGCATTCCTTTCTCTACGACTGAAGCTCCTGGTAAAACCCCTCCGTCATCCCTTACCACCCCCGATACAACTTTATTTTGAGCATATAGTAATGCCGGAAGTGTGCTTAAGATAACAAGAAAGAAAAGTATTAATTTTCTCATAACTGCTTATTTAATAGTTAAATGATTAAAATTTATTACCAACCCGGGTTTTGTTTCAGATTGGGATCCTTCAGTACTTCATCATATGGAATAGGATGGAAATATTGCTTTGTAATAAAAGCGGTATTTAAAACGGTGACCGGATTGAACGTCAGCGTGGTCCCTGTTAAATTGATTGATACACCTGTTCTGGGCTGATTCATTACTGTTTGTGCAATTTTCCATCGCTTAATATCGAAATACCTGTGTTCCTCGAAAGCAAATTCAATGCGCCATTCGTTCTGTATGAAAGCGCGCATTTCTACAGTTGTCATATTTTGCGGCACACCATAAGTATTGGATGCCCCGGGATCTATTCCTGCCCTTGCCCTTAAGGCGTATATTTGCGTATAGCAGTCCGATGGTGGTGAGGGCGCGGCTTCATTTTCAGCCTCGGCAAGCGTAAGCAGCACTTCGGCATACCTGATGATGATCCAGTCTTGCGAATGGTTACTATAGGTGGTGGTATTTTCAAATAGTCCCATGAACTTACGCATGTAAAAGCCGGTAACCGTTTGCTGGGTATTTATATCGGGTTTACTTTGGCCGCCCTCGTAAGTCTGCAGCGACGTATTCAACCAGGGATGGCCGTTATAAAGAATGGTATAAGTCAACCTTGGATCGCGTTTGGGGGTTGAGTTAATGGCATATGGGTCGTTAGGATCATAGCCTGAATTGGGATCGGTGATCGCCAGGCCATTTTGCATCGGAAAAGAATTGACGAGTTCCTGCGTGGGGCTGGTATTACCGACTGCGGATGCTTGCTGAAATCCTACTGGACCATTGTTGGTTTCAATGCTCTCCCCGTTCCCACCCGGCCGAATCATTATTCGTTCGGAATTTTCCTGCGTAAGAAAAATATCGGTAAAACTTGGGTCAAGCGCGTAAGTGCCAAGGTTTACCACAGCCCTGGCGGCATTGGCAGCAAGGGTCCATCGCGTAATATCGTAATTAGTGTAGCCGGTAAGCGGGTTGTTGGGATCGATATTACCGCCGTTAAACAATGGGCTGGCTGCATACAGAAGCACCCGCGCTTTTAAGGCCATAGCGGCGCCATTGGTAATCTCGTAATTGTTGTTAGGGTTTGTCGCCGGCCCGGCGATCAGGCTGTCCTGGATAGCGCTTAGCTCATTTACGATGTACGTTATACAGGATGCAAAGCTGCTTCGCGGCAGGGCGATATTATCGTTGATATTGTAAACGGTATTCCCCAAAAGCGGTACGCCTCCGTATCGCTTTACCAGCTCAAAATAAAAGTACGCCCTTAAAAAGCGCGCTTCGCTCTGCCAAACCCAGCGTGTTCCTACTCCGTTGACCGGGGTTCCTTTTACAGGAACCACCCCAATGTTATTTATAAACTCGTTTGCAGAACGGATGCCAGCCCAATAGGAATTGGGAATGCCGCCAGGGTTAGTGCCCTCCCAAACGTCTTCGCCCAATGGGAAGGACTGAGAGCTTACTGCATTCGTGGACATCAAGGTCACCTGCACACTGCCGGATTGTGACGAAACCGCATCGTCGGAAGCCGCATCAAGAAAATCCCCGCCAACGCGGTTCTGACCATTGAATACGATAGCATAGATCCCGTAAAGATAGGATTGGGCGTTTGTGCCGGCTGAATCACGCGGATCGAATACATAGTTGATCGTTGTCAGGTTTACCGGGAACTGTTCATATTTTTTACATCCATAAATAACACTTAACAGTGTTATCCCTACCAGTAGCTTATTTAAATGATTTTTCATGTGTTTTCGTATTTTTTAATCACCCATTAAAGTTTAACCGTAACACCACCGTTAAATACTCTTTGCACCGGGTACGCGCCCATATTAGTTTCCTCCGGATCGATACCCTTAAATCCGGCAAGTGTCGCCAGGTTTTCGCCATTTACGAACACCCTTAACCCGGCAAGCCGCAGCCGCTGGGTTACGCTATAGGGAAAAGTATAACCGATCTCGGCATTTTTGATACGCATATAATCGCCGGATTTTACAAAAAAGGAGGACATTAAGCCGTTGTTGACATAGGACGAAACCGCCAACCGGGGTAAAGTGGCAGTGGCTGCTGTTTCCGGGGTCCAGCGGCCTGTGGAACTAACGTAGGACTGCTGATTAATTGTGGAATAGTCAAGGCCGAAATCATCGACAATATTATTACCCCCGGTATATATCTGCCGGTTAGTTACCCCCTGGAATATAACAGAAAAACTAAATCCCTTGTAGTTAAACCCTGCGGTAAGCCCGTAAAAGATCAGCGGCTTGGTACCACCAATGGCTGTTTCATCAAACTGGTTGATCACACCATCGCCATTAAGGTCCTTATACCTGATATCACCAGCCTCTGGTGTGTATCCGGCAATATGGGGAGCAGTCGCTGCTTCGGCCGCAGTTTCATATAGACCGTCAGCGACATACCCGTAAATTACGCCGGACACAGGCAAGCCGGTGAGGCGGTTCCAGGGATAAGCCGGTGTCAACTCATCTGAATACAAATCTTTTGACTCCTGGATGTTCCCGTTAGCGGTGGCAAAATAATTGAAATTGCCCACATGGTTTTTATAAGTCAGGCTGAGTTCCGCACCCTGGTAAAGGTTGATATCAATATTCTCCAGCGGGTATGGGGTGCCAAGCAAGGCAATGGTATTACCACGGTAGCCAAGAACGTTGAAATAACGATCATGATAATAATCCGCGGTAATTTGGAAATGATCCTTAAATAAAGAAATGTCTGTTCCGAAGTCTATTTTATCAGCACTTTCCCAGGTGATATATGGATTTGCAAGCGGGCTATCGTAAAAATAGTAATTGGCGTTATAGCCAGTACCGCTAAGGTACACCTTACCGGCGGCGGCTGCATCGTTGGCGTAGGTCTGCTCATACGCGTAGTATAAGGAAGCCTCGTCGCCGACGTTGCCATTTGCGGTCCTTGCATAGGTACCACGCCATTTCCAGGAATCGATCCAGCTAAAATTGTCTTTAATAAAGCTTTCTTTACCCATTTGCCAGCCAAGACCCCCTGCATAAAAGGTACCGAACTGGTGTCCGGGGGGATAACGGTTGTCGCCGCTGCGGTTAACAGCTGCTTCGGCAAAATATTTACCATCGTAATTGTAGGTTCCCTTTAACGCTAAGTCTGAAACATCTTCGGGGAGGTCGTAATTCGTAACCAACGCTTTGCTGTCAAAAAGCGCCATAACGCCCACATCACTTTTGCCGAATTGGCGGTTGTAATTTAAAGTGGCCTGGCCGAATGATTGACGCGAGGTATACACGGTATTGAAGACATTGCTCTGCGCAATGATTGAACCGTATTGTGAATAGGAGCTATCCGGCTCAAGAATGAACGACGGATTTTGCAGGCTTCGGTTCAGGTTGGTGATCGACTGGTAACTTAAGTTTCCTTTTATTTTCGCGGTAAGGCCTTTCAATAAACTGTTTAGGTTGTAAGTCAGATCCAGATTGGCCAGGATATCGTCAGTAAGGTTTTGAATGTAACCGGAATATTCTGTCTCAGATAGCAGGTTGTTACTATAAGGGCCTGTATTGCCGCCTATGATTGAGCCGCCGAAGGACCCATTGGGGTTATAAACCGGGTATGCATTATTCGGCGTGGTAAAAAGCGAGCTTAATACGCTGGGATAGCCGCCCCCGTTATTTCCGCCCGGTTCGGTGGTGGTTTGCACCCTGCCGAACAACTGCAGGTCGACGTTGAGGTTTTTAGTGACCTGCACCGCAACATCTGAATTGACAATGTACCGGCTCAGGTCGTTATTGGTATTGTAAGGTACGCTGCTTGCGGTATTAAAAATGCCTGACTGATCAAAATAACCGAGGGAAACGGAGTAGGTTGCATATTTACTCCCGCCGTTAACATTCAATTTGTACTGGGTCATCGGCGCATCATTGTTCAGTATCGTTTTAAACCAATTAACATCCGGATGCCCTGTAGGGTCGGTATGGTTCAGGTATGCGTTGAAATCCGCCCCGGAATACGCTGGATTTTTACTGTCGCTTGTCAACGTTTCGTTGATCAGGTAAGCATACTGGTAGGCAGGCAATGGCGTTGGCAAACTCAAAGATTGTTGTATCCCTGTTTCTGCTGTGAATGTGATGCGGGGCTTGCCTGCTTCGCCGCGTTTTGTCGTTACCAGGATGACAGGCCTTGAACTGTTGATACCCAATAGAATAGTTGATAAGCCGTCTTTTAAAACCGAGATGGATTCTATCGACTCTGGGTCGATAGAAGAAATTTCGCGTTGAACACCGTCAATAATGGTAATGGGCGTTTGTCCTCTCACGGTGACATTTATTTCCGAATTATCAGAGCTCAGCTGGTTGTTTGAAGTTGTGTTGACCAGGTTTTGGCCGATAATAGAAGGTGATGAGAGTGCGTTGACAGCAAACGAAGTGAAACCACTCGTCTGCTGGGTGTACACACCTGCCAATTGCCCGGGAAACGCATAAACATATAAAGAGGCCGGCGTGGATGTTAACTGGTTGGTATATACGGTGGAAATAGAGCCTAATTCACTTTCATTTGACTGTCTCCCATAAAGCACATCAATATTTTCAGGGTTTCTCAGGAACGTGTCGTCCAGCTTAATGGTAAGCTTTTCGTTGCCTTTCAGGGTGACTTCCCGCACTTGGTGGTCAGGATAGCTGAACACCAGCGTGACGCCGGGACCTGCATTTATTTCAAACTTCCCGTCGATATTCGAGGTTGTAGTATCGGCCTTACCCTTTATCTGTATCTTCACGCCTTTAAGGGGCTGACTGTATTCATCCAAAACGATACCGCTGGCCCAGCCGGGATGAAGGGAAACTTTAACGGCGGTATCCTGCTGGATGGCAGCGAAACTCGTGTTAATCGCCAATAACATCAGCGCAGTGATTCCTGTTAAGTATTTCATTGAGTAGCAATTAAGCATAGAATCAGATTTAAATAGTTAATTTATTGAACACAACTTGGGCCATCATACCCCATATTTTATTATATAAAGGCTGCTATAATGATTTGTAAAATGCTGAATATAAACATTTTACATTTTTAAGGCCATCATTTTATGTACATTTAAATGTGTAAGTAAACGGAGCCGTTCCGCCTCCGTATCCCACCTGGGTAGTACCGGTTACGTCCGTGATAAAATACGTCATACTCACGATCGATTGGCCGGAGGTTAATCCAAAAAACTTAGTCGGCCAAAAAGTGAGCTGGTAAATTCCGCTGGTTGCCGTAGTTTGCGTAAGCATTGTGGTGGCAGATGGTTTGCAAACAGTAACCTTAGAACCATCATTCAGCGTGGCAGTCGCACACAAATAAACAGCACTGGCGCCCGCGAGTGCCGTAGGGGTAACGTTATTGTTATAAGTTAGGGTAACGATATCATTGTCAAGCGATTTCGGCGGATTAACAGTGGTGAGTTGCGGATTACAAAAGTCAACCAGGTCGCCGTTGCCGCCAGTTAACTGGAAACAGGGCGTGATCAGCTCATTATAGTATTCGCTTGTCGGGCTGGAATCGTTGTCGAATCCGTCATAAGTAAAACCGTTTTGATCATTCGCTACCACGTAAGCAAGTTTAACCAACGTTGGGCTGCCATCTGCTCCGATATTGTTAAATGTTATATTTACCGTACCGGTTATTTGATCGCCGTTGTTATAATTAATTGGCACGTCGGATTCATAAGCTGTCCATTGTACATCGGCAATCAAATTACCGGCCAGCCCAAAGAAATTCATCATATACGTCGTCCAGTTTACGCCGTTGCTATTTGGCGCAATAACGGTTGAAGGAATCAGAACCATATTCCCATTGCCCTTGCTGCTGGCGTAGGTTATCTTGGCATTTTGTGCCATGTTCCAGCCAACCGGCGTTAACATGCCGAACACAAAATGCGCTGTACCGCTGCTGTTGCAGGAGTTAACAACATTCACAGTGATATTTACGTTCGACCCGACTACTGCTGTCGCCGGCTGATCTACGCTGGCGATTTTGAGGTAGCAGCAACTCAGTACGATGCACAATACGATCAGCGTGCAAAGCCTCCATAAATTCTTTCCTTTTATATGTAAACGTACTTTCATATATATTTCGGTTTTTAGCTAAATCAGTTACTTCTTGTCAATGTAAAAACATAGGTATTTTGCGGGCATCCCGGACTAAACGTCATTATAATTTGCCGGGAGCCATCGATGATTGGATAATTAAACGCGGTAGGAACCGGCTGGCCACCCGTAGCAGTAAACGTTATGCTAAACGGATACTTGGGATTGTCCAACGAATATTTACCATTTACCAATTCAATAAATGGAACTGGATTGTTCAATGTATAGGTGCCCGCAGATCCATTAAACGTGATACTGAATTGGCTTAAATCAAACAATGGAATAAGGTTTGTCCCATTCCTGGTTGCGTATAAAATTTTCCATGTACCCGTCAGATCCTTGTTGGACTCGGGTACAGGCGCTACCTGTTCAATCTTACACGACGTCCACATCAATGCCAGCAGCATGATAATAAGGAAGGGGCGCTTTTTTCCTATAAAATGGTAATCCATGGGTTTTTTCCAGTTTAAGTGATCTTGCATATTCATTAATACCCGGGGTTTTGAACAAGGCTGGCAGATTTTCCGGTCTCGCTTAAGGGGAAGGGCCATAGGTACATTGCCGCCCTGAAATTATGTTTGGTAAGATTAAATTTGTTATAGGCTACAGCAGCTCCATTTCTGTCGACTTCCATTCCCTGTGCCTGGATGTTGTCGGTTACAGGCGCTATTTTCCAGCGTCGCACGTCGAAAAACCTGTTTCCCTCAAAAGCCAGTTCTATTCTGCGTTCGTTTTGGATATAGGTGCGCATCTGCGCCTGTGAGAGCCCCGCCGGCAATGTGTAAGGGTTTAGCCCTGCCCGCTGCCGGATAGCTTGTATGGCGCTATACACGTTAGTGGTCGGCCCCTCATTTTCGTTAGCGGCCTCGGCATAGTCGAGCACTATCTCCGCGTAGCGCATCAATGGGATACAACGATTCGTTTTGTTAGTAAGCGAGTTCGCCGTAACAGAGGGATCCAGCATTTTGTTGTTGTAGTACCCCGTAACAGTTCCCTGGTGCACGGCATCAGGGTTTTGGTTGTTTCCATTGCCAAGATAGATATCAACCGGAGACTGCCCCACGACCTGTCCGCTCGAGTTACGGTTATTCAGAACAGTTTGATCATGAATGATGCTGTAATTCAGACGCGGATCCCGGTTATTGTAAGGATTGGTGGGATCATATCCTGACGTTGGGTCAGTGATCAGCTTACCATTACTCATCGGAAATGATTCAACAAAACCCTCGTAGGGAAAAGCCCCATCCGCACCAGTCCTTGAAGGTGGCAAAAACAAGTTTTCCAAATCATTGTTTGGTGGTCGCATCAGTGCGAATATGTATTCAGTATTGACCCTTTGCGGAAAAAGTCCCTGGAAACCATAACCGGCAATAGTGTCCTGATAACTATTAACGGTATTTAAAGAGTATGCACTCGATGTGATTACCGCCTGGGCGGCAGCTTCGGCCAGCCCCCAGCGGGTTGGATCGGCAGTGGGATAGCCTACGAGCGCGGCAGGGACCGGACCGCTCGAGCTTGGGCCGGCATCCGTTGGCAATGTGGTACCGTTAAACAACGGGCTTGCCGCGTAAAGCAGCATTCTGGCTTTTAAAGCCAGGCAGGCGCCGCCCGAAGCGCGCCCATAGTTAAGCCCACCTTGAGTTAGTGGCAGTATAGCTGCCATTGAATCACATTCGGAAGTTATGTAGGTAATACATTGGGCGTATGTACTGCGTACGACATTTATTGGGGTTGTATAAGTATATAGATTATTACCTACTAACGGCACTCCGCCGTAGGCCTCAACAAGTATACTGTAATACCATGCCCTGAGAAATCGCGCTTCAGCCACCACCTGCGCTTTATTGGAAGCCAGCATCTTGGTTAAATGGATGTTGGCCAATAATTGATTTACAGCCCTGATCTGGGTATAACACGTGTTGTAAGGGTCAACACTCACAGTTCCTGCATTAATAGTACCGGTGGCAAATCCGGATGCATCAGTGGCGTAGGGCTGTGAAGGCTCCGATTCGTCGCACGCCGCGTCGAGGCCGCCGACAGTAACGCCTAAGCCATTGGAAAAGCGCGACGCACTTACGGCAAAGCCGGCGCTCGCATAAATGTTAGCCAAAAATCCTTCTGTCCTTGAACTATCGGCAAATACCGATGCCTGCGTAAGGTTGGTTGTAGTAGTTTCAGACAGAAAACCCCCTTTTTTACACGATTGTGTAAACAACACTACAACTACCAGGCAAATAAGAACAAAATAATAAGCGTAATTTTTCTTCATATAAAGGCGTTTAACAATTAATTCTCTCCAATACTCCCGGCTGAAACGATCCGCTTGTTGTGTTATAAAATCGTTTTAGCAAGGCCTTAAAAAAACACAAAACTCTAACTAAACTGAACTTTTGTGGATGCCGTATAATTGGTTATATATTTAGAATCTTAAAATTCTGCAAGCTAAATTACACCATAAAAACGATTTAGCAAATTTATTTCAAAATATTTTTTTGAGACGAAAATTTTACAAAGCAGGTTGTTTCTCCCATCGGCATACCTTCGTGTTTTAAATACAATAACGGGAAATAGAATGTAAACATCTCATTAACAATAATTTAGCACACACGCGTATTTTTGTTGATTTATTTTTCCTTATTAAAAAACCGGCTAAAAAACAGCATCTGGTAGTTTATTGAATTACCCCAATAGTCCCAGGTATGCGAGCCGGGTCTTACCGTAAAATCATGCGGAATATTCCGGTCGAGCAGCTTCTGGTGCAATGCCTTGTTGGCTTCGAACAAAAAATCCGACGACCCGCAGTCAATGGTGAGTGCAATGCAATTGGGCTTTAGCAAATAAACCATGTTAATCACGCTATTTTCTTCCCACCGTTGCGGATATTCGCTGTATTTTCCAAGTACTTGTTCAATGCCAAAACTATCCGGGAAAGGCCTCAGGTCTACCCCACCGCTCATGCTGCCTGCGGCGCCGTAAAGATCCAAATGTTTAAACGCCAGGTACAGGGCGCCATGACCGCCCATGCTAAGGCCGGTTATCGCCCGGCCCGAACGGTCGGCAACAGTTGAATATTTCCCATCAATATAATGAACCAGTTCCTTCGAAATGTAGGTTTCATATTGCGAATCCTTGCTTACCGGGCTATCGAAATACCAGCTCGCAAAACCGCCATCGGGGCAAACAATTATCAAATTGTAGGTATCGGCTAACTTTTTGACAGTGGGCACCTTTGATACCCAGTCCGAATAACTCCCGCTAAACCCATGCAGCAAATACAAAACAGGGAATTTGGTGGACGTGGAATAATCATCCGGTCGTATGACAACCGCTTTGATGTCCCTGTTCATCGCCACGCTGTGCGTCAATATAGTATCTACAATAGACGCATTTGCCTGTATACAAAAGGCGACTATAACAATGAACCATAGCGTTGCAAGCTTTTTTGGAGTGATCATATCGGCAGTATTTACAGTATCAGTTTAGAGCTACAATGGTAATATGGTGACTTTCGGGTTTGTTAATGCTGTATATCTCATCCGTCAGCACGTTCTGTTCTTTTTGCCAGGCGTCTCTTACGCTTTTATAGCGGGCCCTGCTATAATTATCCTTGTTTCCATTTACAAAAACGTCTTTCAGCGCATATTTCTTCACCGAGTCCATCGCAGCATTGTTATCCTTATACAGCATGTTTTTGCCTTTCAGGAAATCGTATTCCATCCATACGTACATTCTTAGCCGGCGCTCAATATCCCAGCGTTCTTCGTTCAGTTCACGAATTTGGATGGCCTGCTGATATTGTGGTGTGCTCGTTATCTCGGCCATATTTACACCGGCGGAAAATTGCTGATCTGTCCAGGTGCCCATGCGCTCGCCATCAATCAACAGATCATACCGACCACTTTTCAGGCCCTGCACGGCCAAAACTTCCTGGTTAAATTCCTGCGTGAACGGAACTATACTTAGTGCTTCCGCCTGTTTTTTACGATTTCCCCAGCCACGCGGTATGGTATCAATGGGATAAGGCAATGAATTAGCCAGGTAGTTTAATCCTACAGAATCGTTAGTAACCGTTAAGCCGGAGATCCTGCAGTTTACGGCCTTTGTTACTTTGTTAGCAGATGCGTTGATGCCTATGGCGGCAACAGGTTTATTATCAAGTCCCTGCGCCTTCAAAAACAAATAAGCCATTATCAGGTGCCCGTCATTATCGGGATGTATGCGGTCATTGGGCGTAAGGCTATAGAGGGAATCTTTCACCTGCTCCCGCTTCTCAATCGCTAGCACGGGGTGAAAAAAATCAACCACGTCCCATCCGTTCTTCTTTGCTGCCGCTTCCTGGAAATCGATTATTTTGGCAAATGCAATACTTTTTTTAGGATAAAGATTTTTCGGATTGCTTTTAGTGGTCTCGTCATAAGGCGTGCCCAGGATGATGATCTTTTTTATATCGGTACGGCTCTTTAGCTTATCTTCCAGCATTCCGTAATATTTGAATGAGCTTTCTATCCTTTTATCCATTGTAGCCTGTGCATCAGGGCGAAACCATTCAAAATACCCGCTATCGTTCATGCCCCAGGTAAGCGTCAATATGTTTGGCTTTTTCGAAAAAACATCGTCGTCGAAACGGTTATAGATCTGGTCGACCGCATCGCCGCCGATGCCCACGTTGAAACAGTTTATGCGCATCCCAGGAAAATGCGTCATGTAATAAAGCCAGATGTACGAATGGTAATGCCCCCCATCGGTAATGCTATTGCCCACAAAGGCTACCCTGTCTCCGGCACGAAAAGGCGGTATTTTTTGCCCGAAGATGCTGGTTGAGAAAATAAAGCTGCAGAACAGTACTGTAAATAGTTTCTTCATAATTAATTGATCCCCCAGTTTTTGTTTGGTGTATCTCCCATGGTTAGTTCAAGTATGCCGCCGTCAGATACCTCTTTATAGTCGATATGGCATTTGTTATAGGGCTTGCCATTTAGCTTGGCACTTTGAATGTAAATATTTGATGCCGAGTTGTTTGCGGCTATGATGGTAAAGGTTTTCCCTTTCGCGTAAGCCGGGTCGAGCTTAAAGGTTATTTTGCTAAAGACAGGGCTGGTGATCTCCTGGCGGGTATCGCCGGGGCAAACCGGGTGTAAGCCGCTGGCCGCTAATACATACCAGGCCGACATCTGTCCGACATCTTCGTTGCCCACAAGCCCTTCAACCGAGTTTTTGTACGCCCGGCGACAAACGGCGCGGCTCCATTTCTGCGTGAGCCAGGGCGCGCCAATACGGTTATAGAGGAATGGAACATGGTGAACAGGTTCGTTCGCCTGGTTAAAATAATCGTTCCACATCATGTTTTCGGGTGTTTTCTCAAACAGGGTATCCAGATCGGCGATAACTCTTTCGGGGCCGCCCATCAGCTTCACCATGCCGTCAACATCCTGCGGAACAAACCAACCCTGCTGGTAGGGGTTGCTTTCAATGGTTCCGTACCACTGTTTTATCCGGCCTGAATCAGGCCAGGCAAGCCAGTTGCCATCCTTATCCTTTGGGCGAAACCATCCTTTTTCCTTATCGAAAATGTTTTTATAGTCTTCACTCCGTTCGGCATATTTCTTTTCGTCAAGCGGGCGATGAAGATCCTTTGCCAATTGCGATGCGCACCAATCCGCATAGGCGTACTCCAGCGTGTAAGAGATGCTCAGCGGCTCGGGTGTATAGCCTCTTTCACCATTACCAAATTTTTCAACCGAATTGATGCTAAGGCGATACGCCTTTTCTACATCATAATTCCGGATGCCTTTTGCATAGGCGTCGGCTATCACCGACACAGCGGGATTGCCGATCATGCAGCCACTATAGGAATTCATCATTTCCC
Organism: Bacteroidota bacterium; assembly: GCA_013286235.1. Lineage (GTDB taxonomy): Bacteria > Bacteroidota > Bacteroidia > Sphingobacteriales > Sphingobacteriaceae > Mucilaginibacter. Next base: position 18,190 of record JABDGE010000025.1, read on the forward strand.
AGCGCTCCAGGTAGTCTTTTTGTTTTTCACCGGCGAGCGTAACTAATGAGTTGATCAGATCGTTGATCAGGGAGGGGTTGATGATCGTCTGCAGGGGCATCTGGCTCCTGAACACATCCCAGCCGCTGAAGATAGTGCGTTTTTTAAAATTTGCGGCTAAATGCGCCTTCCCGTCACCGCCGGGGTAACGACCATCCACATCGCTGATAATGCGTGGATCGATCATGGTGTGATAAAGGGCGGTATAAAAAACAATCCGTTCTTCCGGTGTTCCGCCTTGCACTGATACTTTCGATAAGGCTTTGTTCCACAATGCCCTGGCGTGCTGACGCACTGCATCGAAATCCCAGCCCGGTATCTCCTGCTCCAGGTTATTTTTCGCCCCGGATATGCTGATAAACGATATCCCCGACTTTAATAAAACTTGCTCCTTATCCTTAGTGGCAAACTCGGTAAAAAAGCCTAAATGCTTGCCTGTCTTTTCCTTAACGCCCCTTAATATTGCAGCGTTGGCGATCTGCGTTTGGTATTTTGCACTTTCAACGTCTTCGCGTTTCCGGCCCCAGCCATCCGGGATATCCGCGCTCCAAACGCCGAAGTTTTTAATAGGCTTGCTAAATTCGGCATAAAAGTATACGGTGTAGTCGGCATGCCCGTCTCCGTCGCCCCAGCCACCGCCGTCGGGTGTGCACTTCATCCAGCCTTCGATAGCATGGTCGTTCACCACTTTCACATACTGCAGGGTCGACGTACCGCCCACGCGCCGGGCGAGGTCTATTTGAATTCTTGCTAAATTATTTTGGCCATAGGTAAAGCGCAGTATGCCGCTATGCGGCGCCGCCGTAAGCTCCGCTTTCACTTTATAATCAGTTAAGTAAGCGGAGTAATACCCGGCTTTAGCCTGCTCGCTGGCCTTGTCATAATGCGACCGGTAGCCCCCTTCGGGGTGTTCTACGGTACCCGCACCCGTTTTAAGCTTGCCGGTGGTTGGCATCACCAAAAAGTTGCCCAGGTCGCCATACCAACCCACGCCGCTCATCTGGGTAAAGGCAAATCCTTCAATGCTGGTATGTTCATAGCTGTACCCCGAGCCGTTATCGCCGCCGGTGATGGTATTCGGGCTAAGCTGAACCATTCCATAGGGCGTTGCAGCCCCCGGGAACGTTTTTCCAAGCCCATGGTAAATGCCCGCGTCGGCGGCGCTTGTGCTGGCGCCGATAAAAGGGTTTACTTCGTCGGCAGGGCTTTGTGCTTTTACCGGCACACCCTTTAATATTACCAATACGGTAAAAACAGCAATAAATTGAACGCGCATTTTATGGTGTACTTTTATGATCGTGGACCGGTTTTAGTACTGCTATCGCATAAAAACGGTCGGGAAATTAATTGGCAAAAGCTATCAGGCTTAAAATATCGCCCAAATTATATAAAAAAAACGATTTAGCAAATTCCTGTAAAATTAAGTATAGATTTTACACCTCGTTCTCCATTTTAATTTGCTGACGCTTTCAGTCCTTCAATTTTCACAGTTCGAATACCAAACCGGGGCATCGCAAGTTTGATTTTGGTGCTTCCATTCTGCCCGGTCTCGAGGGTGAGTTGGTTTCTTAATGCACCATTTAGTTCTACCAGTTCCGCAAGTTTTATTTGACCATTGAAAGTTATAACCCGGGGTTCGGCATCCCCCTCCGCATTAAATACCCTCACCAGCAGGTCGTCGCCATCATAGGTCATTGAGCCGATCTCGTAACCAGGCTTGTCAATTGTTAAGAGCGATCGTCCGGGTGTTTTCTCATTGGAGGAGGTCACAAACGCCGTCAAAGGCTCCGACCATTCCGTGCCAGCCGACCAGATGTGGCTTTTGTCCCATTCACCCTCATGCAGCAAAATAGAATAACTGATGGTGGACGGACCATTGATCTTGTAGTCTCTTCCCCACAGGCCCATACCCGAATACTGGATGTTGAGGCCTAACGGAAAGTCGGCTCCATGAGCGTAGCTGGTGGTGTGATCGGTAAACAATGCCATTCCGCATTTGCCTTGCCGATCGGTAACGTCCACCCAATTAAGGATCACATTGTTTTTAATACTATCCCAGCGACTATAAAAGGTATTTTCCAGGCGGCTTTTGGTCACATCAAAAGGCGCATTTTTATAAACCACCTGCCCCGGTAAATTCAACGGGAATAAGGCCAGCAGCTTATAACGGTCATCATAAAAAGCTTTCTTCGGGTTTTTCCAATTGTAAGTTCCCGGTACTGTGGCTTCACCAATGCCGGGGTTATCTTTCCAATCGATATTTAGCCTCACGTCTATTCTTTGCTGCCCCTGTGCAAGCGTGAGGTATTGCGTAAAAGGATAATGGTCAATGGTTCCCTTGATAGCAACTTTGATCCGTAACGGACCGTTTTCTAAAATCTCCACCGAGGCCGCCGTATCTTCGCTCGACTTAAATCCGCCATCTTTGTAAAAATTACCGCGCAGTTCATTAAATCCCCGTGCATTGGTTTTGTCCACAAACTGCTTATCATCAAGCTTTTTAGCAACCAGGCTTTCTATTACGCCTCCCTTTTTCGGGTTGATGATTACGACGTAAAGGTCCGTTTCGAGCCTTAACATGCCATCCGAGACATTTTTCTTTATCGATGCTCCGCGGGCCGCGGGCGGCGTACCTTCCCGGAAATAATAATTGCTATAGCCCATTGACGGCGCCGCCGCTTTGAACAAGACGCTCTCCGGACCGGATTCCGTTTCTTTTACCCGCTGGTATAAAACTGAATGTCCTGCGCCGTCAACAACCTGCAGCTGTTTTCCTTTCAGCTGCTCGGGCACGGCCACCTGCACCACTTCATCCCGGTTCAGGGCCATGCTATTATAAACCTTCACCATCCAAACTGAACCGCCGGCTTCCGCCGGCGACCTGCCTGTCGAAATATTGATAACACTATCGGCTTTTTCATCGGTATAATTCGTCCATGCCCGCACTTTATCCGCCCAGGTTGAACCCGCTTTGCCGTTATAGGGGACTATCCAGCAATCATGGTGCTGCGATAACAACAGCGGGGGCCAGGCTGAATCCAAAGCAAGACCCGGATAGGTTTGGCCCTGGTATATTTTCGCCAGCGAGGCCAGCTTCTCGGCCATGATCATTTTATTTTCGGCCACTCGTACTTCCTGCGCAATCTTTTGGGTCACCTGCGACCCCCAAACAAGGTTTACCAGCATATCTTCCTGGGTGGGCGTCCATGCGGGTTTACTATCTGCGCCCGCTACATTTTCAAAATAATTCCGCCAGGTGGTGTAGATAGTTTTTATGCCATACCTCAATCCTATGCCCATAAACGGGCCGCCCTTCCAACCGGCATCCTGTATCGTCATTCCTATTGGATGTGTTATTCCTGCCGCATAGGCAGCGTTGACAAATGCCGGGGAGTTTTCCCAGCCAATTGTTTGCCAGGTGGACTTTTCAGACAGTTTTTCAATCGCGTACCGGGGCGCAGTGGTAATTCCAGTCCCATCTGGCCCAATCCAGGTAACCAATTCGCCCCCGTGAGCTGCGGCATACCCGCCAAAACAGGTATTGGGGTTTTTCAGCGACGCGTATTTGAATCCGAACGATGTTAAAATTTCGGGTAGCGCGCTCGTAAAACAAGGTTCCTCAGACGAATAGCTCGAAAAAACAGCATTCGGAAAATGTGATCTGATCTTTTTCATCCCGTAACTGAACTGCCGGATAATGCTTTCGCCGCTGATATTGTATAAATAGCTTTGTGCATAGTCAGGGTTGATAAATTCTATCCGGCCTGATGCAGATTGATCAGCCGCTATCGCTTTAAATTGCGCAAAGGCGGCCGAGTCGGTCTTTTCCACTTTGTCCCAGGTTTCGGGTTCTATCTCCAGGTTAATTTTCCAATCCGGGTTTTTATTCAGCATATCCACTAAAAAGCGGGTATAAAATTCTGGGTAGCCCCCGTACATGCCGCCATGGAAACCGTCGATAAACCAGGCCGATTGCGCATTTGCCTTACCTAAACAGCACAAGCACATAGCCAATGCAAAAAAGCAAACAGGATGAAGTTTATTGATCGGGCAGCGTAACATATTCAGTTGACTAATGTAATTTCGAAATGATGCAAGGTTGGCTGGTTAACTTTGTATATCTCATCGGTAAGCAGCTCCATTTCCTTTTTCCAGGCGTCACGGACAACTTTAAACCTTGCTTTTTGATAAGTAGGGATGGTAACGGCGACGAAGAAATCCTTTTTTGCGTATTTCTGCAGTGAATCCATCGTGGATTCGGTATCATTAAACAGCAATCCTTTGGGTTTCAGGATGGAATACTGCAGCCAGTAGTATTCGCGCAGCCTGCGTTCAATGGCCCATCGTTCTTCATTCAACTGCATAACGGCCAGGGCCTGTTGGTACTGTGGCGTGGAAGTAACCAAAGCCAGGTTAACCCCTTTGCCAAGATCAGCACCGCTCCATTGGCCGATAGCTTTTTTGTCGATGGTAACGCTGTAGGCCGATGTATCCTTGAGCCCCTTAACGGCCACGATTTCCTGGTTGTAATCGTCGGTAAATGAGATCAGCTTTAAGGCATCCGCCTGCGATTTTGCCGGTCTGCCAAAACCACCCGGAATAGTATCCAGCGGGTAGGGTAACGAGTGGGCCAGGTAATCAAATGATATCAGGTTTTTATTTATAACCAAGTTTGCTAAACTGCAATTGTCGCACTTTTCGGTTTTTTTGCCTTTGCTGTTGATCACCGCATCCGCCACCTTTTGGCCGGCCAAACCCTGCGCGTTTAAAAAGGTATAAGCCATCACCATTTGCCCGTCGTTACTGGGATGAATGCGGTCGGGCGATTCCATGGTAAATGTGCTGTCTGTTTGCTGCCCGCGCTGATTGATGAGGAGCAAAGTCGAATTGAAGTCGATAAATCCCCAGCCGTTACGTTTAGCCGCGTTCCGTTGTTCGGCGATAAGCGTTAATATGGCGGCATTCTTTTTTAACAATGGCGTCGATTTGATCTTAGAGGTTTCGTCATAAGGCGGCGACGCCAGCATGATCTTTTTAACCTCGGGGTGTTTATTCAACTCTGCCTCAATGAGCTTAAAGTATTTCAGCGACTCCGCTACCTTTGCCGCATACACAGAATCTGCCTTCGCCGGCGGATAGTTTTGATACCCGGTATCATTCATCCCAAAGGTAAACGTCATGATGGAGGGCTTTTTTGAAAAAACCTCATCGTCCAGGCGCTCCAGCATCTGCCGGCAAACATCGCCCCCTATACCAGCATTTATAATTTCAATCCGCGTACCAGGGAAATGCGTCATGTAATACAGCCAGATATAGGAGTGGTAGTGCCCCCCGTCGGTTATGCTGTTGCCCATAAACACAATCTTATCGCCGCTTTTAAACGGCAATACCTGTTGGGCTGCAACGGGAGGCGACGTAAAAAAAAGCGACAATAAAAAGCAGCAAACAAAAATTCGAAAAAGGCAAAACTGGTTCATGCTAAATTGATTTAGCAAATAAAAGATAAATAAATCGATTTAGCAATTATTAATAACTTTTTTGATGCTTTGTTAAAAAAATAAATTTTTGCTCTTCAAAGCTAACCATTGCTTAAAAGAATTAAATAGTTTTACAGGATGATTGCTAAAACGATTTATAAGGCCTGTTCCACTAAGATACTACTGCCTGGTCTATTCCTGTTTATGGTTAATATAACCAATGCCCAGGTTGTACTGCCTGCCTGTTTTACCGATAACATGGTTTTACAACAGCAAACAAAAGCAAACCTTTGGGGAACTGAAACCCCTGGTATAAACTTTTCCATCATCACCTCATGGAATAACAAAATCTATAAAGTACAAACGGATGGACAAGGCAACTGGAAAATAAAAGTAAGCACCCCGATGTATGGAGGACCTTATACCATCGACTTTAATGACGGCAAAATAACAACCCTGAAAAATATTTTAATAGGGGAAGTTTGGATATGCTCGGGGCAATCAAACATGGAGATGCAGTTGACCGGTTTTTATGGCGACGTGCTCAACCTGAACGATGAGTTGACTGGCGCGGCTAACTACCCCGAAATACGGATGCTGAAAATTGACAATAAAACGAGCTTTACACCAATATCCAGCGTGCAAACTAAAGGCGGCTGGGCAATATGCGACTCCAAAACCGTTCGCGATTTCTCGGCTGCCGCTTATTTTTTTGCAAAAAATTTGTTCCCGGGTAAGCATATACCCATAGGCATCATCAACAGCACATGGGGCGGCACCGTTGCCGAAGCCTGGACCAGCGGCAACGCTTTAAAAACAATGCCTGCCTTTGCACCATTTGTCAATGCTGCAGAAGCCGGGCTTACGCAGCAAAAGCTCGATGAGCGGTATCAAACGGACGTAAGTGGGTGGATTGATACCATAAATGCAAAAGATCCCGGTTTTCTGCAAGGAAAACCACTTTGGGCCGAACCTGGTTTTGACGATTCCGCATGGCAAAAAATGACGCTGCCCGTTTACTGGGAGCAAGCTGGCGTTCCCGATTATGACGGCACCATATGGTTCAGGAAAAAGGTACTCATTCCCGCGGCGTGGGCCGGTAGGGACTTAAAACTGAATATGGGTGGTGTTGATGATTACGACGTTTCTTATTTCAACGGAACGGAAATAGGACATATGGAAGCGTTTTTTTATAAACGCAGCTATACCATACTCGGCAGCCTGGTAAAAACAGGCGAAAATACCATAGCCGTTCGCGTTTTTGATAATGGCGGCCTTGGCGGCATAAATAAGGGTCCATTACAATTGTCGTTGGCAACGGATACCACCGGTCAGATTGACCTGGCCGGAAATTGGGTTTACCACAAGGCCCTTGTGCTTACGCTATTGCCGCAACCGCCTTCCATGTCAAACAGCCCTAACCGGCCAACGCTTATTTATAATGCCATGATAAACCCCATTTTACCCTATACGATAAAAGGGGTGATATGGTACCAGGGCGAAAGTAACGCCGACAGGGCTACGCAATACCGCCAGCTCTTCCCGCTGTTAATTACTGATTGGCGGCAGAAATGGGGCGAAGGCAATTTCCCGTTTTATTTTGTGCAGATTGCCAACTATAACCTCTTCGGCCAGCCGCCAGCCGCCGACTGGCCTGCCTTGCGCGATGCCCAGTTAAGTGCGCTTAGTCTGCCAAATACGGGTATGGCGGTAACCATTGATATTGGCGACGCCAACCGCATACACCCACAAAACAAGCAGGAAGTTGGCCGCAGGCTGGCATTAATAGCGCGCGCAAAAACCTACGGCGAAAATATCCTTTACTCGGGACCGATTTATAAATCGCAGGCAATTAAGGGCAATGAAATTGAGCTGGAATTTACCCACACGGATGATGGCCTGCTTGCCAAAGGCGATACGCTGAAAGGATTTACCATATCCGGTGCTGATAAAAAATTCCACCCCGCCCGGGCGATCATATCCGGCAATAAAGTGGTGGTGACCAGCGGCGCTGTTGCCAATCCTGTTGCCGTGCGGTACGCCTGGGCAAATAGCCCCGCTTGTAATTTATACAACGGTGCAAATTTACCGGCCTCACCCTTCCGTACAGATGATTGGAATGAGATCAGGTAGATAAACTTACCGGCCGGTAGATTTCGGTAATGGCAGGATTTGTAGGAACCGGCCATGGATATTGGTATAACAGCGCAAATTCTGAACGTATTTTGAAGGTGCTTTATTGAGTTAAGCGGAACGCTGTATTATACTGTTGTGTGTTCAAGCAGCGCGCTTTGAACCGGCGGGAGCGGCTATTGGACTTATTGCCGTCCGGTTCATTTTTTCACGGCGGTTGAGTCAATCAGCACTTTTTTCAATTATTTTGCAATCATTTCAAAGTATAAGTTATTAAAATTTTAGCTGGGCAATCAAAAATCGTTACTTTTGAGCATAAGATTTGCAATTAATCTGTATTAGAAAAGTGGTGAGTATTTCGGTGAGTAAGAAATCAAACCCACATAAAACATTGAAATTCAAGTTGGTTTGAGAGTTTTACGAATCCCTCTCTCTCCGCAAATCAATTGAATGCCTGGCGCAGCCGGGCGTTTTTATTTGATGCGTTGCCGGGCCCAGCCCGAGCATAAGCAATCAAATAAAAATGACCAGTGAGCGCAGCGAACAGGCATTCAATTGATTTAGCACCCCCACAAGGGGATCAGCGAGCGCAGCGAGCTAATCCCCTTGGATGCCGTATTAAATTTTATTTGATGCGTTGCCGGGCCCAGCCCGAGCATAAGCAATCAAATAAAAATGACCAGTGAGCGCAGCGAACAGGCATTCAATTGATTTAGCACCCCCTCCAAGGGATCAGCAAAGCTAATCCCTCTCTCCGCAGATCATTCGAATACCTGACGTAGCCGGGCACATTCCCAGCATAAGCATTAAACCAAGACCACAAGCGAGCAGTCGCTCAATACCCCGGATTTTGCTTCAACGTCGGATTAATGGTTAGTTGGGTTGAGGGTATCGGCAATAAATTTAGGTTCGGCGAAACGCCATTCCCATTTAGCACATCGCCCTTCCACGCCCATAGGTAACTCCCGTCGGTAAATTTGCCAAAACGTATTAAATCGGTCCGGCGTTGCATTTCGAAAAGGAGTTCTCTTCCGCGTTCGTCTAAAATAAAGGGCAACGTTAATTGTCCGGACGAAATATTGCCGGCGGTACTGCCGTCATATGCCCTGGTACGAATCATGTTAACATAGGTAAGGGCGGTGTTAATATCGCCGCCTGTGCCGCCGCGTAGTACCGCTTCTGCATAAATAAGGTAAACGTCCGCGAGGCGAAACATCGGGAAATCCGTATCGACAAAAGTGCCCGTCGGATCGCTGCCAGGCTGGCCAGCGGAGGTAACATTGGTGAATTTCCTGACGGCGTACCCATCATTAAAGTTATATTCATCGTACATCTCCAGAATTTGCCCGTCGGTAAAAAACATGGCGCGCTTGTCGGTATTTCCGCTCGGATCGCTAAATAAAGCAACGTATTGTTTAGTTGTACGAAAGCCATCCCAGCCCCCGTTAATACCAAAGTCAACTGGGTTCATGTTTCCACCAACCTCGGCATGTACCACATACGTCATCCCGCCATACCCCTGGGTGTGCAAACCGTCGGATTCAATCGGGAATATAATTTCGTTAGACTTGTTGTTATCGGCTCCGAAAAGATTCTTAAAATGCGGTTCAAGTGTATAACCGGCGGCGATCACTTTATTGGCGTAAGCTATGGCGTCTCCATAACGTTGGGTATTTGTATATACCTGTGCGTTCAGGTACAATTTGGCCAGCAGCGTCCATTCGGCCGCTTTGTCGGCGTGCCCATATTCAAAACGCGGGGCGCCCAAATCCACATCGATGGCTTTTAATTCACTTTCAATATAATTAAACATGAATGTTCGCGATTGCTGAGGGGGGAAAAATACGCCTACATTGTCATTCTCTGTCACAAAAGGCACATTGCCAAACATATCTACGGCATGCGCATAGCTTAACGCCCGCAGAAAACGAGCTTCAGCACGGTATTGTTTTACCGTCACCAGGTTACTCCCGGTAATGCCATTGTTTGTGAGTGCGGCATCCGTAGTGTTGCGCAAAAAGTCATTGTCTAACCCTATTTCGTAGTAGATGCGGTCGAACATACTCCCGATGAAGATGTCTGTTGCATCCCAGGTCATATCATGTAAGTTGTGGATGGTATGGTCATCCCAAATTATCGAAGCCTCGTCTGTAGTTAATTCCTGCATATTGAAAAGTTCCCGCAGGTAATTGCCAAAGCCCTCATCAATACCTGCAATATCAGGGTTACCACCTCCGCCCTGCTGGCCGCTTATGGCGAAGGCATCGTACAATTTGGCGAGGATAGGCAGGTAATTGCCGAAATTTTTATAAGCATCGGCTGTGGTAATTTCGCCTATCGGAACAAGATTCTTTTTACATGAGCTTGCCGGCGCCAATAATACCACCAGTAGGATGGCGATCATTTTGTTTAAGTAGCCTGTTTTCATCGTATTTTATGTTTAGCTATTTATACTTAAAAACTTGTGTTAAGGCCCAGTGAATATACCCTGGGGCGTGCATATAAGTTATTGTCGATACCGCCCTGTACTTCCGGGTCGAGACCGGTATATTTTGTGATAATAAAGACATTTTGGAGATTAAAGGACACTTTCAGGATGCCAGCGTCGGTTTTACCAAAGTTATATCCTAAAGAAATATTATCCATGCGCAGGAATGACCCATTCTCAATAAAGTAGTCTGAATAGAGCTGCGCGTTCTGGAAATTAGTTTTTAATATACTCGTGGGCAGGTTATTTAAGTAGTTGGGGCCCTCGATACCCGACAAAGCTACGCCCGAAGCTATGTCATTATAAACATAGTTGCCTAAGTCCGACCGCAGGGTAAATGCGAAGTTCCAGTTTTTATAGGTGAGGTTTGAGCTAAAACCCATAAATACCGCCGGATTTGGTTGCTCATAGATGTACCAGTCGTCATTTGAAGTGCCGTTTCCGTTCCGGTCAACGTATACGCCTTCCAGCGGCTGGCCATTTTGACCATAAACCTGTTGGTAAACATAAAACGCATTAGGCGCGTATCCGGCTTTATAAATTTGGATACTATTCCCTAAAGAATTGATGTACCCGGTTGGAACGATCAGGTTAGGGTCCTTTGTTAAAGAGATATTGGTTATCCGCCGGGCATTATAAGAGATGTTATAAGCAACAGTCCATTTAATGTTTTTCGCGTTTATGGTTATAGCGCTGACGTTAAAGTCGACACCTTTTGTAACCAGGTCGCCGATATTTTCATACACGTCGTTTGATAAGTTGGTGCCATCAGGCACAGGGGTGTCAACTAAAAGATCGTGAGTTTTTTTGTAATAATAGTCAATGCTTCCATTTACCCGCCCATCCAGGAAACCATAGTCAAAACCTATATCCGTAGTAGCGGTTGTTTCCCATTTCAGGTTAGTATTGTAAGGATCGGCCCGTAAAGTATTTGTAAAGGTGTTGCCGAATTGGTATCCTGCGCCGTTGTCGCTCGGTTCATAAACTTCCAGGTAAGGGAAGTAAAAAATATTACTGCCCGAACCAATATCCTGCTGGCCGGTTAAACCATAGCTTACGCGCAGTTTTAAATCCGACAATAAATCAAAATGTTTCAAAAATGATTCTTCCTTCAGCCGCCAGGCAAAGGCAGCCGAAGGGAAATAACCGTTGCGGTTGGCTGGGCCAAAGCGGGATGAACGGTCATCGCGGATAGTTGCAGTGAGCAAGTACTTATTATCTACATCGAAATTTAGCCTGCCGAATGGTGATTCTATATAATATTGCCCGTTATAATTATTTGTCGGGTTGGCTAAAGGGGTTACTTCGTCAGCTTCATAAGTTTGTTCGCCTTTGTTGTAAAATCGAAAATATTGGTACGAGTAGCCCGCCTGTACGTCAAAATGGCCCCTGATTGATGTTAGCTCGCGCTGGAATTTTAAATAATAATCGGTGTTATAGGTGTAATTTTGGTTAAAATAAGCAGCGTAAAAGCCATGCTGAAAAAAATTGGAAGCTGCCGTAGCGGGAATCAAACTATGTCCCTGCCCGTCGGAGATATCGCCGCCGAAAGTGGCATTGGCCTGCAGCCCTTTTATAAACGGGAACATGTAATTCAAATTGAGACTCCCGATGCCTCTTTTTGCAGTACCTCTGGAATCCTGTTCATATAACAAACCAACCGGATTATAGGGTCCTGTGGGCAAAGGGTTGCCACTTGCATCGAGCCATTCATAATAGCCGCCATACTTACCACTGCCGGAATAAACCGGCTTGGTGGGGTCGTAATTTATGGCTTCTCCTATGGCTCCCTGGTTGGCAAATTGACTATCGCTATAGGTGCCCTTTAAATTCAGTGCGGCCTTCAGGCTTTTATTGAAAAAATCATGACCAACATTCAAATCAATGCTTGTCCGTTGCAAATTATCAGTTCGCAGGGTGCCGTCCTGGTCTAAATAACCTATCGACAAGCGATAAGGTAATCCCTTTACCCCGCCTGTAAAGCTGATATTGTTATCAGTTGCAGGGGCCGTTTGAAAAATCTCACTCTGCCAGTTGGTGCTGGTGTGCCCCAGTAGCCCTAACTGCTCCGGATCCTGCTCACCAACCAGGCTGCGAAACTGCGAGGCGTTTAATACGGGGTATTGTTTGGTTACATCTGAAATCGAATTAATGGAGTTATAGTTTGTTTTCAGTTTACCATCGGCATCGCCTTTTTTTGTAGTGACAATGACCACGCCATTCGAAGCCCGCGAGCCGTAAATGGCCGTGCTGGAAGCATCCTTTAATATGGTGATGGATTCTATATCATTTGGGTTGATCATGCTCAGAGGATCGGCAACGCCGGAAATGGGCGTATTGCTCACCGGGACATCGTCAATGATAATAAGCGGATCGTTGCTCGCATTTAACGAAGCGCCGCCCCGAATGCGAATAGTGCTCCCCGACCCAGGCTCGCCACCGTTTGACGTGATCAAAACACCCGAAACCTTACCTGTTATCAAATCTTCGGGAGAAGTTATAGGCCCTTCATTAAAATCTTTTGAGGAAATAGCCACAACGGACCCTGTGAGGTCCTTCTTTCGCTGGCTGCCATAGCCTATTACCACTACTTCATCCAGGTTTGTATTTTGAACCTGTAACGAAAAATTAACAACGACTACCTCCCCGGCAATAATTGCCGGTTTAGTTTGCGCTATATAACCTATGTAATTTACCACTATAACATAAGGGCCGGGCTTAAGATGCGGGATAACGAAATCGCCATTTATATCGGTAGTTGCGCCAATAGTGGTACCTGCTATTTTAACAGATGCGCCGGGCAAAGGGCCGTTGTTTTCGTCAAGTACCTTACCTCTTATCCAGCCGGTTTGCGCAAACGTTACAATCCATGTAGCCATTAAAATACATAGAAATACATACTTTTTTGAGTAAATTTTCTTCATGTAATTTTTTTAACTGGTTAAGCGGCCGAATGCAGAATTTGCGTCTTTGAGGGGTAAGACGCTGTGATACGCTGAAAGTATAAATATAAATATTAATCCAAAGCAATTAAGAATTATCGCAGCAAAAATATTTAACCTCAAAGTTTTTGCGCATTTAAAAAAGCTAATAAGGAATTGATTTTAAATCGTTTCAAAGTATTTACTATCTTGTAATCCTTTTATATTTTTACCTATAGTTTCATTGACGATGCGCTGCAAATTAATATTACTTATACTGGTGAGTGTACTGGGTGAGTTCAGCGGATTTGCCCAGGATGTACATTTTACGCTCGTTCAGCCGCCGAAAGACCAGCCATGGACATCCGTATACGGGATAGAACAGGATCGGTTAGGCTATATATGGCTATGGACCGGAGAGGGTGTTTACAAATACGACGGTCATCAATATACTATTTACCAGCACGACGTAACCGATTCCAATTCCATTGCAACAAACCTTGTTATGTACATTCAGGCTGATAAAGACGGTACGGTTTGGCTGGGCACAGTTGGCAAGGGATTAGACCATTTTGACCCGGCAACAGGTAAGTTTTCCCATTATCGCCACCAGACGGGCGTTCCCGGCAGTCTCGCGGCTGACAGCGTCGGCTCTCTTTTACTGGACCATGACGGCGTGTTATGGGCCGGCACAGGCCTGGGACTTGATAGGTTTGACCGCAAAACCAACAGCTTTATGCATTTCAGACATAATGACAAGGACCCCGGCAGCCTTAGCTCTAATGATGTGTCTGCGATATACGAAGACAGCGAAGGTACACTTTGGATTGGTACCGGTGAAACCTTTACTAAAAGCGGGAATAAAAATAAAGGCGGACTTAACCGGATGGATAAAAAAACCGGCAAATTTACCCGTTACCTGCATGATGAAAATGATCCGCACAGTTTAATAGACAGCCGGATCACTGCATTGTTTGAAGATAGGAGGGGCACTTTTTGGGTTGGTACAGGCGGAGACGGGCTGCATACGATGGACAGGAAGACCGGTATTTTTGAAAGGCATACCTGCGACCCGGCTCATCCCGAAAAACTCAGCCGGCCGCCGATAAAAGATATTTTTGACTACGCTGAAGACCGCATCTCGTTTATTAACGAGGACCTTTCGGGGAAGATATGGATAGGAACCCTGGAAAATGGCATTAATGTTTATGACCCGGCCACTCAAAAAACAACATGGTACGGCACAGACCCTAAGGCAAATGTTAAAATAGGCCGGAATGAATTTATGCGCTGCGAGCGTAGCCGCGACGGCGTACTTTGGATAGCACCGTTTCATGGCGTCGAATTTTATAAGGTAATTCCTTATGATGTCCAACTGCCTTATAATAATGTCGGTACGTACATCAACGCTTTTGCGGAAGACACAGACCGTACGTTGTGGATGACCAGCGGTAAGGGCCTGCTGCATAAGAAAAAGGATAACTCCGTCGACACCTTTTCCATTGCTAAATCGTCGCCCTGGATGAACTATGCCTTTAATGTAGAAAGGGATGCCGAAAACAACTTATGGGTAACCAACTGGCAGGGATTATACAAATTCGACCGCGTTAAGAAGAGGTTTACCGCCTACTATCATCAAAATGGCAATCCTAATAGCTTACTCGATAATCAAACAATGTGTTTGAAAACAGCCGGGCTGGGTAAGCTCTGGGTTGGCACCCAACACGGGTTGCAGCTGATGGATACCAAAACTATCATGTTCAAAAATTTTATTAACGACCCAAAGGATACCACCAGTCTCAGCTTTAACCTCATACAGTCGATCGCAATCAGCAAAAAAGGTGATGTTTGGGTATCTACCGACAATGGCGTAAACCTGCTCGACAAAAAAACAATGCATTTTAGGCGTTACTTGGTGAATATCACCACGCGGCATTTAATGTTCGACAGCCATGATGAACTATGGGCCGGTACAGACCAGGGCCTGTATAAGTATGACAAAACGACAGACAACTTTTTAAATTTTGGAAAATACAGAACCGCAATCGGCTGGCTGTCTGTCGATAAGGAGGATAACCTTTGGGTGAATACCAACGATAACATCGTTAAATTTAACACACAAAGCCAGGAGACCATCGTTTACGGAAAAAACCAGGGCGTTAGCCGGGGGTTAAATTTTGGATACACCTTGTCCAATGGCGATGTGTTGTCAGGCGACACTTCGGGATATTTTGATTTTAATCCTGATAAAGAATTGCACAATACCCCTGCCCCTGTAGTGGTGATCAGCAGTTTTTCCCTGGCCGATATGCCGGTAGCACCCTCAGCGGGTGGTGTGTTAACCGACCCGATATACAACACAAGGGCCATCAGCCTTAACCACAACCAGGCCACCTTCTCCTTTAGCTTCAACGCTATTGATTTTACAAGTTACGAAGGGAGTAACCAGGTATTTTATATGCTCGAAAATTACGACCGGAAATGGCTGCCGGAAAACCCAAATCAAACGGCGAATTATTATAACGTGCCACCGGGTGATTATATTTTCAAGGTAAAAAGTATAAACGGTAACGGCTTGGTTGCGCAGAAAGAGATCATGATTTCTGTGGCGCAGGCCTGGTATAAAACCCTATGGGCGATTACATTTTTTGTGTTGTCACTTGTGGCTTGTATTTGGGCTTTTATTTATTACCGCTCGATGCAGCTGTTAAAAACGAACAAAATACTTGAGCAAAAAGTGAGCGCCCGCACTGAAGAAGTGCTTCAGCAAAAAGAAGAAATACAGGCACAGCGGGATGGCCTTGAAAAAGCATACCACGAGCTTAAAGTAACTCAAAAGCAGCTTATCCAATCCGAAAAGATGGCGTCGCTGGGCGAACTGACCGCCGGTATAGCGCATGAAATTCAAAACCCATTAAATTTTATCAATAACTTTTCAGAAGTGAGCCAGGAACTGGTCGAGGAAATGAAACAGGAAATTGATAATAACGACATGGAGGAAGCGAAATTAATCGCCACCGACCTTGAGCAAAATCTGCAAAAAATAAATCATCACGGCAAACGCGCCGACGCTATTGTGAAGGGCATGCTGCAGCATAGCCGCACCAGCAGCGGAAAGAAGGAGGCGATAGATTTGAACGCGCTTATAGACGAATTTAGCCGTTTGGCCTATCATGGTTTGCGGGCAAAGGACAAAAGCTTTAATTCCGAAATAGTCACCGATTTTGACAAGGATCTTCCGGCAGTTGAAGTGGTTCCACAGGATTTGGGAAGGGTGATCTTAAATATGGTTAACAACGCTTTTTATGCCGTAACCGAAAAAGCTAAGACAGCACCCGCCGGCTACAAGCCAGTTGTTTCAGTGAGCTCCAAAAAAGCCGGAAACAAAGCGCTGATCATTGTAACCGACAATGGTAATGGCATTCCGCAAAACATAGTTGAAAAAATTTTTCAACCTTTCTTTACTACCAAGCCTACCGGTGAAGGTACCGGCCTGGGATTAAGCTTAGCCTATGATATCGTAAACGCGCACGATGGAGATATAACGGTAAAAACCGAACAGGGACAGGGCACTTCTTTTACTGTTGCCTTGCCGCAGCATAACTGAATATGCTGCGACTACAGCCCCCACTCGCCGGCATCCAGGCTTGTTAAAGCAACACGAATTATTATCTTTGATACTAAATATCAATAGTGGCGCGACAACCGATGAATTCGATCTAAAACGTAAACGTAATAGGTAGTCAATGAAAGCAGCTTTTCCAGACACCAACGATCTTCCTGGGTCAAAAGCCGAAAGCAATCTTTCATTAATAAAGATTGCAAAACTGGTTTGGCAAATGGTAAAGCCTTACCGCAAGTGGCTTTTGATAATTTTTGCTGCAATGCTGGTGGAAACCGGCGCAAGTTTGGCCACGCCATGGCCGCTAAAGATCATTATCGACAATGTTATAGGTCATCATAAGCTGCCGCAATGGCTATCCTGGATGGACGATATCTTCCGTCGCGAAAATAAGATCCAGTTTGCGGCTGTTGCAGCCATTACCGTAGTACTGCTTGCCGCCATCGGCTCCCTGGCCACCTTTATCGACAATTATTTTACCGAAAGCGTAGCCCAATATGTTTCGAACGATTTAAGGCGCCGCATTTATCACCATTTACAAAGGCTCTCCCTTGCCTACTACGACACCCATCAAACCGGCAAACTGCTGAGTACGCTCACCAGCGATGTGTCAACTATCCAGGATTTCGCCTCGTCAACATTGATGAATATCGTCGTCGACAACTTAACCATCGTGGGGATGCTCGGCATCATGTTTTTTTTAAGTCCTTGGTTTACTTTGGTTGCGGTTGTGGTTACGCCCTTCCTGCTGTTTTTTGTGGCTCGTTTTAAAAAAGCGATGAAAAAGGCAACCCACGAGGTGCGGGTAGACCAGGGCAATATGCTGGCGGTATTGCAGCAAGGGCTCGAGTCAATCCGCGCGGTGAATGCCTTTGGCCGGCAGCAATTGGAAGAAGATCGTTTAAAAAAAGTAAGCCTCGAAACCGTAGGCGCTGCGCTTAAGGCACGAAAAGTAAAATCAGTTATTTCGCCGATAGTAAGCATAACCGTTGCAGGTTGTACGGCATTGGTAATTTGGCAGGGCGCCGACCTGGTTTTAAATCGCGTGATGACCGTGGGCACCTTAACCGTGTTTTTATGGTACATGAATAAGTTTTTTTTCGCCTGTGCAGGACCTGGCCAAAATGACCAGCACCATTGCCCAGGCAACGGTCGCATTTGAGCGTATTCAAGCTATTTTGGATACCGAAATCATCGTAAGTGAAAAACCGGATGCTGCAGAGCCTCAGCGATTTAACGGTGATATTGTTTTTGACAATGTGTCGTTCGCATATGTGCCGGGGGCTCCGGTGCTGGATGGACTTAGCTTTGCGATCAAACCAGGAGAACAAATTGGGATCTGCGGTCCAACGGGATGCGGGAAATCGACAGTTATAAGCCTGATTGCCCGGTTTTACGATCCCACAGCCGGCCGTGTATTAATTGATGGTAACGAGATCACCGGTTTCAGCCTCGATGGACTGAGATCGCAACTGGGATTTGTTTTGCAGGATACGGCCTTGTTTTACGGGTCGGTTTTAGAAAACATCGCCTATGGCCGGCCGGATGCCACGCGTGAGGAAATTATGGAAGCTGCAATAATGGCCAATGCCCATGAATTTATCAGCAGGATGCCCTATGGTTATGATACACTGGTAGGCGAGCGGGGGATTACGTTATCGGGAGGCCAGCGGCAGCGCATTGGCATTGCAAGGGCGGTGGTGCGCAACTCGCCCATATTGTTGCTCGACGAGCCCACAGCCTCGCTCGACCCCGAAGCGGAGAAAGTTGTGATGGAGGCACTTGCCAAACTTATGGAAGGGCGAACGGTTATCACGATAGCCCATCGTCTGGGCACGATCTGCAATTCAGATAAAATAATTGTGCTGCGCAATGGACGTGTGTTTGAAGAAGGCACCCATGACGACCTAATGGCATTGCAAGGCATATACGCCCGTTCGTACAATGTTCAGTCCGAAGCAAGGCACGAGAATCATAAAATTACGCTATAGTGTCAAGTCAGCAGTAATCGAATGTCTTTTTCAGACCAAAGACATTCGACTCAGGACCCCTGACCATGATAAAAGCAGTATCTTTAAAAGAATGAATACACCATAATTAACAACAGTCGCCATGTTTCAACGCACGATAATTGTTTTTCCGGATGATACGGTTAAGTCCATCATCGACGCAATAAACGGCGCCCATAAATCAATCCTGATCAAAATGTTCCTCTTTTCAGACCCTGAATTGCTCGACGCGGTTATTTCGGCAAAACAGCGGGGCGTGCACGTAAAGGTAATGCTTAACCCGGCTCGGAGGAGCGGGGAAGAGGAAAATGAGGCATCGAGAGCAAGACTGGTTGCTGCCGGTATAGAGGTGCGTGATACAAGCCCGGATTTTATTATTACCCATGAAAAATCAATGGTGGTTGATGAAAAGCTTGCCTTTGTGAAATCAATAAACTGGGAAACCAAAAACCTCACCGACACGCGCGACTATGCCATCGTTACCAGCCATCCGCATGAGGTGAAGGAAATTATGCTTTGCTTTGAGGCAGACTGGCACCGGACGAACTTTGAACCGGATGGCGGCGCCAAACTGATCTGGTGCAGCCTGAACGGAAGACAGCGCATCGCGGATTTCATCGACCATGCCCAGCACACGCTCTTTATACAAAACGAGCGCTACCAGGACCTCGTAATTATCGAGCGGATTGTACGCGCCGCAACCAGGGGTGTAAAAGTACACGTAATGGTGCCGCCGCCGCATACACTCAAAATGGAGAAACTGGTTGAAGGTGTCGGTGGGTTAAGGATCATGAACGATATCGGCATTAAAATACATAAACTGAAACATTTAAAGTTGCACGGTAAAATGCTTTTGGCTGACGGATGCCGGGCTATCGTCGGTTCCATCAATCTTGCGCCTGGCAGCTTTGACCACCGGAGAGAACTTGCCATAGAGGTACACGATGAGGATGTGGTTGAACGCCTGCAAAAAATAGCCCATCACGATTGGAAGCACTCTCACCCGATCGACTTGTCGGATGAGGGTTTGTTTGAAGATTTGGAAAACCGCGGCATGGGAGGTTCAGAGAAGCTTGTTCTGCATATCAACGAAAAAGATCACCCAAAAAAGCATAATAAATAGCCGGAATTGCTACAATAAGGAGCTAACCAGGTAAGCGACAACAGAAACAGCTGTACCGTACATAAATACATCATAGGATATCCGCAGCAAGCGGAACTTCTTCCCTAAAACGCGCCCCTGCCAGTAAATATCTTTTATCAGAGTTCCGTATAAAAACTCGTTATCATTCATCATTTGCCGTATACCATAATCATAATCCTCCAAACCCATTTTGTAGTAGCTGCCAAAAAATAAAAGATTTACCGTCTTTTTTTCAACCTGCTCCCGTGTAAATGTGCCTTTAGGAATGTTTGGCCGTGTCGCCAATACGGAATAGATGATCGCAACCACATTCACGACAAGCAACAAGACGGTAGGAATAATCAATTTTGAATTCAAAACAAATTTTCCGATCACCAGGCCAATAACCACCGAAATGATAATAGAGTTCACGGAGATCATAATAAAAGCTTTATTATCCGCCATCACGCTCAACCGCTGGTGATTAGAGGAAGAATTCCTGAACATGGTTTGTACGGCGCGGAGATGATGTTTATTCTTCTTGAGCTGTGACGCATAGCTTCCGAATGCATCTGCTGAATCGGGCCGCTTCCTTTCTGAGGCGTCATCTGTCAATTTTTCTAACGGTGGATTGTCCATGAAATGCTGTGCTGTTTGCTGAATCAATAAAATTGCCCTGGTGTTATTCACCGGAGCTTTTTTCTTTAAGGGCCGCCGCCGTAACGCGGGATATGGCGTTTTGCCGCGCTGCCAAAAAACTATGTCAATTTTTATCTAATATATTATTTTTCTTTATAAGGTTTTCCAGATTTAATATTATAAATTTAATCCTGATTCCCCGGTTAAATTAATATCCTGTACACAGACCACACTATATGGTTAAATCGGCGCTATTATATCTTTTTTTATTTTTTGTTTTGGATGCCCGCGCCCAAAATAATCCTGGCGGACAACAAACAAGCGGTACAGACCTTAAGCGCCCGCGGCTGGTGATTGGTATTGTTGTGGATCAGATGCGTTGGGATTACCTTTACCGGTACTACGACCGGTATTCGGCCAACGGAGGATTTAAGCGACTTTTGAACGAGGGTTTTTCCTGCGAAAACACATTTATCCCCTATATCCCAACCGTTACAGCTTGCGGCCATACCAGCATTTATACAGGGTCGGTGCCTGCAATAAACGGCATTACCGGAAATGAGTGGTGGGATTATGATTTGGGCAAGGACGTGTATTGCACAGAAGATGACAATACAACAACGATAGGTGGCGCCACCAGGGCCGGCCAGATGAGTCCGCACAACTTATTGGTGACGACGATTGGTGACGAATTGCGGCTCGCCACTAATTTTCGAAGTAAGGTTATCGGCATTGCCCTTAAGGACCGTGCAGCGATATTACCTGCCGGGCATAGCGCCAATGCGGCGTACTGGTACGAGGAGGCTACCGGGAACTGGATATCCTCGTCGTATTATATGAGCGAATTACCGGGGTGGGTGAAGGAGTTAAATGCGAAAAAATTGCCCGACCAATATTTTTCGCTTGGTTGGAACACGATATATCCGCTTAATACCTACGTTCAAAGCACGCCGGATGTGGAGCCCCATGAATACCGGCCGTTTGGCCGGGCTGCCAAAGGATTTCCATATGACTTGAGCCAGTTTGCGGGTAAAAACTATGGCATTTTGCATGTAACTCCCTATGGCAACACCTTTACGCTTGAAATGGCCAGGGCTGCCATAAACGGTGAAAGCCTTGGCGCAGGGACCGAAACTGATATGATGGCGATCAGTTTATCAACACCAGATTATATCGGTCATACATTCGGGCCAAATTCCGTCGAAGCAGAAGACGATTTTCTCCGGCTTGACAAAGATCTTGGCGATTTTCTCGACTTCCTTGATAAAAAGCTTGGGAAGGGCGGCTACCTGGTTTTCCTCACTGCCGACCACGGCGCAGCCCATGTACCTTTTTTTATGGCCCAGCACAAAATCCCCTCGGGAAATGCGGTTGACACTACTTATAGCGGCGATTTAAACAAATTGCTCAAAGCCCGTTTCGGGTCGGACAAATTACTGATTGATGTTTCGAATTACCAGGTTAAGTTAAATCGCAGTTTGATAAAACAACTTCACATTAGTAAGGATACAGTCGACAAAATTATTCTCGATTATCTATCCGCTCAGCCAGGCATCTACCGTGCGTTTGTTATAGATAAAATTAATGAAACTACGCTGAACGCAACCATCAAAACAGCCGTAATCAACGGCTATTACCCCCAGCGGAGCGGAGATATACAACTGATATTTAAACCGCAATGGATAGAAAATTTTGAAAACGGGGGAACAACCCACGGGGAATGGAACCCCTATGATTCGCATATTCCCCTGCTTTGGTACGGATGGAATATAAAGCCGGGACATACCAGCAGGGAAACGTACATGACCGATATTGCATCTACCATCGCTTCGCTGCTTCATATTCAAATGCCCAGTGGTTCTGTGGGGCATGTTATAACAGAAATATCACCATAAATTTATAGTTTAAAACCGGCCAACATCCATAAAAATATGTCACCAACAATAAACCTGCAATTATGAAACGTCTTTTTTTCGTAGGGCTGTTGCTCATCCTGATCGGGGCAAAGCCAGCTTCATCTCAACAGTATGTCAACAAGTCGCGCTTTTTCAGCGACACGTCCATTATAAATGCGTCCATTACCTTTAACCTGAAAAACATTCATTCCAAAAGGAGCAAAGAGGGCTTTATTTTTCCCGCGGTATTTGAGTGCAAAATCGGCGACAGCCTCAACGTAAAGGATGCTGTCTCGCTCGAAATAAGGGGGCATTTCAGGCGTAACTACTGCTACGTACCGCCGCTCAAAGTTATTTTTAAAAACAACTCTTCCGCAGCCTTTTATCACCTTAAGTCGCTTAAGCTCGTAAACGCATGCATGATATCCAAAGATTATGACCAGTATCTTTTAAAAGAATATCTATGTTATAAACTTTATAATCTGATAACTGATAAAAGCTTTCGCGTTCGCCTTTTGAACCTTAGCTACTGCGATAGCAGCGGCAAGAAAAAGACGGTTACCCAGCATGCGTTCCTTTTAGAGGATATAAAAGAACTTGCAAAAAGAAATGATTTCTCCGAATGGACCGGGGGTAACGTCCCTACGGAGGCATCCAACCGAAAGCAGACAACCCTTGTCTCAATATTTGAATACATGATCGGCAATACCGACTGGTCAATTGCTGTGCAGCATAACATAAAGCTCATAGTTCCGAATGACAATCCGAAGTCGAGGGCTTATGCCGTACCATACGATTTTGACTACAGCGGGATGGTAAATACAAGTTATGCAGTGCCCGACGAACGGCTTGGTATCCAAAGCGTACGCGACCGGGACTACCGTGGATTCCCAAGGACGATGGAAGAGCTAAACGAAGTGATCGACATCTTTAATAAGCAGAAAGACAACATTTACGCTACAGTAAACAACTTTAAACTGTTAACATCTGCTACCAAAGGGGAGATGTTAGAATATCTCGATCAATTTTTTCTACAGATAAACAACCCCGAAGAAGTAAAGAGCCTGTTTATAACAAATGCCCGGACACAATGATAATGGAATAAATATTAAACATCTTTGGTCTTGTAAATAGGCGGCCCCTCGTTGAAAATTGCAGCCGTTGCCCTGTATTTGAGAAAGAAATGGCTGTTATAGCATTTGCCCAGTATTTCTGTGATCAGCCGCACGCCTGTTTTATCAGGTAGCAAAGATCTAAAAGTATAGTATCAAACGAACAATCCCTTAGGCACAAAGCCCTTTTGCATCGCTAAAACTTACGCAATGTGAAATTAATGGCGCTTTAATTTGTTCAAATAAAAAAACTTCTACCAGGATGAAGTCTCCAGGATTGTCTTCGATGATCAAAACAGACAGACTGCCTTTATTTGGCATGATTTTTTTGCTTAATAGCCATGGCAACTAAGCCGGGATGCTACCTCTTTACTCAGTTTTCCCCAATAACGCCTGGAAATCCTCCACCCTCGACTTATCAGTTATATTTTTGACGATCTCGTCCAGTTCGAACACAGACTTTAAAATATAGTCAAGTATCAACTTCTTTTCTTCCTCAGATTCGTTGGTGTTCCTGATTAGCGGCACCAGGCCCATTATGCGCGACATCGGCGCCCGTACAACGTGCGATTGGATCCAGGAAATTTCTTTTAACCTTGTATTCTGGCTTTCTATCGCCTGCACATATTCCAGTCGTTCCGTAATGTCTGTTGCAGTAACAATGTTTGCCCTTCTTCCTTTATACCATACCGGTGCAACACGAATGTCAACATTCCTGAGGCGGCCGTCTTTTAGTCGATGAATCACTACGTGATGGGAATAGTCACTTTGACCCTGCTGATCCCGTTCAATGTTTCGTTCCAATTCGGGGATATCTTCAGCGGGCCTTATATCTCTCAGGGTCATCGACAAAAGCTCATCACGGCTATACCCATAATGAGTAACCATGGCACGGTTCACATCCAAAAAGCCAAGCGACACCAAGTCTACTACCCACATCGGTTGCGGACTGAAGTTAAATAGTTCACTATAGCGCAGTTCTGATTGTTCATGGTTTGAAATAATTTTCCTGCGTTCAATGCTGTAGATGATACTCTTATATAAAGTCATAGAAGTTAGATCATCTTTAAGGATATAGTCTGAAATCCCCAATGAAAGCGACTTTACCCCAAATGAGAAATCGGCATACCCGGTAAACACGATCACAGGCGTACTTTTACTCAAGCCAATTATCTCTTCAATCAGCGGAGCGCCTGTTTTATCGGGCAACGAAAGGTCTAATAAAATTACATCATATTTATTATCAGCCAGGATATCCGCGGCGCCCGAACAGGTTGTGGCCCGGCTTATTTCCGGCGATTCAATTTGTTCGAATAATAAATCTTCAATAAGGGCAAAATCTCCCGGATTATCTTCAATAACCAGTATTGAATATCCAATTTTGTCTTTAAGGAGGTTCATTTGTTGGGGATGGACACGATATTAATCCAGAATTCTTCGATCTTGCTAATAGCCCTCACAAAATCCAATACATCAATGGGCTTGGTAATATAGCAGTTGACATGGTTTTTATAGGAAACCAGGATATCCTTTTCAGCCGATGAAGTCGTAAGGATGATAACAGGGATGTGCTTAAACTTTTCATGGTTTTTTATAAACAGTAATACTTCCTGTCCGTTGATTTTTGGCAGGTTAATGTCCAGCAGAACAATTCCGGGTAATTGTTCGCGATCGGTCAGGCTTTCGAAATAAGTAATTGCCTCCCTGCCGTCGCGTTTAACGGTTATTTCGTTCACAATCTTAAATTCGGCGAGCGCTTCTGTTGTGAGTAAAATATCGCCCTCGTTATCCTCTACAAGCAGGATGTTAATTGGTTTCATGACCGGTTTTTTTCAAAATGGTAAAATAAAAAGTGGTTCCGTGTCCTTTGACCGATTCGACCCAAATTTTCCCTCCCAGGTTTTCGACTATCCTCTTCGCTATCGCTAAACCCATTCCGGTTCCCGAATAGGTTTCTTTATTATGCAGGCGTTGAAATATGATGAATATTTTGTCAAAATATTGGGGTTCGATGCCTATTCCGTTATCCCTTACGGCTATTTCCCATTGGCTTTCAGTTTCTACGCACGAAATATTTATTTCCGGCGCAACTCCCGCGGTGCTGTATTTTAAACTGTTGCTGATCAGGTTTTGTAACACTTGTCTTAAGGGGGTTTTGTAGGTATAAATTACCGGCAAATCCGCAAATATTACCCTTGCCTGCTTTTCCTCTATTTGTTTCCGGTAAAGAGCCAGTATTTCCTTCACTGCTTTATCCAGGCTTATTTCTTCGGGTTGATCTTCCAGCGTCTTCACTTTGGAAAACTCCAGCAGGTCCAGTATGATCTGTCGCATGCGTTTGGCGCCGTCAACCGCAAAGTGGATGTATTGCCTGCCTTTATCATCGATGATGTCATTATATTTCTTTTCAATCAGGGTCATAAAACTGGTGATCATCCGGAGTGGCTCCTGCAAATCGTGCGATGCCACGAATGCGAATTGTTCCAGTTCGGCGTTTGAAGTAGCCAGCTCACGTGTTTGCCGCTGCAAGCTTGCATTCAATTCTTTTAGTCGGATATCCGAAGCCTTTCTGTCCGTAATGTCCTTAAAATAGACCGCGAGGCCCTTTGGCGAGGGGTATGCGCTTATTTCGTACCATTTGCATAATGGGGCGAAATAGTCTTCAAAATGGGCCACATAATTGGTTTCAACAGCCTCATGATATTTTTTATAGGACTCTGAACCGATAGAACCCGAAAATACTTCCCATAGGTTACAATCCAATATTTCATTTTTAGGCGTTTTTAAAACCTTCTCCGCCATATTATTCCAATAGGTAACAACCCAGTTTTTGTCAACTGCAAAAAAAGCATCGCCAATGCTTTCTAATATGGTGTTTCTTTCTTCAAGGATAGAAGTGGCCAGAACTTCGGCTTTTTTACGGGTGGTAACATCTTTAATATAAACACTAAGGCCATTAGCACCAGGATAAATACTCGATTCAAGCCATAAGTCATACGATTGGCTATAATGTCCCAAATGGTGTGCGCGGCCGGTAGCTACAGCATCAAAATATTTATGGTATGTTTCAGAGCCAATCCAATCCGGGAATTGCTCCATTAAATTATGGTTGACCATTTGACTTTTTGGTTTTCCAAAAAGCTTTGCTGCAGCGCTATTCCAGTAAGTTATCTCCCAGTTTTTATCAACAGCGAAAAACGCGTCGCCAATGCTTTCCAATATGGTATTTCTATCTTCCAGCACTTCAGTAACGGCTAATTCGGCCTTCTTTCGGGCATCGATATCCTGGAAACTGCCGTACAGCTTCGTGCATTTTTTACCCGTAAACTCGGCTTCAACAATAACCCTTACCCATTTGGTTTTTCCTTTTACCGTTACAATCTGCAGTTCGGTGTCGGCAGAAGTGCCGTATCTTCCGGCTGCCGTCATGATTTGCGTGATCGTTTCCCGGTCAGTTCCTGCTTTGTAAAAATTGGTTGCCTCTTCAAGGGTTGGCACGAAGCCAGGTTCGGCTTCGTGAATATCTCTCGTCATATCCGACCATAAAACGATGCCCCTGTCCAAATCTACTTCCCACGCTCCTATGCGCGCCAGGCTATTCGCTTTTTGAAGCGTGTCTTCCAAACCCTTTTGTTCGGTAATATCCTTTGCCACACCAAAAATCAACCCTTCTTCAGTTACGTTAGAGGTGGTCCAGGCAAGCCACTTCAGCTTTCCGGCCGCTGTCATTAACCTGTTTTCGAAATAGGAAACTGCCTCGCCTTCGGCGATGTCCTTGAATTGCGAAACTGTCTTCGCTTTGTCTTCGAAGTACACGAAATCAATAAACGGCCGGTTCAACAGTTCAAGCTCCGTGTACCCAAATAAACGGATCATTGCCGGGTTAACTTTCCTGAAATAACCGTCGACACCCACTACGCAAATTACATCGGGTGCCACATTAAATACCTGGCTTAATTCTTCTTCAAGTTGTTTTCGCTTAATTTCGGCCCCAAACCGGGCGCTAAAGTTTTCAAAACAAGGCTGTTATCCAACGCCGGGCGATTTCATCCCCTCCACCTCCAAGGCCTAATACGCCGATAACTTCGTCGTTGTAAACAAGGGGCCATACATACCCGCTCTTTAAACCGGCATCTTTAACGGCCTGAAGGCGTATGGGGTCTGTATGGTCATTGAAGTCATCCCAGAATTGCATTTGCTGAGTTTCCCACACCTGGCCTATTAGTTGTTCGCCTTTTACTAAGCTTTTTACTGGCACCTGGTTAAGAAAAGCCCGCAGCT
>JABDGE010000026.1 GCA_013286235.1 Bacteroidota bacterium
TTGGGTGGGCGTTTGACGGAATCTAAATTAACGAATTGAGGCGAAACATAAGATAAAATAACCTTTTAGGCTGGAGCAATACGACGAAAACAATCCGTGCCATCATTTGTTTATAGCCACAATGGCCAAAACCGCTTTTTGCAATTTTTTGGGATCAACTTAAATCTGCGGCGCGCCTGCAGGTCCAGTGTCCCGTTTTAGCCAATGCAGCGATTTCGATTGATACACTAAATTAAAAATTAAGGCAGTGATATGCTAATTTAGCTACTATAAAATAATGCTTTGACGTGTGGTTTTTTTGCTGTACAATTACAAACTTGCTGATACGTTTACCCTTACACAGCTTTTCTCTTTAGCCCCTTAAAATGATGAAAACTATCCTCGTTATCGATGATAACAGGGATACATTGGAGATATTAGAGGCGATAATCAGTGGGATGGATCTAAATGTGGTAACAATTCCTGATGTAATTCCTGTTAGTAAAATTCGTAAAATAAACCCGGCATTGGTTATTTTAGACCATTGGCTGCCGTCTGGATATGGTGGTGACTACTGCCTGAAAATTAAGACAAACCGGAAACTAAACACATGCCAGTTATACTAATGTCAGCAACCCTGGATATTAGCCTTGTTGCGAGGGAAAAATGTGCCAATGGCCACTTGGACAAGCCATTTGAAGTTGATGATCTTGAGAAATTGATCAAACGCTTTGTTCCAATTGCTGACAAACTTTTAGCCACAAAATTATGACGAAGTCACACAGGCAATCGAATAAAGTTCATACTAATGGAGAGTTACCGCAATCCGGTCAATTGACTCATCATGAGCTCAACCTGGCCTATGACCTTCTTCCTATAGGCGTTTTGGCTATCGACGCCGGCGGTATAATCACTTATGCTAACGGCACGGCGCCCGGGTATTGTAATTTGCAAAAAGAGGAAATATTGGGCCGGCATCTATTCAGCTTTTGCAAGGATGAGTCGAAAGGAAGGGAAAACGAAGGACGAATTACCCGGCTGGAAGAAATTGCGGACCAGGAATTCAGGATCAATTCGCGTCAGGGTGAAAGGTGTGTGTTGATCAGCTCGAAAGTTAATCATAGTACGGAAGCCGATGTTCAAACCTATCTTTTCATCCGCGACATTTCTAAAGTAAAGAAAAGGGAAAACCTCTTTTCTTATTTAAACCAGGCTGCGACGGCACTGGCCAGGACCCGTGACACGCGTGGCGCCCTTGAATTGATAGCACAATTTATTGTGCCAAAATTTGCCGACTGGTTTACGGTTGATAAGTTGGCCGAAAACCGCCTTGAACTGTTGATTTTAAAACACGCCGACCCGGCAAAAATTGAATGGGCGTATCAATACCGTAAAAACTATCCGGCTGATCTTAACGCCAACAGCGGGCCTGCGCTTGTGCTAAAAACCGGGAAACCCGGTTTTGTCCCGGTGGTAACGGAACAAATGATAGACTTGTTGATCACCGACCCCGTGCAGCGTGGGGAAGTAAACAAAATCGGTTTACATTCTGTGATCATCACGCCAATGTCAACCGGCGATAGAACCACAGGCCTGGTAAACTTTATTTCGTCGGACCCGGGCCGCAACTTTGATGAGACAGACCTTGAATTTGCTCAAAACTTTGCCAACCTGATCGCCCTGGCCCTTGAGAATACACGTTTGAATGAAGATGCTACCCGCGAATTGGTTTTACGTAAGAAAAGCGAAGATCAGTCCAGGTTTTTAACCGATGCTATACCACATAAGTTATGGACATCGGGTCCTGATGGCCGCGCCACTTATTATAACCAACAATGGCATGATTATACGGGCATTATAGGATTCGAAGCTTTAAGAGAAAAGATTTGGGATTTTATTCACCCCGAGGACCGCGCGATAGCGGCGGTGGAATGGCCGGCTGCGATTGAACGTGGTGAGCCAATGGAAATGGAACACCGGCTAAGGCGTTATGACGGTGTTTACAGATGGCACCTTAGCCGTTTTACAGCCTATAAAAATGACGCCGGACAAGCCGTTCTGTGGATAGGTACAAGTACTGATATACACGAGCAGAAAACTGCGGGAATGGAACTGGCCGCAACCAATGAAGAGCTGGCGGCGGTGAATGAAGAACTATCTGCAGCCAATGAAGAACTGGTTGCAGTGAATGAAGAGGTGGCAGCAACCAACGAAGAACTGGCTGAAACGCAGCGGACACTGGAACAATCCAATGCAGAACTTGCCGAACGTGAATCGAGGCTGCGAATGGCTATTGACTCCACCAATTTAGGTACATGGGACTACAACCCGTTAAGCGGCGACTTATACTGGTCGGAAGAGTGTAAAGCCATATTTGGACTGCCCGCCGGCCAGGCCATCACGTTTGAATCATTTGCCAGCCGGATCCATCCTGATGACAAAGTACGCGCAGGCCGTGAATTTGAGGAATCGATTGCGTCGGAAACCAAGGGGCACTACGATATAACTTACCGGATAATTCGCTTTGACAATGAAGAAACGCGGTGGGTAAGGGCGCAGGGAACTGCACTATTTGATACCAATGGCCTGGCGACCCGTTTCCTGGGTACGGTGCTGGATATTACCGAAAATAAACTGGCCCGGGAAAGCATCGAGCGGAGTGAAAAGCTTTTCAGGTCCATCATTTTAAATATTCCAAAATCGCTGATCATCGTCATCGATCGAAACCACCGCTATGTGACCATTGAAGGCGATATTATGGAGAAGATGGGCTATAACCGCAGGGATTATGAAGGGAAGCACCCGGCGGAAATATCGCCCGAACGTTATGAAGCCGCCAGGAGCCTGTATGAAAGGGTGATAGCAGGCGAAAAGTTTTCCGTTGAGCGCAAAACTGAAAACGGCGACAACTACATTGTACACTTTGTGCCGCTTAAAAACGCAGATAATGAAGTGGAGGCCGGGCTGATCATCGCGCTTGACATCACCGACATCAAACAAGCCGAAGAAAGGAGCGCTAAACTGGCGGCTATTGTCGAATCGTCAGACGATGCGATTGTCAGCAAGTCGTTTGACAGCGTGATTACCAGTTGGAATGATGCGGCAGAAAGAATGTTCGGTTACACGGCTGAAGAGATGATCGGGCAAACGATCTATAAGATCATCCCTTCCGATCGCCATGACGAAGAAATAATGATCCTGGCACATTTGAAAGAAGGCAAATCGGTCGAGCACTTTGAAACGAAGCGAATTACAAAGGACGGCCTGTTGGTGGATGTTTCCCTTACCATATCACCCGTTAAGGACCGACAGGGAAAAGTCATAGGCATATCCAAAATAGCGCGCGATATCACTGAAAAGAAGCAGGAAGAACAACGCAAAAACGATTTCATCGGCATGGTTAGCCACGAGCTGAAAACGCCGCTCACCTCGCTCACTGGCATCATCCAGGTTACCAACGCCAAACTGAGGACCAGCGACGATCCGTTTTTAGCCGGCGCTATGGAAAGGGCAAATATCCAGGTAAAAAGGATGACAGGCATGATAAACGGGTTCCTTAACATCTCGCGACTGGAGGCGGGCAAGATGTCGCTTGAAATGCAGGTCTTCGACCTGGGCGAACTCCTCCGGGAAATTGCGGACGAGACTAAGCTTATCGTCAATACACATACAGTGACACTCGTAGGGTCAGGGCGTGTAAGCGTTAATGCCGACCGGGACAAGATAAGTTCGGTGGTTTCCAACCTTCTCAGCAATGCGGTAAAATATTCGCAAAAGGGCAGGCCGATCGAATTAGCTTACGGGGTTGCAGGAGATATGGCCAATATTAGCGTGAAAGACGAAGGCATCGGGATCAAACCGGAAGATATTGAAAAAGTATTCGAGCGCTATTACCGGATCGAGACTGACTACTCGCGGCATATTTCCGGCTTCGGGATCGGGCTGTACCTGAGCTCAGAGATCGTTAAACGGCATAACGGCGCCATATGGGTAGAAAGCGAATTTGGAAAAGGATCGACGTTTTATTTTACGCTGCCGCTAACAAAAAATTAAATGCGAGAGAAAGACCAGGGGGGCTAACTATAAAAACGACCCGGACTCTTTTACTACCAAGGTGTAGTTAGTATCCGCATCTCATAGAAAACCCTCCCTATTTTGCCTCATCAATTGCTTTTACTGCTGCGTCCACTTCGCTGGCTGATTGGGTGTCATTTTGTTGTACCCGCGCTTCTTTAATTTTTACAAGGTACCTGGAAATGTAAGGCGCGGCCCCGCTATCTTTATATTTGATGCCCATTTGTTTCAGCTCTTCTATCCCTTGCTGCACGTAGCCCGGGTTTTTTAACCGGCCTATCATTTCGGAAAATTTTTCTGTGAGATGAATTTGCTCCTGCAGTGTACCACTAACATAGCGGCTGTACACATAGGGCCATTTGGCATCACCGCCGGTTGTAGCGTATACCCTCACAATTTGCTGAGTAAGATCCCCTTCGTTGTCATTTTCAAATTTGAGGGCTTCCTGCATCGCTAAATTGGGGTCCATCTCATTTATACCATGAAGGCCTGCGGCTTCTACCTCGTACGAGGGGCTGGCCAATGCTTTTTCGAAGAGCTTCAAGTTCGCCTGAGTCTTTAAGGGCGCCAGGGAAACGAGTGCGGCGGCGCGCACCAGATTGTTTTTGTCATTTTGCGCCAGGTCGGTCAATTGGGGTATAGCGGCTTTTTCCAGGTCTTGGTTTATATTTCGGATATCCTCCTTGTTAATATTAAGCGCTTGTATCGCCTTGTTTCTAAGGCCTGAAAAACGATCGTGCAAGGCCGCCACAATGATAGCCTGGGCAGCTTTTTCATCTTCGTTTTTTGACGCAAAATCTATCGCTTCATACCGGTCGAGATAAAGAGGGGCATGCTCATATTGAAAAGCAAACTCTGCGGCGGTCTTGTGATCGGTTTTTTGAGCCACTAGCACCTTATCCGCATCAAAATTTATTAAATCGGGTTTTGATGCGATATTGAACTTTAAAGTATCCAACCTGGTGCTGATCACAACCTGGTGGCGCTCGATTTTATTGCCTGCATAGATGTCTATTGCTACCGGTAATTCAAATACCTGGCCCTCCTGGGTTTGAGACAATACCATTGTTTCGGTTTTTGTATTGTCGTTCCACTTGTAACTAATGTCTAAAATGGGGTGACCGGCTCCAAAATACCACTGGTTAAAAAACCAGTTCAAATCAAGTCCGCTGGCCTCCTCCATTGCCAGGCGCAATCGTGTGACGTCGGCGTTGCCAAAGGCATTCGTTGCCAGGTA
This sequence comes from Bacteroidota bacterium, assembly GCA_013286235.1. Classification (GTDB taxonomy): domain Bacteria; phylum Bacteroidota; class Bacteroidia; order Sphingobacteriales; family Sphingobacteriaceae; genus Mucilaginibacter. The sequence goes on from JABDGE010000026.1 coordinate 5,291, forward strand.
AATATGCAACCCCTTGTAGAAGGCATCGTTACCCAAATAATTGCGGAGCATATTTAATATCCGCCCGCCTTTGTCGTAAGTGACGCCATTAAACACATCGCCGATATTTTTATAGTAGAAATTAACCAGCGGGATCTTGTAATTCGCCGGGTTACCCAGGTATCCCTGCAGTCCGTTTTCGAGGTGCTCGTCGGCTGCATCCTTCCCATATTTATGTTCCAGCCAGATGATCTCGCCGAAGTTGTCGAACGATTCGTTCAGGGTAAGGTTACTCCAGCTTTCACACGTTACATAGTCGCCGAACCATTGGTGGAAAAGTTCATGTTCGACACCGGGATTGTAATATTGATCCAAAAGCTCGCGGCGGGTGCTCTGGCTGCCGAATACATTGGCGGTTGTGTTTTCCATGGCGCCGCTCACATAGTCGCGCACCACTACCGTTGAATATTTATTCCACGGATAATCTACGCCGGTCACTTTTGAGAAAAAACCAATGGCTTCCGGCACATCGCCAAACATATCAACAGCGTAGGGGGCGTATTTTGGTTCGAGGTAGTAGCTTACTTCTTTTCCATGCCAGCTGGTTTTATAAATCTTGAAATCTCCAACGGCCATCATAAACAAGTAGGGCGCATTTGGCAGGTCCATTTTCCAGGTATCAGTCCGGGTGCCACCCTGGTGATTTTTTTGAGAAGCAAGCCGGCCGTTTGATAAGGTTACATACTTAGCAGGAACGGTCATGCTTAGCTCCGACGTTGTTTTTTGATCGGGCTTATCGATCGTGGGGAACCAGCCTGAGGAACTTTCGGGTTCGCCTTCTGTCCATATCTCGGTTGGCTTATCTTTCTCGCTCCCATCGGGGTTAATAAAATACAGGCCTTTTTCATTTTTCCGAAGGCCTTTTCGCTGGTTGGGCTTAGCCGTGTAATCCAGGTAGATAACATAGTTTTCTGCCCGGCGGTACGCTCGGTCCAGGTTGATGCGCAGGCTAAGGCTGTCATAATTGAACTTTAGGGGGATGGTTTGACCCTTTTCAACTATCGCAACAGTGTGAATATCCATTCCTTTTGCATCCAGTCGCAAACTATCAGTCGGGTAAAAATGGGGGTGTAAGGTTATCCATTCCTTACCATACAAATAACATTTTTTATAGTCAAACTGCACGTCGAGCCTGGTATGTACCAGGTCGTTAATTTTAACTGGCGTTTCCCGGTAAGGAAGGGATTGGGCATTCAGGCTGCCGGATAAACCGCAGGCCACAATCAATGTGACGAAAAAATATTTCATGTCTTCAGTAATCTAATTGGTCAAATATAGTACTATTTATTACATAGTACTATATTTTTCAAGTTTTATTTTGACTGAATGGTCTGAGCAGGTTTTTCCCGTGTTTTGCTCCATAAAAAAGCCCGGTCGCAATGGGCCAGGCTTGAGCACATACCGTTTAAATTACCGGTGCAGTCCCGGTGGCTTTTTGGTAGTGTCTCTTTTAACGGTATCTTTTTTGGTGTTCTTGTGTTTCGTGGTGTCCTGCTGAATGCCTGGGATGGCCGAGGCAAACGAGCCGATGGTGAACATGGACAACAAGAAGACTGCAATCAGCTTTTTCATAGTTTTTAGATTATGGTTTACAGTAAACAATTTGGTATCACCGGCTAAAAAAAGAACATTTCGTTTAATATTATTAACCAATGATTAATAACAATAACTTTTTGAATTGGATTTTATTATGATTTAGATTAAGTTAAAGGATCGCACTCGTAGCTCCATTGGTACCAATGTTAATTTTAGGGGCGATTTTCCTGACGATTCATTGCAGCGAAGGCCTTAACCGAACAACAAGATTACGCGGCAAGTCGGTAGATAATATGAAATTGTAAACCGGATTTAAGCCCCGCTTTCCCGATCAGCCCTATCTAACCTGAATTAGTATTGCATATCCTAATGTTACTACCAGGATTTAGTCCGGCCTAAAAGTTTACTTTAGATGAATTAATTGTTTATCAGTTTGAAAAGACTTAGCGGTGTCGTTTTTAATTCAACTATACTTTTTGTTTGTGCTGCAACATTGCAAATGACGCTCCATGAATTGGGGCATTTTGTAGCCGCGATATTGGTACATGCAAAAAATGTGACATTGCATCACAATTTTGTGTCAACCGACCTTTTTGCCATGTCAACGTCCCGTGCCGTTTTTTATTCGGGGGCCGGTCCATTGGTGAGTTTGCTTATCGGGATTTGCTTTCATTTGGTTTGCTACCGGCAAAAAAAGCGGGGCCTCGCATTTCTATTCAAACTTTACATGGCGGTTTTTGGGTACATCGGGTTCCTGGGCTATTTAGCGATAGCGCCGCTTTTTACCTATGGCGACACGGGATATATTTTTCAGGCGCTACACTTTCCCACCTGGCTAACCATCGTGATTGCTATCATGGGAGCACTGGTACTCTATTTAATTATCAGTAAATTGATGAGGTTTTTTGTAGAAATGGGAACCGGCAGTATTATTGCCGACAAAAAATCCAGGCGAACCTTTATGCGTGCACTTATCTGTTATCCCTTATATATTGGTATCCTGGTTACTACGTTTCTCAATTTGCCTGTACCATCAGTCCTAAGCTTAATTTACCCGATATTCAGCCCATTTGCCTTAATGTGGGCATATGATAGCGCCATTGCGAAGCCCTACCCAACCGATAACATGAGCATTGATATAAATGGAATTAATAGAATTCAGCCTGTATGGCTAATTATTTTGTTTTTGATCATCGTTCTGAACCGGTTTTTGGTTTATGGAATCAACGTGAATTAGCCAATATTTATGCTGATGGTCGTGTCACACCTCATGATTGGTACATGATTTAATAGGCCATTAGTACTCCTCTATTCAATGTGACCGGTTGTCATGTGTCATGTACCAGAATGCGGCACCAAATTATTATAATTGTATAATAATCAATCTCAACCCTTTAATCAGCTACCGCCATGGTACAGTCAGTCAACCAAAGCCGTAAGGCAGTCCTGCTTTTTTTGTTGTTTACATTTGGATTAAGCTCGATATTTTATTTTTTGATCATCCAAACCGGTAAGCTTGGAAGCGGCTTCGGTATGTATGTTACGGGCATCATGTGGTGTCCGGCAATGTCGGCATTTATTACTTCGAAAATACTTAAGCGCGAAATATCGGCCCTCGCGTGGCAATGGGGTAAACCCAGATACCAGATATGGAGTTACCTGGTGCCATTGTTGTATAGCCTTGTCGCTTATCTGATCATCTGGGTAACTGGATGGGGTGGCTTTTATAACCACGAATTTGTTGGACAGATCGCCAAATCTTTCGGGTGGGAACATTTGCCAAAGGCTGCGATCATCCTGTTGTATTTTATTTTTACAGGCGTATTCGGTATGGCAGGCAGTTTAGCAACAGGTTTGGGCGAAGAAATAGGCTGGCGCGGCTTTTTAGTGCCCGAGTTATTCAAAACCATTAGTTATACAAAAACCTCCCTTTTGGTTGGCATCATATGGGCGATGTGGCATTTCCCGATCCTGATCTTTGCGGATTATAACAGCGGGACCCCTGCATGGTACGGCCTTAGCTGCTTTACCATTATGGTGGTAAGCATCAGTTTTGTTTTTACCTGGTTCCGGTTAAAATCAGGCAGTTTATGGACAGGAGCCATATTGCATGCAAGCCATAACCTTTTTGTTCAATCCATATTTACACCGCTTACTATATATAACAGTCATACCAAATATTTTATCGACGAATTTGGAGCTGTACTGCCCTTAGTTTGCCTGGGCCTGGCTATTTATTTTTGGACCAGGCGAAAGGAGCTGGCTAATGTGAAATAGGCGATTCGCTTATCCTCCGCCGGACGTTTATCAGGTCGCATCGTACGGTGTGATCCTTTTTAAAATAGTGGTCAATACTAAACTGAAGAGCACAAATATTACAAAAACCATATATCCCGGTTGCAGCGAGGTGATATTGTCCGTAGTAGTTGTAAGCAAGCTGTTATGTATGTTCAGGTTTGAAAGCTGGCTTTGCAATATCCCGTTGAGGCCGATATAAGTCATTAAAATACCCACAACCATCACATCGGCCATAGTCCAATGACCGGACTGAAACGTAAAATATTTTACCACTTTATTTTCGGCAAAATCCTTCCTGGCCAGAATGTGCACACCTGTAAACACCAGCCGCAAAACGGGAAAAACAACTATAAACACAAGAATTAATATACCGACAAGAACTGCATCGGGCTTAGGTTGCTGTACTAACGTGCTGACGATGCCCGATATACTTTTACTCTGAAAAAATAACACCTGGTTATTAAAAGCAACTTTTTGGCCCATCAGCATAAAGTTGAGCGTTTTTATACGGGCGTCAACTTCGATAATGGATGTCGTTACCCCAACCGTTATAAGTATAAAAGCGAACAGCAACGACATTACGTAAAGGGTTGCCTTTAAATGATATTGATTTCGTATAATCCACCAAACCGCCAGTACCAGTAAAATAATGCCAAGCATTCCAAACAGGTATTCAAAGGACAGCTTACGAATGACAGCTATCTGGCCGTTTATTTGCTTATCAAACTGCTCGGCATCCGAAACATGGTATTTATGGTACATGTAGCTGGTGACTGCGGTGCTGGCCGTTCCAGTGCTATCGTAGGTTTCTTTCTCCAGTTGGGTTATCTTACTGGTAACGATACCTTTAATTCTTTTTTTACTTGCCGGGCTGGTAACTTTATTGATGATAGTTTTGGCAAACGAAGGCACCAGTGCCTGTACCTGACCGGAATCGACAAATTTCTTGAATGCAAATTTTTTCAGTTTTCCAACAATAGTTGTTTGGGGTTTATTGATAGTAACTATCGTTTTATCAACCACATTGTGGAGCTGCTGTTCCACCTGTGTAAGCAGTTGTTGCTTTTGTTGAGGAGTTATATTAAAATCGTGCACCTGGCTATTTACCACTGCCGCCATCTTGTCGCGCCATTGATCAACAGAAAATATCCCGAAGGTAATATTGTTGATGGTACTGTAATCTTCTTTGATCTGTTTTCGCTGACTGGAAAGAGCGTGCAAGTTATATCCGCACCATGCCTCGCCGCAAAGCAGGATGCTTACCCCGAGGATGAGCAAAATGTTTGACAGACCGAATCTCCTGGCCTCCGGAGTTTGTTGATGAGTTGTCAATGCTATAACTAATTAAAATAATTTAACATTTGGTTGATGCCTGGCTAATGTGAATCATAAGGTGTAATAAACTTCAGTATGGTGGAAAGGACAAGTCCGTATAAAACAAAGCTGATGAATATGATATAGCCTGGTTGCAGCGCAGTGTTGTTGGTAGTAATGATAGTTAAGGCATTACTCCGGATGTTCAGGCTTGCCAGCTGGCTTTCCAGTAAACCGTTCAAGCCAATATAGGTCATTAATATGGCTATAACGATTACGTCGGCCATGCTCCACTTGCCGGACTGAAAAGCAAAATACTTAATGATTTTATTTTCGGCCAGTTTCTTTTTGCTCAGCAAGTGAATTCCTGTAGAACTCAATTTCATAAGCGGAAAAAGAATACTGAACACCAATATCAATATACCCACCCCGATTGAATCCCATTGCGGTTGTTTTACCAATACTTTAACCACATCGAGGATGCTTTTGCTTTGAAAAAATAACACCTGGTTTTTAAAAACCACATGCTGTCCCAGTAAAACAAAGTCGAGCGATTTGATGCGCGCGTCTACTTCTATCATCGACGCAGTTAACCCTACTGCCAGTAAGATAAAAGCAAATAATAACGACATCACAAATAGTGCCGCGTGCAACTCAACCCGTTTACGAAGTATCCACCACAACATCAAAACAGCTATGATGCATGCCAGCATGGCAAAAGAATAGTCGTAGGTTATTGTGCGTATCCTGGCAAGGGAGTTTGTAAGCTTACTGTTAAATTCGTCCGGCGAAGAGACGTGATATTTAAGGTACATCTTATTGATCAGCGAATCATTGGCAGTGGTTGTACTGTCAACGTATGCGCTTTGCTTTACCTGCGCGAATTTGGACATCGCAAGGTTGCTGAGCTTGATTTTACTTTGCGGGTTATCTATTTTAGCTATTATAGTCTTCGCGAATTCGGGCACCTGGGCCTTTATCTTGTCGGTATTTACAAAGGTTTTCACAGCAAGTACCTTTAACTTACCGCCTACCGATTTTTGCGGTTTGGTAACCAGCGCCTCAGCTTTATTGATCAGTGCAAGAATGATTTGCTCCACCTCCACCTGGAGAGCCTGTTTTTGTTTGGGCGTCAATGTAAAATGACGAACCTGGTGGTTAATAATAGCGGCTACCTTATCGCTCCATTGGTCCACAGAAAACAGGCCAAGGGTAATGTTGTTGACATTGGAGTAATCCTCCTTTATTTCCTCCTGCTGATTGGAAAGGCTATGCAGCTGGTAGCCAAAATATGCTTCGCCGCATAAAAGTACTCCAAGGCCAAGGATCAGCAGTAATTTGGACACGTTAAAGCGCTTAACGTTTTCAGTCACTGGTATTTTTGTCAACTTTATATTATTTTAATTTTAAAATTGGTTTGCTGGGCGGCGAACAATTTGTAATCCATCGATTAAAATGCTTCGCCAAGATTCAGGAAGATACCGCTATAGCCGTTACTGAATGCATAGTCAATCCCGAGATTAGTTCCCGACCCCTTATTAAATTTAATCCTCAACCCGGTACCGGCCGCCGGGTGCCACGAGGTAAATAACGTGCCCGATCCGCTAACCGTACTGATGTTGCTGAACACCACAAAGCCCAAAAACCCATTTTCTGTAATATCTCTGCGGTATTCGCTCTCGAAATAAAACAGCGTCTTTCCCCGGTAACGGTTTTGTTCGATCCCTTCGCCTGAACGATTGTAGGGGTCCCAGCCGATGCTTGGCAGGTCAAGGTAAGGCACATCTCCAACGGCGGACCATAAGAAGGTCCAAAAAGCCAGCGTATTTTGATTAAACGTATTTGTTGGGTTAAGCGGCAGGTACTTCCTTAAGTCGATATAAACCGAATTCCATGTATTGTTACTGCCCAAAAAAGTTGGATTTACCCGGTAAACTATGTTAGCATAGGCGCCGGGTAATGGATTAATAGAGTTAGTCCTGGTATCATAAAGCAGGTTGAAGGTAATGCCCGATGAAAATGAACTCCCGGCCGTGCCATAGGCATAATTGGTAAATTGTGCAAGGTTGGTTGCCGGATCATCACTATGAATATTGGAGTGAAAATCCATGTCGTAGCCAACGCCCGCAAATAGATATGGCCTTATCCGCTTGAGTGCGCTTTCGTAAAAGCGGATGTAATTATAATCTACCAGGGTTTGGTCGGCATTACTGTTGGCGCTGCCTAAACCCCAGGTATATTGGGGATATCTCAGCAGCCTTATGTCGCCCTGAATAGTCCAGGTGTCGTTGGGAAACCAAATACTGTTTCTTAAAGGAAGGCCAAACCTGTTGGTAAAATTCCAGTATGGGGCAAATACCGCACTGGATAGGTTAGTAGTTTTGCGGGGGCCTAAATAAATACCAGCTGTGGTGCTGGTCACCAGCGCGTGGCCACTTCCGCCCGGCACAGTCCCGCTAATAGGCAATATGGAAAAATAAACCTTTTTATCGCCTTGTGTCCTGACCACTTTTGGGCGAATATGTAACCAGGACTTACCGATATCAATCAAATCCAGCTGCCTGATGGTATCGCGTTTCTTTACTGTATCCGGTACAACAGAACTAGCGGTTTGCGCATAAGCCGCGCAGGAAAGGAAGCAGGAAAGAAGGAGAATAGTAAAAATTTTCATAGAGTATGAGTTATAGAAGTATCGGGAAACCCATCCTTCAATTTTTCATTTGTGAGTTGTTTCCAGTAAAATAAATTTAATTCTGCCCGGATGGGGTCAGAAGCGCTTAGTCGCAATTATTAGTGTAATAGCAAATAAGTGTAACATTTATTCTGCTGACTTGTTTGTTGGAGTAATATCTTAACACGGCCGTAAAGGTCCGTTCCGGGAGAACCAGAAAATTCAATTGGTTAAATTATAGTACAGGTACGGGGTCGGGCAGCGCCGGGGTCTTTGGATCAAAAACTGCTACGCCCACTCGTGAATCTGCACAGCCGTAGTACAGGAACCATTTTTTATGGAAGTAAACCAGCCCCTCGATAAAAACTGTTCCATTCACATATTGCCCGCTTTTTTCAAAGGGAGCCATCGGGCGCAAAAATGGTACATCGAGGCGTGCGATTGCTTTAGCAGGATCATCCCGCGAGAAAAGTACCTGCCCGGCGCAATAGGCGTTCCCGTTAAAACGCTTGTCCCCGCCATCGCCGGGATGGTTTTTTCCGTTATAAAATAAGATGATGCCGCTATCGGTCATTATAGCTGGGGGGCCGCACTCCGTGAGGTCGCTGTCGAAATAGCCTTTACGGGGCGATATCAACTGTTTAAGTTCGCCATGTTCATCCACTAAGGGACTCCAGTCGACCAAATTTGTCGACGTAGCTGCATATACGTGCAGTTCGCCCCAATACATCCAGTAGCTGCCGTGTATCTTCGCTATTACCTGGCGGCCACCTTCCAGTTTCGTCACTATAGAGGCAGACTTATGGGGGATATTAAAAAACTTTCCGTTATAGGCCTTTCTAAATATTGGCCCATGTTTTACCCAGGTGACCAGATCCTTTGATGTTGCCACACCCAGCCGGGGAACGTGACGGTTCCATTGTGTGTAGAACATCACGTACGTTCCGTTTGCCGTTACCGCAACCCTCGGATCTTCACAACCTCCGGGCCATTCAAATTCCTTTTGACTATCATTTCCCGGAAACAATACCGGCTTGGTTTTGCGTTGAAAGTGCAGGCCGTCGCTGCTTTCCGCATAACCTATCCGCGACGTACGGGTTCCAATCACCGACCCTGTCAAGTCTTCCGATCTGTATAGCACAACGATCTTTCCATTTTTTACCGTAGCAGCCGGGTTAAAGGTGTAATTCGCCTCCCATCGAACCATTTTGTTCGACATGGGATCCAAAAATTGCGCGACAGTATCCGGTGAAATTAACGGGTTAATATTTTCCGGCCTCGCAAAACCACCGAAGGCCCATTTCGGAAGCGCATTCGGGTCATGAACTTGCGCGATTGAGTAATTAGAAAATAACAGGCAGGCAAAAGCCGCTGTTAATTTGATGAGTCTTTTATCCATGTAGATATATTAGCAGATATTGTTGTTGGTTTATCTTTTATATTAGAGCCGCCAGGAAAGCCGGTTTATAAATTATTGGCAGCAATCATCATTAAAATCGATTCAATTTTCTCTTGCAGATATTCGGCATAGGTACCTTATTCAGCTGCATATCCCATCGATCAAAGCATGGTGTTGCCTGGTTTAAAGATACTTAATTCCAATGTGAAAACATTATCTTAAATATTTTTACATTAACCCCATTTCGGATAATAGTTTTCTATAAAAGATACGGCTGTAGCCTGCCGGCAAGTCTGGCAATTCTCCAAATGCTTCTAATCCAGCCCGCTCGTAAAACCCCGGTGCCTGCAAGCTGTAGGTATCCCGCCAAATGCCCGTGCTTTACCGGCCGCGCGCATAAGTTTCTGCCGCTGCATGGAGCTTAGCCCCAGGCCCTGCATGCGCAGTCCTTCCGGTACAAAAAGCATGGTGACATAAAACCAGTTGTAAAACCATGCAGCGTGCAGGCCTCCCAGTGTTTCGCCCGGCCCGGATCCGCGCAGCAAAATCAAATTTGTTTATTTTCCGGTAGCCTGTAGGCTTGGCTGTTAAAAGCTAATAACCCACTATAAATAATCTTGAGATCTTCATTCGCAGGGGTTTCACCGACTACAATTTCGAACAGGCATACGTTTATCGGGATTTGTTCGATAATTGGATTTTAAGCCACGCAAATTGTTACAGGATTGTAAAGCTAATTAACAGGTTTGCCAATCGCTTTAAATTTTTATGACCAAGATGCTCTTATCGTTCTGATCGGAATACACATTCTATGGTTGCCGGGCAGCCTGATAAACTGATAACGGCCGTAGAAGCTTTCCGCTTTGCGTCTGTCGGATCAACCATTACGGCCGATGTGCCTATTTGTTCGGGGCATCCCGACTCGCCTGTCTGCGCAGGTAAATGTTTAACATGTTATGATCGCAATCAAATCAAGAATGTTATGCGAATCATTCAACAACCATATGCCCGTTTTTATTGTCGGCTTTGATTTGAGTAACTTAATTGGACTTTCTTAAGGTTTGCGTTTGGCGCCGGTGGGTTCAAAATGGCCTCGATAAAAGTCTTTTTATCGTCGAGTGATCGAAGCATCACGTTATTGTCATTAATAGTTTTAGTTGCTTCATTGATAACGCAATAAACTACAAAATCAGCTACACTTCTAATTCCGCGCAATACTGACGCGTATTTGATCAGCTCTTTCTGTCCCGTGCTGATCCGAGCATCGATGCGGTCGTTAAATGTTTGCCCATAATTCCTTCCTCTTAATACTTTATAAGTTATGTGCCGGCAAATAAAATAAATTGTTGCTTGCATTTTATTTGCCACACAAATGAACGCTAAATCAACGTACAGGTCATAAAACGGCCGTAAAAATAATTTCCATAGTCATCGCAAATCGAATTTAGCGTTATTCATTCTTCAGGGCTTTCACCGGGTTTACCAATGCGGCCCTAATCACCTGGGAACTGATAGTGGCAAATGCGATCAATAAGACGATAGCTCCGGTCAAAGCAAATATCCACCAGTTGATCTGAATTCTCGAGGTAAAATTTTGCAGCCATTTATTCATGGCGAGCCAGGCAATCGGACAGGCGATGATGACGGCGATGAAAACTAGCTTCAGAAAATCTTTTGACAACAATGCCACTAATGCCCTGTTGCTCGCGCCCAGCACTTTGCGAACGCTGATCTCTTTGGTGCGCTGTTCAGCACTGAAAGTAGCCAGGCCAAATAAGCCCAAACAGGAGATAAGAATGGCAACCCAGGTGAAATAATTTACCAATGATGACAGCCTGTCATCCGACGAATAATTTTTCTGGAAGTCATCGTCTAAAAATCTATAGTCGAATGGCTCCCCCGGATCAAGCTTGCGCCATGTAGCCCCCAATGACTTTAACAAGGCGCTTATGTCCCCCGGACCTGCATGCACAATGGCATACCTGAAATTATTGCTGCTATCGAGAAAGAAACCATAAGGTGTGATTGGCATATGAAGGTCTTCGAAATGAAAGTTCCTGGTGACGCCCACAACCTGATTCACATATGTTTGGCCTTTGTAAACGCTGATTATATTTTTTCCGATCGCATCTCGCGGCGAAGCAAAGCCGAGCTTTTTTACCGCCTCTTCATTCAGGATGACATGTTCGTCCCGGTCGGACGATTTGAATCCGGCGGAGAAAAGCCTGCCTGCGGCGGGTTTGATCGCAAGGGTTTGTAAAAAAGTTTCGTCAATATGATTCAACATGATGAGCGGGCCTGAATTTACAGATTCTCCCTGCCTGTGAAAGTTATCACTTCCGGCATTGGGAATGCCCGGGTAATAAACAGAGGCGCCTACAGAAATCACTTGCCTGTTCTCTATGAGTTCCTTCTTGAATACCGGATACGTTTTCTGTGCTAACGAGCTGTATAAGGGAATAACGATTTGCCTGTCTTTCGCAAAGCCCAGGTCGGTTGAGCGCAGAAAATTCATCTGGCCCGAAATAACAATTGTGGAAGTAATCAAAATGACAGAAATGGCAAACTGTAATATAACCAACCCTTTACGTAATGACGCTGCGGTCATCGAAGCCGGGAATTTCCCTTTCAGTACCTCGATTGGTTTGAATGACGACAAATAAAATGCAGGATATATACTGGCCAGGAAACCGGTAAAAACCGATAGGATAAATAAGGACGTGAACAGGATAATATAGGAAGATGAAAACAGCGTAAGGCTCTTCCCCGACACGCTCTCAAATGCCGGTAAAAAGGCTGCTACCAGGATGATTGCGAAAGCAAAAGCGATCAACGATATCAATATAGATTCGCCTAAAAATTGCAATAGCAGCGAGGCCCTGGCAGCCCCGAGGACCTTACGAACCCCAACTTCGGTTGAACGGACAGAGGAGCGCGCGGTTGAGAGGTTCATGAAATTGATGCAGGCTATGAGCACAATAAAAATGGCAATAGACCCCAGTATAAAAAGATACGAAACACTGCCCGATGACGTCATTTCCAACATATCGGCGTGAAGATGGATGTCTTTGACGGGCAGCAGGAATTGTTCCCGGTAAAAGCCGGCTTGCTTTAGGTCCTTACCTGCGTATTTGTCCACAAATTCGGGAAATTTTGCTTCCAATTTCCTGGCGTCGGAATTTGGCTTGAGCAATAGATAGGTGGTGTACAAATTATCGAACACCATATTGCTTCCATCCTTTTTCATGCGGTCTTCCAGGCCTCCACCGAATAACGAAATAAAAAAGCGGGCATCCATGTGCGATGGCCTATCGTTCGGTTCAAAAACGGCACTCACTGTGCAGTCGTGTTCGCCATCAATGTTCGTGTTGATGCGGATCACTTTATTTAAAGCCGGCTGGTTGCCGAAAATCTTTTTAGCGATATCACTGGAGATGACAACTGAATTTGGCTCTCTCAGAGCCGTTGAAGTATTGCCTTCGACAAAATGATAGTCGAACATTTTGAAAAAAGAGGCATCGGCAGCGCAGCCTTTTGATTCGTAATAAGCGTGAAGCGTTCCATCCGGACTGATATACTGCACCAGGGTTTTATTCTCGCCGAAAAAACCAAAAACAACCACCCTTGCGGTCATCTCTATTTCCGGGAAGGATGCTTTCATGTTTTGGGCCATTACAGCGGGTTCAGCAGGGTACTTGTCCCTTTTTCCGTTGGTGAGGAACGTTGTACCAACCTGGTACAGCCGTTTGATGTTTTTATGATAAGCATCATAAGCAAGCTCGCCATACAGGTACAAAACGATGAGCATACAACAAGCTAAGCCGATGGCGAGCCCGAATATGTTGATGAAAGAAAATATTTTATTCCTCATCATATGTCGCCAGGTAACCCTGAGATAATTTTTGATCATTTTAAATTAAGCTTGGGTGTTATTCAACACGGTAATATTTGTAAGCATTATAAGCGATCGGGATGCCAAATACAATACCAAAGCTAACCCACCCTATAAACGTTTCAGCAAGTCTGAAGGGGCCTGCCGGGAGGGGTGTGAGCCTTAAAATCACCTGCTCCATCACCTGGTTCACAAAAACCGCGTAAAGCATCCCCACAAGATATTTATTAAAGGCCAAAAACCTGAATTTGGGAAATACCCAAAAGAAAAAAAGCGTAAACGAAAATGCGATAAAATAGTGGAAAAACAAACCGAGGAATGCCGCTGCCGTGCCTCCCTTTATTGCTGCCGGTATACCCAGTGCTCCCCCCGCGATGTAGTTGAACATTTTTTCAGGAAATTTGCCGGATACGATATAGACGCTAATAAATGCCGAAAGAATGTCGGTGGTGCCGACGAATAAACCTGTTAAAAGTACTGTTTTGAAGAACTTGCTCATTTTGGATGGTTTTTAAGTTTTAAGATTAAATTTGCTTTAGTCGCTATAGCGTTATTTTTTTAGCAAACTTAGCCGGGGTAATTTCAAATTCATGTTCAAAAGTCATTCAATAAAGTTCAAAACACAGGCAAAAGAGCCAGTTGAGCACCGCCTGGTGAATATTTGCATGACCGAACTTTGCAAAAACACGGGTTTTGCCGATTCACAAAATTTGGTTCAACGCGACCTTGTTTTTTTATGTGATCGCATTGAATCTAAAACCGGGGTAATTATCAGCTTGTCGACTATCAAGCGGTTGCTGAACGGGCAGTTTTCCCGCTTGCCGCAAATCGCGACGCTGGATGCGATAGCCGTAACCGCCGGGTATCAAAACTGGCAGCAGTTTAAGATCAGTAAAAACCTGGAAGTGCATCAAAACGGAAAGGGAAACAATGAAAAATCAGCCTCGCCAGCGCCCGGGGGTGCGAAAACTTTTAATGCCAGGGTGCTCTGGTGGGCAGTACCGGTATCGTTAGTGGCTGTGTGTCTTGGCGTGATGATGACAAGCAGGAAACCCGCGCTGGCCGGAGTTGACAAAGCCAGGTTCTCGGCCAGAAAGGTTACCGGTAACGATATTCCGAATACGGTTGTCTTCAGCTTCAATGTTGATTCGGTAGCGGCTGACAGCTTTTTTATACAGCAATCATGGGACAAGAACCGGCGCGTACGGGTATTTAAACACAACTATACGCTTACTGACATTTACTACGAGCCCGGCTACCATGTGGCCAAACTGATCGCTAATGATAAAATAATTAAAACCTTTGATGTTAGCATCCCCACCGACCGCTGGGTGTTTTACGCCAAAGAAGGTACTGCCAAGGGCCTGCCTAAATATATCGGAGCGGATGTCGCCAGGGGGCCTTCTTTAAAGCTGACGAAAGGTGACCTGGAGAAAAGCAGGATCGACATTCAAAAGGAAAACGTATATGTTAACGCTTATTTCCCTTCGCGCATTGAAAGCAGCAGCGATAATTTTGTACTAAGGTTCCGCATAAAGGTTGATGAGCTGAAAAATGAACCCTGCCCTTTTTTGATGAGCGAGGTTTTTTGCCAGCGGCAGTTTATCTATTTTACAAGCACCCTGAAGGGCTGCACCAGCGAATTAGCCTGCCAGTTTGGAGAAAACGAGTTGAACGGCAAAACCACCGATCTTTCGGCATTGGGAAGCAACGTAAGGACCTGGCAAAACGTGGAGTTTAGGGTACAAGACAAAAATGCGACCATCAGCATTAATGGTACTAAAGTATTCTCCGCCGTTTATCATCGCTCCTGCGGGCTGATAACCGGCATCGGTTTTATCTCCAATGGATTATGCGAAGTAGATTCGTTGGCTATGGAAACCATTGAGGGGAAGGAAATTTATTAAATCTATTTCTTCTCCAAAAAGGTACTTTCTTGATTGAATTGTGATCAAGCGACATTTGAACTATGGTCACACTATTATCCCTGCGGCCGCCGAAGCTTTAGTGAAGGCGTCCAAAGTCATGTTTTAAATTGTAGTCGAGGGTTTGGGCGCTCCAGTAGCCGCAGCCCAAGATTCGGCGGATGGTCATAATAGGGTCGCCGGGATCGCGCGGTTCGCTGAGCTGGAAAGCGGCTTTAAATCCGAGCTTATGCAGCTCCGGTAAGCCGGCGGAGTTCCATTCGCCAAAAGGGAAAGCGAAATATTTGACGGGCTGCCCGGTAATTTTCTCCAGTTTTTTGGTGGGTTTATCTATTTGTATTTCCCAATCCTGGTCTTTGTATTTCTTAAAATTGGTATGGTCCTGTGTGTGGCAGGCAATCACATTGCCTTCGTCAAACAGCTGTTTTATTTGCAGCTTGTCCATGTAATGCTTGTTTTTGGCAATGTTGGTCGTGGTGATAAAAAATACGCCTTTAAAACCATATTTTATCAATTCGGGACGGGCAACCTCAAACTGATCGCCATCGGTATCGTCAAACGTGAGCACAATGGCTTTTGCCGGTAATTGCCTGCCTTTGGTAAGGTAATCAACCAGTTCATCCGGCAAAATGGTATGCCAGCCGCTGTCGGCCAGCATTTTCATATGCGTTTTAAAAGTTGCCGGCGGAATAATATAATCTTTATCCGCCAGCTTATCGCTTGGCCGCCAGTTGCGTATCTGGTGGTAGCAGATCACCGGCACCTGTTTGCGAGCCAGGATAGCCGCACCGTTTGCAGGCTGCGCCGACAAACCGAGGGCAAAAAAACAAATGGATGCGAGGGTTATGAGGGTTTTTAACACGGAATAAATTTGTCGTGCGTAAAGTTACCTGGCTGTTTTAAATTTCAATTCGTTTTTTATAATTTTTTTGGGGTGCCCGGATGCCGGCAACTTAGCTTGTTATGCGCAGTGGTTCGTTATTAAGCTGTTAAAGGCAGACTCAAAATTACCGGAATGTCAGCGGGACGTTGACAGGGAGATGGGTTCGAGCGGAATGCTCGAACCGGCGGCGGTTAAAAATTAATGTCCGCTAAATACAGCCAGCATCTTCTCAAGCGCACCTTCCGAGTGCATCCGCTCGCCGTTTTCAAGTGATTGTTTTGCTGCCACTGCCGCTCTTTGGCGCATCGCTGTTTCATAGGAAAAGATAGCTTCCTGCAAGGTGGAGTATTTATCAGACGTTAAACATTCACTCAATTCCAAAGAATCAAGCATAGCCATATTTGCGCCTTCGCCTGCAAATGGCGGCATCACGTGGGCGGCATCGCCAATCATTGTCAGGTTGGGTAAGGTTTCCCAGGTTTGATCTAAGGGCATACAATAAATGGGACGTGGAATAAAGGGCGTTGCCGCATTTTCAAACAGTTCGTACCAAATACTGCTCCAGTCACTGTATTCTTTTTTAAACCAGGCCAATAATTGTTTTCTATCGGAATAGTCCAGGCCATTACCTGTTACCCAGTTTTCATCTGCTTTGAAGGTTGCATAAAAACCAAGACCACCATTTTCTTTTTGACCGCCGAGTATATTTCTTCCATTTCCGAAAGCCATTACTTTCCCGCCATTGAGCAATGCATAAATATGAGGAGCAGCTTTTTTCGCGTCATAAACATTGAGCTCAAGCATAACAACGCCTGAATAAAAAGATTTGATCGGGGTGATATATGGGCGGATCCGGGAATTGGCGCCATCAGCTGCAACAACCATATCTGCGTAGGCAGATGAACCGTTTTTAAAATGCAGCAACCAGCCTTCGTTTTGTTTTTCCATCGAAACAAATTGACTGTTCCACACAACCGTTCCCGGTTGTAATGACTGCAGCAATATCTTCCGCAATGCGCCACGGTTGATTTCAGGGCTGGAAGGATTACTGTCGACATCCTCACCTGGTTTGGTTTCATGGTCGCTCAAAAATACTTTTGCGCGTTCGTTTACGATGATCTTTTTATCCGCACCGACATGAACGTTGTGATTAAACTCTTCTAACAAGTTTGCCTTGCTTAACGCTGCATAACCTGATCCTTCATGCATATCAAGCGGTGAGCCCTGCACCCGGGCCTCCTTGTTCAGATCTCTTTCGTATAGTTTTACATTCGCACCCTTTAGTTGTAAAAGTCGTGCTAAGGTTAGTCCGCTGGGGCCGCCGCCGATAATGGCGATTTGTTTATTTTGTATCAACATGCTTTATTTAGTATTGCGATACAAAATTGCGGAATGATCCCCGGCCAGGATTGTATAAACACGACAAATTGTGTTTTATCGCGCCGGTACAGTTTGACGCCTGAACCGACGGGCAACTACAAATAAAAAGCTCCCGATTTCCGGAAGGCTTTTTATTATCATGCTTATAATTTTTATAAATTGGAAAAACCCTCCGTGTTTCTTTTGCGAATAGCTTCTTCGGTTCTTGGAATAAAATTTTCTTTTACATTTAATTCGGCTGCGGCCTGAACTTCCTCAATAAAAGGGCGCAAATTTTTGTTGTAGTCCTGGAACGCTGATTCAAAACCTCCGTTGTGTTTTTGTAAAGCATCGGCTAATACGGTAGCTCCACTTATTGACAGCGAGGCACCCATTCCTGCAGCTGGCGAAGCGCAATAGCCTGCATCGCCTACCAACGCAACCCTGCCTTTTGTCCACGACGGCATTTTTATTTGACAGAACTTATCGAAATAGAAATCTTTCGAATGCTGCACTTCTTCCAATAATTCCGCGGTTCTCCAGCTTTGTCCCTCAAACTGTTCCAAAATAATTTTTCGTTGTTGTTGCTCATCACGATAATCGTAAGGAATTTCGTTTTCTGAATTGAAGCAAAAAATGATATCCGTTTTATTGTTGTAAGCATTCAGCATAATAGCTTTGTTTGGCACACCATACATTTGCATTGTTTTTTGTTTTACCAGTAATTTGTTGACGATGGTGATAGAAAAATAGGCCCCAAGAAAATGTGTGTAGTCCGTTTCGCTGCCAAACCAAATTCTTCTCACACCTGAATGCACCCCATCGCAGCCAAGCACCAGGTCAAATGCCCGTTGCGAACCATTTTTAAACGTAACTTGTATATCGTCTTTGGTTTCGCTTAGGGCTGTTATGCTGTTGTTAAAAATAAATTCAACATCATTTTTTAACCGGTCAAATAAAATACCCACAAATTTGTCCCGTTCAATTTCGATGTCATCATCGGGAAGTTCCCCACCCTCGTTCCTCAGCGACATGGAGCCTTCTGTAATATCTCCGGCATTTTTAAATTCTACCATTTCCACATGCAACCTGTTTGATTTTAACTGCTCAATAATTCCCATACGCTTAGCGGCGTCGGCGGCAGTTCCCTTTATATCAACAGCCCCGCCGGCGGTTCGTGGTTCGTTTGCAATTTCAACAACAGTTACTTTGTAACCCAACTTGTTCATCCAATAAGCGGTTGAAAGTCCGGCCATACTTGCACCTGAGACGAGTATATTTTTTTCTTTTAACGTTTCCATTTTTTATACGAGTGTTTTGTGCTGCAAAGAAACATCGTATAAATAGGCCGAACAACGGCAAAAAAGGGTAAGTATTGGACTATTCGTGGTTTTTGTTCCGGAAAGCTAAAGCAGTCATTCCTGTAACTTTGGTAAACAGCCGTGAAAAATAAGGGTAATCATCAAAGCCCAATTCGGTTGCGATTTCTTTTACCGATTTACCGGAATGATAAAGCAAGCGTTTGGCTTCTAAAATAATACGCTGCTGAATGTGATGTGAAACGGAATAACCTGTTGTGTTTTTTACACATTCGTTCAGGTAAGGCGCAGAGATGTTGAGCTTTTGGGCGTACGCGGACGGCTGTTTGACTGTGGTATAATTACGCTCCAATATTTCATTGAAGGCTTTGGTAACCGTTTCAAATCGTGAAAGCTTGTCTGCTGATTTCGTCAGTTCAATATATTGTGAAATACCTAATGCCACCAATGCATTGCAAGTATCTTTTAGTAAGGAATGATATAGCTTGTTATGTTTCCTTTCAAAAAATTTTATGCCAAGCGATACCGCTTCAGAAATAATTGAAAACGTTGATTGCTGCAACACTAAGGGTTTTGCAGGGGTGACGCCTTCCAACAATTCGAGGTATTCAGGGTTCAAATTTTCATTATTGATTGCCCAACTGCTGACTGCTACATTTTCAGATGCCAATATAAGATGTACCTGGTTGGGGTGCATGTAGATGAGAGACGGAGCCTTAATTTGATACGTTTGAAAATCAATTTCAATGGAAACTGTTCCGTTTTCGAGCAGGAAGAATGAATGGTAGTCGTGCCGGTGTGCCTGTTTTGCTTCCTTGAACGTGCGTAAATCTTCAGCTGATAGCTTTTCAATGGCAATACCTGCGCTGTGCCCGTCATCAAAATAATTTACCGGAATGGATTCGTTTTTCTTACGCATTAGCTGTTTAGCTCACGATATAAAGTTAATGGTTTGAACGGCTTCCCGCATTTGCCGGCCTATACCGGCAGGTATTTATTAACTATTTTTCCATTGCTGTATGCGGTTGAACTTTCTAATTCCAGTATTTTTTGCTCCTTAAAAATTGAAAGCCCGTTTCCGATGGCAACCGGGTTGCTGAAGATATAATATTCATCAATAAGGTTCTGACTGATGAGCGAGCTTACAAAATTGGCGCCGCCATAAACCATGATATCCTTGCCTGGTTCTTTTTTCAGCGCCTCTACTGCAGCAACAAGGTCTCCGTTTTCCACTTCCAGGTTCCTGCCCTTGATCGTTGTTTGCGTACGGCTGAAAACGATCTTGCGGTGGTTGACCATGAGCTGCGCCAAAGGCTGTTCCCGGCTGTCGGGCTGGTTGTCGACCACATCTTCCCAGTGATCAATGAACTCCCGGGTCATCTTGCGTCCCAGCAAAATGGTATCGCAAGTGCCGGCCAGCTCAATGATGTACCGGAACATGGATTCATCCCGTTTGCCTATCCACACCCATTCCGACTCGCCATTCGGGCCGGCTACAAAACCATCCAGGGTCATTTGCATCTGTAATTTTAGTTTTCGCATAGCAATCGTTTTTTAAAATTGATTTCAATCTATCGCAAATATCTGCAAATGGACTATTGTATGAAGCGTGCAATCATGACAAAAAAGGGTGCGTTTTGTGCAAAAAAAGCCTAAACAACCGATATAGCAGCGCAAAACCTATGAAATCTGCTGAAAATTATTTGGTGAGGTCAGCGGGAAGCTGACAAGGATATATACTCTTAAATAAGCAATTCTTATCCTTTCAATGATTAATTCCACCTGTAGGTTGATTCAAAAAAGTCCTTAAGGGCTGTGTCAGTTCGAAATAGATACTGTTTTTAGCGTTGAAGGGGCCAATATTGAAGGAGGGTGGTAATGGGGCATAGTTTTGCTGATTAATGGCATAACCTGCAACGGCTGCGTTAAACGGCAATACAAATAAAGCCGGCAAATATGCATCGGGCTGTGCATCTTTAATTTTGAACGAAAGGGCCGGAACATAATCCGGCTCGCTGTTGACGAATTCAGCCGGGCCCATTTTGGGTGCGCCGATCTTCCACTTTGATCCTAAATTGAAACTAAAGTTAAAGGCTTCTTCCGTGCAGGTGAGCTGTTTTGGCATCCCCGGCTGGGCCTTAGCTCCCGCGATAAGCAGGACAATTATGGCGGTGATCAGCATTTTTTTCATGGTGAGTTTTCTTACGCATTTTTACAATCGCCGGGTTTAGGTTTTGTTTGAATAACAGGTATAAATTTAAATAAAATAGGATTAAAACGTTTCCCGTTTTTTACTTATTCCACCTTTAACAACCGCGCAGCTTTTAACCCCTTTTGTATAACTAAAGTCTAAAAGTTTTAACACAGAGAACACGGAGGAGGCACAGAGGCCGTAGAGCCTTTATAGTTTACGAGTTTTTCTCCGTGTTCTCTGCGTCTTCTTTGCGCTCCGTGGTTAAAAATAGATTGCTTTCTACCAGTTATTTTAGCCGAAACATCAGGCCCCTATTTTAGACTCTCCTAAAACGCTCACAACTAAATTTAAAAAAAGTAAAAAAAATTTGCGAAGCTGATTGGTTGCACATATATTTGCAACCGATTGGTTTCGTGAATTAGCTAGCAGAATAATGAGAAGAGATATTTTCCAGGCAATTGCCGACCCCACAAGGAGAGCCATCATCGCCTTAATTGCGTTGCAGGCAATGACCCCCAATGCCCTTGCCGAACATTTCGACACCACCCGGCAGGCAGTCTCCAAACACCTGCGCATTTTGACAGAATGCGAACTGATCAAACAGGAACACAAAGGCAGAGAAATTTATTACCAGCTTGAAATAGACAAGATGAAAGAAATTGACAAATGGATTGAGCAATTCCGCAAAATTTGGGAAACCCGTTTCAACCAACTGGACGATTTATTAGCAACCATTCAAAAACAGAAAAAATGAACAGCGATCTCTTATTAGATTTTTCCGTAAATAAGGAAAGCAAAACGGTGTACATTGAACGTGAATTTAACGCCGGTCTTGACCTGGTTTGGGAAGTGTGGACAACAGCCGAATTACTCGACCAATGGTGGGGGCCAAAACCCTTGATCGCAAAAACAAAATTTATGAATTTTGAAGTTGGCGGACGAAGGTTTTATGCAATGGTAAGCCCCGAAGGTCAGGAGCGTTGGTCTGTTCAGAAGTTTACTTCCATTAGTCCAAAAACCAATTTCAAAACGTCGAATGTTTTTACAGACAAAGATGAAAACCCTGAATTCATAGGTTCTGAATGGGATTTTACTTTCAGCGAACAAAACGGCATAACAAAAGTGAGCATTACCATTTATAACGAATCACTTGCCCGATTGGAAAAGATGATTGAAATGGGCACACTCAAAGGATGTGCTTTGCAATTCAAAAACCTGGACGAGTTATTGGAAAAATTGAAGAAGAGCTGAAGGCAGGTGTGCAGATGTGCGGATGTGCAGATATGAGATATGAGATGTGAGAAAAATAGCTAAAAGCGGAAAGCTAAAAGCTAAAAGCAGATGTGAGATATGAGAAAAATAGCTAAAAGCAGAAACGATGACAACCAGCGGTGTTTATTCAGCTTTTGCGGAATTTAATAAATAGACTTAATAAAAAACCAATCAAATGAGAAAACTTGTCTATGCGATCAACACAACCTTAGATGGCTGCGTTGACCATACCAAATTCTATCCCACTGAAGAAACGATGGCGTTTTTTACCCGCCTAACGCAGGAAGCCGACACCTTCCTGTACGGCCGTAAAACTTATGAGTTGATGGTCCCTTATTGGCCCGATGTAGCGAAAGAGCATCCGGGGCAGGATGACAGGGGAGCTGATATCGAATTTGCCCGGGCATTTGACGCCGTCGAAAAAATTGTGGTTTTCTCACAATCATTAGACAGCCCTGAAGGAGAAAAAACGAGCGTTGTTCGTACGGACCTCCGGGACGAAGTACTAAAATTGAAACAGGAACAAGGCAAAAATATTTTTACCGGTGGTGTCGCCCTTGCCTCACAATTGGCGGAACTTGGACTGATCGATGAATACTATATTGTGGTCCACCCGCTGGTGGTGGGAGCAGGGACACGACTGTTTGAAGGCATCAACCTGCCGGAGAAATTACAATTAAAATTAGTTGAATCGACAGTTTTTAAGTCGGGGGCGGTTGTGCTCCGGTACTCGAAACCATGAGACCGATAGCAATAGGGCTTCTTTAGTAGTATATATAATAATAGATGTCCCCGTCCGCAGAAGAGCTTCGGGAAGAAACCGGGGAAAACCGGCAAGGCGGTGTAGGGGGCAGGGCATAGCAAGTTTTCGCATACAGGGTATGGAAGCGATAAGGTAACCCGGTCCCAACTTTAGTCGGGACAGCCCAATCCCCAATCCCAACGATAGTCGGGATTGGGGACGGTTTGCGGGCAAAGGCTTGCGGCGCAAAGAAGCATTTCTGCGGACTTGATTTTTTTGGTCCTTTTTGTATCAAGACAAAAAGGACTAGCCTCGCGGCAATTGAGCGGGGAGTTATTGTGCAAACAAACACACATTGTGGTATCCGGCCATAACCGTTTTATGGGTAAACTTAAACATGCGGAAACCCCGCGAAGACGTTGAAATTTAAACTAAAACCAATCAAATGAGAAAAGTAATCTTAGCCATCAACATGAGTATCGACGGCTGCGTCGGCCTTATGAACTTGAATCCCCCCGATGAGGAAGTTGGTGAGTATTTTAACGACCTTATGTACCGTGATGTCGACCTTATCGCGTACGGACGCAAAATGTATGAGATCATGTTTCCTTATTGGGCGGAGGAGGCCAACTGGGATAATGAATTGGATAAGGAGTTCGGCCAAAGGATCACCGGCATCGACAAAATTGTTTTTTCGCGAACCTTAGCCGGTGCTGAATACAATACGCGCATTGTCCGTACCGACCCCGCAGCCGAATTGCTGAAACTGAAGCAGGCGCCGGGCAAAAACATTTATGTGGGTACGGTAAGCATGATTCCGGAATTAGCGCAGGCCGGCGTGATCGATGAGTATCACCTGGTCGTCGCCCCTGTGATCGTAGGCCAGGGAACGCGCCTCGTGGAAAACGGCGCCCTGGCGGAGAAACTGAATTTAGCGCTCGTCGCGACCAGGACTTTTAAATCGGGTTGTATAGCGCTTCATTATAAAAAGCGGGCATAACCCACCAATTCAGTTAAGAAAAATTCGCCTTTCCCGCCCCCGCAGGGTCTTTTACAAGTTTAAGTTAACCCACAAAAACCGCGGGTGGTTATGTTACATTCAAGCCTGCTAATTTATGCTTAAATAATTAAAAATCAACAACTTGCACGTCATTGCGAGGAACAGCCTGTCCCGACCATTCGGGAAAGCAACCTCTGCACACGCAAATCAATGTGTAAAATGCAGTCAGAACCACCCCGCCGTAGGCAATTGCCGGCCTGCTATTTTTGTCTTGATGGCCCTTAATTTATTCGATATCAATAATTAGGGCCTGCTGAAAAACTCAAAAAGCGCCAAAATTCCAATTTCGACACCCGGCCAACGACCATAGGGGTTTGTTCAGCCATAGTTTCCATACCAATACCTGATCATACAGTGCTGGAAAACCTCGGTTTATTGTTTTTAATAATATGCATAGGGGTGCCAACCCGGCCAGTTTGACCAGGTTAAGCACCAGGAAGATGCAGGCAATCCATGATTCGCTGGTATCTTTCAGGCGGGCTTTGATATTTGCTAAGCCATAAGCTGTTTTCGCCTGTCCGAATTTGCCTTCGACCGGATTCCTTTCTCCCGGACTTAAGTGTTCTTTTTTCACTGCCGGTGGTCTCCCCAAAGGTTTGGCCAGCAGCCGTATCCCTTTTTCTTTTAGTTCCTTTCGGTTTTTTCGGTTACAGTAAATCTGGTCGGCTAAAACTTCTTTTGGATAATATCCGAAACGATCACGGTACTGTTCCACATACGCCATCATATGGCTGCCTTCGTTAAAGGCATCCCAACTCAGTTCATCCAAAAATGCATAACCATCCACCAGTGAAATATGAATTTTAGCGCCAAATTCTACTTTGGCGTTCGTCTTACCACGCACAATTGGCCTTACATGCGGTTGATGGATGCTTACGATCCGGTCCGGCGCCGTATGTTCTTTAGTGTCAAACATCTCCTTCTGTTGCTGATAAAGGGTATGGATGACCATCAGGTATTTCTGCTGACGGGGATCAAGCGGGAAAAGTTTATACTGATCCAGCAGCTTATCAATGCTCTTAAGATTTCTGGCCAGGTAACGCAGTTGTTTGCCTACAGCCTTTCTGATAGCTGAACGCGTCTTGTTTTTCTTTTGCGCGACCTTCAAAAACTCTTTTCTTGCTGCTTGCCTGTAGGTTCGGGGCTTTTTCAGGTGCAAAGCCGGGCAGTAGATTTCATCAATGATCTGTTCTGATTTTTCACGTGCCTCGGCCAGCAGCCCTAAATCAGTAGGGTAAGCGATGTCCTGCGGGCAGGCCGTAGCATCAAAAAGCACCCTGCCCTTATGGGTTGGCTCTCCTGCCTGTTCTCCCGTTAGTTCGGAGGGCTGACTATCTTGCTGAATGCTGCCTTCATTCACCACATCCCCGTCAGGCTCCTTCCGGTCGGATGATATATTTGCCTTTCCCGTTTCCATACCCTGATACAATGCATGAATCCTTTCATTAATGGCGTTGATCTGATCTAATCCCATACGGGTACGAAACTCTACAAACAGCGAGGCATCAAATGGGGGTTCAGGATTAAAGCTCGAATAGCCAAGAAAATACTGCATGTACATGTTTTCTGCTATCTGGGCAACTGTTTCCCGATCATCCAGGTTGCACATGTGTTTGATGATCAGCGATCCTATTACAATCCGCGGGCTTATCGGCGGTCTGCCGGTGCGGCTTATACCCACCTGCCTGGTATAAATATTGCAGATATCATCCCACGGAATCTTATCTGCCAATACCACCCACCGGTTCGTCCGGCGTAGCTGCTGTGAGAATGGCGTCTCGAAACCCGCCAGCACCAACTGCGATGGGCTGACGAAATTGGGCGCCGATGCACGCCTTTTGGAATCCTTTTGCATATTTCCTTGCACTTGATCCTCCTAATTTCGCCATAACCCGCTGTATTTCAAAATCGTTTAGGTTGTTCAGCAGACCCTAATTATTTTTGTTTTCATGATCAAACTACTCCTCACTTCTTCCGGTATCTCCAATAAAAGTATCCGGGACGCGCTCGAACAGCTCCTGGGCAAGCCCATCAGCGAGTCGGGCGCGCTGTTCGTTCCGACAGGCGTTTACCCATTCATGGGCGGCGCGAATTACGCATGGTGGCCGATCGCAGGAAAGATGAAAGGCGCCCTCGTTGACCTGGGCTGGAAAACCATGGGTCTTTTTGAGCTCACCTCACTTAACAGTATTAAAAAAGACATCTGGGTATCCTCGCTTGAGGAGGCCGACGCGCTGTTGGTTTGGGGCGGCGATCCACTGTACCTGGCGTACTGGTTCGAACAATCAGGACTTGCAGCGGTATTGACTTCGCTAAACAAAGACCTGGTGTATGTTGGCGTGAGCGCGGGCAGTATGGTTGTAAACACTATTTTTGGCGAGACCGAGAGTGATCCGAGGGGAGGCAGCGGGACGCCGCTGACGATTGAAAACGTGGTATTCGATACAGAAGAGGGCGAAATCAGCAAGACATTCTATACAGCTAAGGGTGCTGGGCTGACCGGCTTCGCGGTCATTCCACATTTTAATAACCCCGGTTTCCAGGACGCTTGCGGAAGTAACGCAGAAAAATGGGCTGCAAAAATTCCCGCGGCCGTTTATGCCATTGATGAGCAAACCGCCATCAAAGTGGTAGCCGGCCAGGTGGAAGTAATCTCGGGAGGGAATTGGGAACTGTTTAACACCTGATATCCTTGTGCCGGGGCGCAATATCGCATATATGTGAGATGTTAGATATGAGATGTGAGACAAGAGAAGTCCGAATCCCGATAGCTATCGGGACCGGAAGTCCGGAAGTCAAAAAGGGCGAACGTTCGAAAGTTGAAACCGGGCATTCAGCAATGAAATAGAGATATGAGATGTGAGACAATAAGTCGGAAAGTCCGAAAGTCCGAAAGTCGAAGAGAGCGAAAGTTCGAAATTTGAAACCGGGCATTCAGCAATAAAACAGAGATGTGAGATATGAAAAATAGCTAAGAGCGGAAAGGCGGACAACCAGCCCTAGTTATTCAGCTTTTGTGAAATTAACAGACAGACTTAAACATAAAACCAAGCGAATGAGAAAAGTAGTCTACGCAATCAACACCACCTTGGATGGCTGCTGCGACCATACCAAATTCAATCCCGATGAAGAAATTTTTATGTACTATACGCAGCTCATGCGCGATGCCGGCACGCTCCTTTACGGCCGTAAAACGTATCAATTGATGGTTCCTTATTGGCCCGATGTGGCCAAAGACGCTTCGGCCGAGCCCGGTATGGGTCTGGATTTTGCCCGGGCATTTGCGGCGGTCGACAAGATTGTTGTTTTCTCAAAAACGTTAGGCAGCGTCGAAGGCGAAAAAACTAAGATCGTTCGTACGGACATTGCCGGCGAAATACTCAAATTGAAACAGGAACCAGGCAAAGACATCCTGGTACACGCCGGTGTAAGTTTTCCTGCACACCTGGCAGCGCATGGCCTGATCGATGAATATCGCATCGTGGTTTGCCCGATAGTTTTAGGAGAAGGAAGGCGGCTGTTTGAAGGCATCAACCTGCCCGGGAAATTACAATTAAAATTGGTTGAGTCGACGGTTTTTAAGTCGGGGGCGGTTGCGTTGAGGTATTTGAAAGAATGAGTCTTCCGGATCGGCGAACTTGCGATTTCGGCTCATGCTTAAAGATAGGTAACCGACGGCTAATCCCGGAACGCAGTTGCTGAAAACTGCGCTGCCCAGTCAGGCAGGCTGGCGGCCTGTTCAATAATCTTCCCTTTGTTGATTTGCATCAGCGGCGTAAACAGTGCCGGTTCATTGATCCCGGCGAAATTCTGAAGTAAGGTCACGCGATCGAAATCGCTAAAATACGCCTGGAGGTTTTTCAGCCCTTCGTCATTTTAGCTTGAATGTTTTCAAGGCCGGCGTGTCCGCCCTCTGCTACCCTCAACCGCACGCGTTCGATGGCCGCCTGGATCGAGTCCAGTCCAAAAAAATACATATTCGTTTCATAGCCGCTACGTGCAAATTGCTGGACAGTGTTCATAACCGTGGCCGAGCGAAAATTAGTTTCAAAAGCGCAATCCGCTTTCGTGCTGAGCTGCAATTGTTTCCAGTCTTCAAAAATATGGTTGTTCACCTCATCATACAGGGTTCCGCTGTCGATGGTATTAAATGTCTTTCTGAGTTTAGCGAATTCCTTATCGCCATCGAAAACAGGAACACCGGGTCCAAGCATCAACCCAGAAAAAGTACTCTTGCCGGCGCCGTTCGGGCCGGCGAATACATCAAGTTGGGGGATCATTTAATGCGGCGCCTCACGGTCCGGGTACGGCCGGTGGCGATATCGACGCGCACGTGCTCTGTCTTGTCGGTGTAATCGCGTATTAATACAGCTTTATTGGCGGTGTTGCCGCTGTAAACGTTGTACAAACCTTTTTCGAGGTTTTGGGCGCGCAACGCAGTGTCGACTGGCTGCATCAGTTCGGCCAGTTCGTGCAAAGACAATTGGTACAACGGTTTGCGTGCGGGCATAAACAAAATTACGTATTTTTATTTATAAACAATGCCGCGCCGCCGGTGATTTTTAAAGCATAGCTCGCTGAAAGTATGATACAACGCCACATTCAAGGAATGTCGTGTTACCTGTCAGCGGGCCACCCCGATAAATCGGGGCGGCAGCGAAAGGATTGGGTGAATATCCCGGGCATGGAGCCGGTATTAAAGCTCCAGATGACTAATTGGCATGGCTGGATTGACTTGACAAACACGGAGGATTTATGTAACTTTATAAAATATGCCGGAAGCAAAAATTAAATTAAGTGAATCGGGCGCCGTTGCGGAGGATATTTTTGACGATCCCGAATTAGCGTTACACAGCAAATGCGTGTCCGTTGAACAGACCGTGCAAAATGGCATCCTTCCGGTCGAAAAAGCACTGGAGATATACCGGGTTTCCAAGACGGCTTACTATACTTATTTGGCGAAAAAGCACTTGGACGGGATTGTTAATGAAACCAATTCGCATTCCCAAAAGGACCAGGTAATTTCCACCATCGGTATCGTCGAGGCGATGATCTCGATGTCATTTGCTGCCTTGAGCCCGCGCAAAATTGCAGGGATAATTAGTCGGCTGGCCGATTTCTCTAAAGAGGTAGAAGAAGATAAGGTAAATTTAAATAGTTTCCGGCAATGACCTACCGTTCGCAGGGCTTAATTGTCTGTGCCTTCTGATTTTATAATTCTTCGTAACCAGTATTCAATCATTTTTTCGGGAGGCTTGCGGCAGCGAAGAATTTGCTTGCGGGAGCGGGGGTAGGTTAGTTATCGCATGTTTAGCATATAGGGTTGCGGCTTAGTATGCAGGCCACCAGCCGATAGGCTCGCGGCCACGAAAATTGCTTGCGGGAACAGGCAGTATTAGTCAATTTGTCTTATGAAAATATTGAGATCAGTCTTAATGATATTAATTTCACTCTTCACGCTAGCTGGGATTGTTGTTTTTGTATTCCTTTTTTACAAGGGGATTGATCTTGATAAGACAATCAACCTAGATTCCAAATTGGTAGGACAAACACGGAATTCAATTGGAACTTATTTGGCATGTTGTTTTTCAATAACAAGCGCCCTACTCGTCGTTTATGCATTAGTTCAGCAAAGTATCGATCGCAAAAAGACGGAAGTCAGGAATCATTTTTTTAAAATGTTAGATTTTCATAATGATTTAGTTAAACAAATCACCGTTCCATCTTTAGAGAAAGCGAAGGCACATATTGAAGAAGGACGAAGGGCCTTCGTCGTTTTTAAAATTCACATCAAAAGGCTGCTTGAGGTTGTTAAACAATCTAATATGTCAAACAATTTTTTACTTAGTGAAAATCAGGTTATAGATGCGGCGTACATGATGTTCTTCTACGGTCTAGATCAAAAATGGAAAGGCTTTATTATAGAAAAGTTATCCCGTTATCCCAATCACATCGCATTAGTAGACGACGTTTTGAAACGAATTGAAGCCGACGACAAGTACCACTTAGAGAGAACAAACCAAACGTATTTGGGGGTATATTTCAGAAATATGTACAATTCGATAAAAATGGTTGATGAAAACCACTATCTAAAGATTGAAGAAAAAAAGGATTTGGTAAAGATATTACGAGCTCAAATATCCAATCCAGAATTGTATGTAATATTTTTTAACATTACGTCGAGATTTGGAAAAAACTGGAAAAAAAACAAATATATTTTTACCTATGAGTTTATAAGGAATATTCCTAAAGGATACCTTGATGGTTATGAGCCCAACGATTATTTCCCGATGAGATACGAACATGAAGAGTAAGTGAGAAGCCCCCACGTGACAGGTAACCCGCTTGCATGTGCCGATGGCTACTTATGCCTTGCTGACAGGAAGCCGCCGTGCGAGAGCTCAAGTCATTTTTAGAGGGTCATTACCGATGACCAGACCACGAGAGGCGCCCTCGCTCAGTATGCCAGATCGTCACACTCGCAAAAAGGCGGGTTAGTCGTTGAGAAACCCGACATGATATATGGATATTTCTCCGTTTGCTATCCGAGTTATTTGGTTTCTCGTGTCACCCGGGCTAACGCGCCAAACGTCGACATTCGCCAGTCTTAACGAAACGAGTAAACTAATCAGGGTAAACGGTTTTGGACCACAAGGGGCTATTATTACCCTATAATTCAAAATAAGAGTTTTGCACAAATCGTATAAAATTCTTTCCAGATAATCCAAATTGTTAATCGGATATTTATAAATCTTATTCGGTGGAATGGTTTTGATTAGTTCGCTATTTAATTTTTCGACGTCTTTAACAAACTGGCCCTCTTTGGGATTGTCGTTGTAGAATATGAACGTATCAGCGTCGAAGTACTCGGTCAGACCGTATGCCCTTTCGGCTTCGTAACCCATGCCTATTATCAGTGCGGTAGGCTTGTCTGGGAACGAGAATTCTGAATAACCATCGATCGGATTTACATGGATGTTTTGAGTAATTTGTTTCGCCGGAGGATGGTACTTGGCAAACGAATAACTAAAGTACGCGTTTATCTGAGATGAAAAATCGTTGTATACCAAACATCTTAATAATGATGCATACCATAGGCTTGTCATCGAAGAATAATCAACTAGGATGTTAATGGATTGATTATTCAAAAAAACATCTTTGATTGTTTTTGATAATAAGCCTTCCATAAAGTAGTCGTCATCGCCGCTACCTTCAATATATTTATATCCAAGTTTTTCAAACCATTTGTCGTTTCTTTTTCGCTGAATACTATCTTGATTACTATTAAAACCACAACAAATTTTAGTTGCACCTTCTAGTTGCTTTATTAGCTTTCTTGCAAGATAAGTACTCCGTTGTTCGTATCCGGATGAAACAATAACCAAATCAATATTTGGCAATGCCATTAGGGAGACATCTTTAGTTTTAATTCCCTTCATGATAAACTAAAGGTTAATTGTTCAGAAATTTTTTCTTTCTTTCCCTTTGTTAAAATAACGCTCAGTTTTACATGTTTATATTCGCGAATTGGGAGATTAAAGTAAGGGTGCAAAAGATATGAAAGCCTGAATTTTTTATTTTTTAAACCTTCCGATGTAACTACCATTTTTGGTTCTAAATAAATTAACGCGCCCAAATGAATACCCAATTCGATTAATTCAACAATTTTTTCCGGAACATTGTCGTCAATTGTAAAAGTTGAAAAAACATCCATTTTAAAACTCTCTTTTAGCATCTTACTAGCAAAATAGCTACCGATTTCCTTTATCAAAGTACCTAAATTTAGGAATTTATTAGGATATATTTCTCTGTTTGAATCGGGGTGGGAGCTAATTAAATCAAGATATTTTTTTGAGAATTCATGAATTGTTGCTGATTGTTGTTGAATCCCAATTTTTGCTTTGTATGAATTTTCACCTAACATCTGTAATATCGAGTCAGCCAAACCAATTAAAAACCTTGGATTTCCATCACACAATTCGTAAATGGTGGGCAGACCATAATATAGCCCTGGGTTTTTTCTACCTCTAGCCTGGGCATTCGCTTTTTTAAAAGCGAGTCTAAACAAGGCAATTTGAAGTATTTTACGAAAAATCTGATCAAGTTGTTCGCTAGATTCTGGCACCGGATTCAGCGGATTTATTTGTTTGTGCACCAAGAAATATCTAAAACTTTCATCTATTCTAGCTAATTCTTTAAAAAGGGCGTAATATTGATTTCCTTGAGCATAAGGGCTACTACTTAGTGTTTGCCTTTCTTGGATTTTTAATCTTGTAAAAATTTTTGACAAATTTCGAGTTTCTGAGTCTTCTCCAAACACATCAATCGGTTTTCGAGAATTGGCGAAAAATCTTTGGAACTTCTGAGTTAATAGTTTTTCGCCAAATAAGTTCCAGTCCTTCTCTCCCTTTAAATTGTGATTCCAAGTTCTTACTACCCTGTAATCTTCTTCTTCTCTTGCTTCAATTTCTACAGTTTTCTTGGACAGCTTGTCCACAATTGAAACCAGCGGGCTAGTAGTTAATTTAAATATAAACCTTTGATCGATACTTCTAAATTTCTGAATTAATTCGTATTGCAGCCAATCTGGCGATATTTCCAATTCATCAAAACATAAGGCCCATTTTGCATCCTTATATTTCTTAAAAACGCCCTCGAAGATTGTACATCCCATTAGAATAAGATCAAAATAATCTTGGTAGAAATAATCCGGAAGTTGTTCTAGTCGAAAATTGGATTCGTATCTTATCTTCTTAAGCAACGTATTTCCGAATTGTAATCGACGGAAAAGAGCTTGCTTGATTGAATCTACCGTTGGGATAATTGGCTTTTCAATAGCCCAACTATTTATTAACTGCGTGCATAAATTAGCCTCTTGGTTAAGAATTTCTTCATTAGGAATAAAATCACTATTAATATTGATCAATTGCTCAAACGTATTCAGTAAGCATATTAAAATGTTATTTGTCACTAGAAACCTTGGGAAATTATCGATGATGCTATTGGGAAATGATGAGTCCTTTTTAAATATCTCAATTTGCCTTTTCCATTGTACATCTGAAGGGATATATATCGCTACAAATTGAACATCCCACTTAACGGCATCGTTATGCTGAGAGTAATAATATTGGCTCAGAGGCGTCAACATCTTTAACAAGGTCGTTTTACCGCTTCCTCTCGGTCCCATGAGCAATGTATGGTTGTTGCTCAAAAGTTGTTCAAACTGGGAATTACCAATAAATGTCTTGGCGATATCTTCGAATGACAAATACCGTGCATTGAAAGACTCATATATGTCCAACTTTGTCATCTTATTAATTTTGAAATTAATTTCGGTTTGTTTGGATAATTGGGCGAAAACTCTAAATCGTATTCAGTTTCCAAAATCTTGGAAAGATCAACTTGATTTGCATTTGTAAGAAATTTTAAATCAGGAATTGCAGTCGCCAACGGCTCATAATAACTTCGATTTTCTTTTGTTTTTTCCGAAAGCCAATCATTAATCGTCTTTGCCAAAGTTTTTATGTCACCATTAAACCCGAAACCTGTCAAGCAGGGGAAACGAGTATCGAGTCGACTAACCCAACCCTCTTGGGGCGCGTAAATCCAAGACTCAATATAGCCCTTTGCTTCTCCAGCCTCTAGATTAATAATGTGGAATGTATTGTCGCTTTTTAAATCTTTAACATTCATTAAAGACGAAAGGCTGCCTGCGCAAAAGATTGGCAACGATTGGTAAATAGTTAATCTGGCGTCGTGTTTATGCCCATGAATTAATATTTGAAATTTATATTGATTTAATAATGCTATCAGTTCGTCGCCCTTGTCCAGCATATCTAAATCTTCATAATCCATATTAGAATGAGGAATTGGGTGGTGATGGATTAAAACGATCTTATAATCGAATCCCGTCAGGTCTTTTTTTTGCAGTTCTTTCCTAATGGAGTCTAACTGCGAAATATCAATCTTGGATTTCTTAGCAGTCTTTGAATTATTATGAAAATGACAACTATTGATGTTTAGCACTAAAATGTTTTCAAAATCAACAAAGCTGTAGCCATTTGTCCAGAAATCACCTCTAACCAAGTCGCTAGGAATTGGATAATTTGCATCCAAAAGCTGCAAATCGAGATTTACATTTCCAATATCGTCATTTCGACTAGCAACATCATGATTGCCAACCGTTGCAATTAATTTTTTAGCGCCGATTTTTACTCTTATTTTCTCCAAATAAGACCACCCTGTGATAAGCCCCTGGGTATCTGCTAAATTTGTGATATCACCCGGACAAAGTAAAATGTATGCGTCAAGTTCGTCCTTGTCAATTAAATTTTTTAATGCTTTAATCGGATGTCGGGTTTCTGATCTTCCTATGTCATCGCTATATAGATATGTCGCAACGTCAGGGGGTTTTTCCTTAGAACTGTGCATACAATGCATATCACTTACAACGGCGATTTTTATCATAAAGATATATTTGTAATCAAGACCTCGGTTTCTAATTTTCTATGTTTCGCAAATCCGGAAATGTTCCTGACAGTAGATACCAATTCGCGATCCCATCCATCACATAAGAATAACGCTTCATCACAAAGAGCGTAACTCAATACAAATTTTGCTTCTCGTTGATCAATGTATTCTATTAATTTTTTTAAGCGATTTAGGTCATCGAGCCCAAATGTGTCTGGTCCATATTGGCTAAATATTCTTTTATTCTTTATTGCATATGGCGGGTCCAAATAAATGAAGTCGTTTTTCCTACAATTATGGGTGACTATTTCTTCAAAATCACCATGGATAAATGACGCTTTTTGAAGATGGTTTGCAATAGACTCCAACGTCTCTAAATCTATAATCTTTCCACTACTTTCTGAGTAGGGTACATTAAACTTCCCTGAAAGGTTCGTACGGTATAGACCATTAAAGCAGTATGTATTTAAATAAATGAATTTTGCCGCTTCAAGCGCTTCATCATCACCTGGCAAACTGTTATCTCTTAATTTATAGTATTGCTCTTTCCCTTTTTGAAAATTAGACAAATATTCAAACACCTCAATGTGGTGTGTTTTTATCGTGTTGTATGTCTTTATAAGTTGATGATTAATGTCACTCAATATTGCAATCTTAACAGGTAAGTTAAAGAACAACTGTCCCGAGCCGACAAAGGGCTCCAGGTATCGCTCAAAGGCTCCTGAATAATACTTAGTTAGGCTGGGAAGAAGTTTTTTCTTGCTACCAGCCCATCTTAAAAGAGTTCGTTTCAATCGCCGATGTTTAGGTGAAAGTCTTTAAAAATACATTTGTCCTACAAATGTAAAATATTAATATTGTATTCTCGCAATCATAACATACGGAGGTTTTCGTCCTGCCAATCCAAGAGGGCGCTCGATGCAACAAGGAAATGGCTGATGACCATGAAATGCCTAACTGTGGGCCGGGCCTTTATATTTCGGTGATCAAACTCCGTGAATGTTACGGCTGGCTGCGTCTTTCGCAGAGGCTCAGCGAAGTCGCAGATCAATTAAAATCCCGCTCGCATCATCGGCGTCCACCCATCATCGCATTCCCATGCGCGGGAGATTCGGATAGTTTGTAGCTGGTGCGTCACTCGTGTGCGCCCAATTTGCGAGAAAACCATTGCGTCTAATGAAATATATCATCTGGTTTCAACTCGGGTCACTAAATCAGGCATTGAATGTCCGCAGTTATAGCTTTCAGACACAGGATTTGTTTGAAAATATTAAGAAATGGAACTATCGCTAAAAGGAACAGTTCCTATCTTGCTTGAATTAAATAAGGATTTTAAAAATCAAATTCTCTGTACATTTGACTTAAAATGTTTGACTTCAGAGAATCAAAAATAATAGTGCTAAGGGATTCCGACAGAATTTCAGAGGGCAATAATGCTTTTCTTTACGAAGATTTGGCAACCAAAAAAAAGTATGTGGTTAAGTTTTTGGGGGAAACTAATAAGGAAAGTGAGTTCTATTTGCTAACAGAGTTTAAAAAACTAGTCTTGCTTTCGGCGGAGCCGGAAATCGGCACCGTTTACGGACTTGTGTCGGTGGTGATGGAGAATGATTCGAGGCAGTTTTTAGGCTACCTTTTAGATTTCATAAATGGACAATCTTTACAAGAGGTTATACGAAAAGGCGATTTAGCGTTCCAGCAATATGCTGACATTTTAGCGCAGTTAGCGGCCGGACTAGAAAAAGCGGCTTATTATGAAATTAATCATCATGATCTGCACCCGGGAAATATCATGATCGATGTTTTTGGCAATGTTAAATTGATAGACTTTTTATGGAACGATTTCGATAACGACGCATATAAGGATTTGAAAGATTTTAAGGTTGTGGCTGCGAAACTTTACGAAGCGATAGCAAGTGTACATAAAATGAGCGCGGACATTATATACAGATATAGTCAACAAATCGGCACGTTTAGGAATGCATCAAAAACGGTCCAGAAACTCAAAGACATATCTTCGACCCTTGCATTGCTTGACGAGCAGGGAAAATACATACTTGCTGCCGTTCTTTCGCAGATCGATGAGAGGTTCAAACTTGGATTGAAATATATTAAGTCCGATATCACCATAAACCCCCAGTTTATCGTTGATCTGACAGAAGAGGAAAAACACTATATCGAGTTGGAAAAAAGCGCACCAAATACAGTTAAATATACCGACACCCGCAAAGTAAAAATAACAAATTATCTGTCCAGTTATTTAGAGCCGTTGTTCAGCCAATTGAAAAATGCGCAGCTTTGTTATTTCGAGATATATGTATACAACAAAGGGCAAAAATTTGAAGGACCGTATTCCGCTACGCTTGAAATTGACATTTTTATCGAACTCGCAAGATGGAAGGAAGTGCACGATAGCTTTTACTTTTTACCCGTCGTTACTGAAACTGAATTTTTGGAACGACTTTTCAGTCACGAGTGGATCGATGAATTGTTTATGTATAATTCTTTGACCAAATGGCCTAACATGAAGGTCTGAGAAGTTGGTCGATACAAACCCGCTTCGCCGTCCGTAATGTCCAAACGCTCAACTGGCTGTATCTCATATCTTTATATTTTGATCAACCAACAGGACTAAAGCAGCAACTACAGCACGGATTCAAGGCAAGTAATTTACTATGCTGTGCGCGAGGCAAACCTGTTTTAGTTTCTTCTTACAAAGTTACAATAGTACTTAAGCATATCGGCAAAGCTCTGATAATGCTGCATAAAATATGAGTAAAAACTGTATAGGAGGGTCCTGTTTTAAAACTTCTTTTATATGTTAAAGTATTCAGTGGGCCTTGATATTTCGGCCAAAACAGTTCATGCCTGCATCTCTGTCATCGATGCAACACAAAAGGTAACGGTTAAATCCAGTTGTAAAATAGATAACACGCCTTCTGGATTTAAGCAATTAGATCAATGGGTAAATAAGCATTACAGGCAAAAAGATATTCCTTTGGTAGTGAATATGGAAGCTACCGGGGTTTACTATGAGAACTGTGCTTTGTACCTGTTTAAAGGAGGCTATTCCGTTTCTGTATTGCTGCCCAATAAGGCAAAAAAATGGCTGCAATCCGAAGGGTTAAAGAGCAAAAACGACAAGATAGACGCTCAGGGTTTATCAAAAATGGGGGCTGAAAAAGCATTGGAATTATGGCAGCCTGCAGCTGAATATTATTATGAGCTGCGTGCTATGACCAGGCAGCGTCAAAGTTTGCAGGAGTTTAAAACGGCGGTTAATAACCAGTTGCATGCCGAGGAGCATGGCATGTACAAAAACAAATTGGTTATCAAGCAACTAACGAAACAGATCAAGTTTATTGAAGAGCAGATAGCCGATTTGGAAACAGCTATAGAAGCGCATATAGCTAGGGATGAAGAGGTCGCTCAAAAGGTTGAAAACATTTGTAAGATCAATGGACTGGGCGTCCAAACATTAGCCGTAATACTTGCCGAAACAAATGGGTTTGCCTTGTTTAAAAACGCACCGCAGTTGGTAAGCTATGCTGGTTACGATGTTATAGAAAACGAATCGGGTGACCATAAAGGAAAGACCAAAATATCCAAGAAGGGGAATTCCAGGATACGAAGGATATTATTTATGCCCGCCTTCAATATGGTAACACATAAACAAACGCCATTTCTTGATCTTTATAAACGGACCTTTGAAAAACATGGTTTGAAAATGAAAAGTTATGTGGCCGTACAAAAGAAATTATTGGTGCTGATCTACGCGCTTTGGAAAAACAATGCAGCTTATGACATTAATTACAAAAACAAACATACCAGAGAATTGGAGCAGGCGCTTCCTCTCGGCTTGGCTTCGATAGAAGCCAGGTTAGTCGATGTGATATAAAAAAATAGCCCAACCAAAGCTGGGCTACACAAGGTAAACATACCATCGAAATATCGCAGTATGCTTCCTCTCGGCTGACGCAAAGTTAAGGAGAATATTTTTTTATTTTTATTTGGTTTTTCAGATAGTACCTCGCGCTGCGTTGTTTGCTCCGTCAATGTGCGAAGTTGCGACTCTGCACCCGTATGCCCGAATGAGCGATAGTAGCGAATAACGGCCTTGCGCCGAATGCCCGTGGAGTACAAGCCGGCCCTACTTGCAGGGACAGGCCATTTTCAGTCCCCTCACGATCTCAACACTCCCCCGATAAATCATAGTTTTGCATACAAAACCAATTGTAATGCCTGCCGATTTTATGGATAAGCTAATGGAATTAATGTCCATTATTGAGCAAAGAGACTATGAGGAACTTTCAGCCTTTACCTTAGCCGTGCCTGAAAAATTTAGTTATATGGAAGGAGGTCGTGACGGCGGATCACCTTCTTCGTCCGCTATAGCTTTTTTCAACCGCCGTAGCCAAAGCGAAGGTGGTTGCGACGGCGGATCACCTCACCCGCAATGTTGAAAACTATCCCTTGACAGTTTGTTTTTAAATGCTAACTTTGTTAGTAAATCGTAACGCCAATTGTTCCTCGTTCTTTTTATTTCGAATAAATAACGGCCCTGTCTCCATAGATACATGAAAATTCGGCTTTTGAGACAGCTTTTTGGGATTATGCTGAAGGAGATTGGCTTAAATCATGTGAATTAAGAAGTTTATAGTCAACAACTTAACTAAAATAACCAGGTTTGGAGGTTAGCTTGTTTCAGGCTTGCCGAAGAATGCGAAACAACAATATCCATGCAAAAAAAGCAGCATTAACCTCGCATTAGCCATCAATAATCAGCAATAACCAGGTAAAAAACATAGCATTACCCTCGCATCAACCATGCAATAACCCACACCAAAACACAGCTATCATGTACTTTCAGTCAATAAAAAAAACTTAAATAACTAAAGGTCAATAGCTTCAGTTTCCGGCGTTTGCTTTAGCAGGTAACCCCCGGTGGCATTTTTGCCCACCAATACGGCAGGTTTTTTGCACTTTAACCTGTGGGGGGCGGGAGAATTAAACAGAAACGGGAGACCCGTTTTCAACAACGTACTTTGACAATAACTGACATCCGCTCGGGCGGCACTTTCTTTTTGGCGGATCCGCGCAGCATCACCCACCAAGCAAAATTCCCCTAATAAATCATAGTTTTGCATACAAAACCAATTGTAATGCCTGCCGATTTTACTGATAACCTAATGGAATTAATGTCCATTATTGAGCAAAGAGACCATGAGAAACTTTCAGCATTTGCCCTGGATGTGCCCGAAAAATTTAACTGGGTAAGGGATATGTTTGAGCCGTCACTGTTCGCAGTTTGCAAATCAAACCCAGCTGCCTGTAGGTACATTGATATCTCCCGACAAGAAAATCGTTACGCTATTATACCTGTGCTCAGGAATTAACGCTATCGTTATTATGATTATCAATAGCTTAATCATAAATAAATGCTTCGCGAACTAAATACATAATCCTATAAATTGATATTCAATATATTTACAATGGTTTTACCATCCATTTTTGACCACTATATCTAAAACGATGACAAAGGGCGTGTTTATAGCAGTGGCGCTGCTTTTATTGCTTTGCGCAGGTTGCAGCAAAAAGAATAACGACAACGTGGTTACAAAACTACCGCCCAGCGCAGCCAAGTTGACTTTTCCGGCGCAAAATTCTGCCTGCATCACCGACACTCTGGACGCGGATGATCAAATACAGATCACATTTACCTGGAATACTTCGGCG
This sequence comes from Bacteroidota bacterium, assembly GCA_013286235.1. GTDB lineage: Bacteria > Bacteroidota > Bacteroidia > Sphingobacteriales > Sphingobacteriaceae > Mucilaginibacter. The sequence continues at coordinate 45,400 of JABDGE010000026.1, forward strand.
AACACTGCAGGTTACGAGCTTATTATTACCAATCTGAGCAATAACAAAATCATTATTGAAACCACCCCTTCGAATCAACTTACTATACCGTTGGACTTTAACTACTCCTATTCTTGGTACGTGGTTTCCACAAATAATGAAGTAACTGCCACTGCACAGAGCGCGATATGGAAGTTTTACCTCGCGGGCCCGGGTGGGTGCCCCGTGAGTCTGAATTGATGATAATCCCGTTAATTAACCCTGTCTTTATTTTTGGTAATCGGGATCCATTTCGGGGTTACGCAGGCCGGCTACTTCATCTGCCATCAACATAAAAACATTCCAGCACAAACCTTTTGAAGATGGCCACCAACTATCTGTCGACACCCATTTTGTTGGTATAAATTCTTTACTGAATGGCCATTGCGGATTCAGATAGATCTCGGCCCATACCCTGTTTTCCATTAAGGGCCGGGCTTTTTTCCAGCCATGTTTTAATCCCACCACGTAAGCACAATACT
>JABDGE010000027.1:0-41800 GCA_013286235.1 Bacteroidota bacterium
GCTAAGTTTAGCCCGGTGCAAACAAGTAAAATACAAATAATTGTACGCAGCATTAGTAAATAGGCACCCTTTATCCGGCCGCAAAATTACCGCATTAATCGGTTGTTTTTGCACGCGTAGTTTAAATTTGTGTTAAATGAAAGTGGTGAGCAGCGAATGGTGAATAGTGTGACAGCACAAATCCCGATAGCTATCGGGCGACCTGGGACCAATTACTGTTGACCTGACGCAAGTCTTCGTCCGTCTTTCGGCCTTTCGGACTCCCGATTCATGATTGTATGGAAAAGCCTTCTACGAAAATCTGATATATTATCAATTTCTCTAACTGGTTTTAAAAAAAACAATATATTTATAACCTATTGATTTTCTTTGGGTAACATGTAATAAAAGCCCAATTACGTGAAAAAAAATTTAGTTTTTATAGTTATTATAGTTGCTGCCATCGCTCCGATATCCAGGGCGGCAGCACAATCTATTACAGCAGGCTTAGCGACCGGTTCTATTTCCGCCTGTGCCGGCTCAGCTTCTGCAAGCCCGTTTATCCAGCAGTTTACAGTTTCGGGCAGTAATTTAACGGGTAATATAACCGCGACAGCACCGTCCGGCTTTGCGGTATCACTTTCCGCCGCCGGCGGGTATGGCAATAGTGTAACACTTACCCAAACAGGTGGCGCGGTAGCTACCACGGTAGTTTATGTAGGTTCAATAGCTTCTGCATCATCAGGTAGTATATCGGGAAACGTAGGACTAAGTTCAACAGGCGCAACCAGCCAAAATGTAGCTGTGACAGGTACCGTAAATGCATTGCCCACCGTAAACGCAGTAGCCAACCAAATTGTGGCTAACGGGAACGCTTCGACAGTCGTTAATTTTACAGGTACAGCAAATACTTTTACCTGGGTTAATGACACGCCGGGGATTGGACTGCCCGCAAGCGGCATAGGCAATATTGCGTCCTTTACAGCGGTAAATACAGGGGGCAACCCGATTATTGCTTCAATAACTGCAACGCCGGTATCTGCGGGGTTCGCATATGTAACCAATATTGGCCCGAACACAGTCTCGGTGATCAATACCGCCACCAATGTGGTAATTGATACAATAGCGGTAGGTTTGGGCCCATTTGGTGTATCGGTCAGCCCTGATAGCAAGTCTGTATATGTTGCAAATGAAGAGTCAAACAACGTCTCGGTGATTAATGCAATAACCAATATTGTGGTAGCCACCATCCCTGTAGGCATGCAGCCGATTGGTTTATCCGTAAACCCCGACGGCACCCGGGTGTATGTGGCAAATGCAAGTTTATCGTCGGGGACTGTATCGGTGATCAATACTGCAACCAATTCGGTAATAGCCACGATTCAAGTAGGAACAAGCCCCGAGGGCGTTTCAGTAAGTCCGGATGGAAGCCGAGTGTATGTTACAAATTCTAGTTCAGCATCAGTCTCCGTGATCAACGCTGCTAGCAATACCGTGATAGCTACAATACCGGTAGGTTCCGACCCGGTTGGCGTGTGCACAAGCCCGGATGGCAGCATGGTTTACGTTGCAAATTATTATTCAAACACAGTTTCGGTAATCAATACTATAACCAACACAGTAATAGCTTCAATCGGGGCGAACGAGCCGGGCGCCGTATCAATTAGCCCTGATGGAACCCGGTTGTATATAGCAAATTACTCAAATACTGTTTCGGTGGCCAATACAGCAACCAACACGGTAATAGCTACTATTCCGGTGGGCACGGGTCCGGAGGCCGTATCTGTAAGCCCCAATGGAAAGTGGGTTTATGTAACAAATCAGTCATCAAACTTTGTTTCGGTCATCAGTACCGCAAGCAATGCAGTGGTAAGTAACGTTCCCATAGGTACTGGCTCTTATTCACTGGGGAATTTTATTACAGAAGGCGTTAGTTGTAGCGGCCCGCCGGTTGCATTTACAATTACAGTGAATCCATCTCCCCCCGTTATTGTGGCGAGTTCGGCAACCGGCAATATTTCCGCCTGTGCCGGCTCGGCGTCGGCAAGCCCAAATATCCAGCAGTTTACGGTTTCGGGCAGTTTTTTAGCGGATAATATCACAGCTACCGCCCCATCCGGGTTTGAGGTATCGCTTAGCGCGGGCAGTGGGTTTAGTAATACCATAACCCTTACTCAAACCGGGGGTTCGGTCAGTAGCACAGTGGTATATGTACGGTCTGCCGCTACAGCTTTACCGGGCAGTTTATCAGGCAATGTTGTGCTAACCTCAACCGGCACAAGCAGCCAAAATGTAGCCGTAACCGGAACCGTAAACGCATTGCCCACGATAAATACCGTATCCAACCAAACCGTTGTAAAGGGCACCGCTACTACAGCAGTTATCTTTACAGGCACAGGCAATACTTTTACCTGGGTAAATGATAACACGGGGATAGGACTGGCGGCAAGCGGGATAGGAAATATCGCCCCGTTCACCGCAATAAACAATGGTAGCGTTCCTGTAAACGCTACTATTACAGCCACCCCATTTACTGCACCATTCGCATATGTACCAAGCGCAAATTCTAATGCCGTGGCAGTAATTAATACCCTAACCAATACTGTTGTATCCAACATTACGGTTGGCGCAGACCCCAATGGCGTATCGGTGAGCCCTGACGGAAGCCACGTGTATGTGACAAGTTTCGGATCAAACAACGTGTCGGTCATAAATACTTCAAGCAATACTGTTGTTGCCACAATTCCGGTAGGCTCTTATCCCATTGGTGTAACCGTGAGTCCTAATAGCAGCCTTGTTTATGTGGCTAATAACCATTCTGACAACGTCTCGGTAATCAATGCCACCAACAACACGGTAATTGCAACTATTCCTGTAGGCACGGGTCCTACCGGGGTGTTGATAAGCCCTGATGGGAGTCGGGTTTATGTTACGAATTACAACGCAAATACGGTCTCGGTCATTGATGCCTCAACCAATATGGTAATTGCAACGATAACAGCAGCCGGAAACCCATACGGAATTTCTATGAGCCCAGACGGCAGCCTGGTGTATCTTGCGGATGTTAGTTCGGCCAGCGTTTCAGTGATCAGTACGTCCAATAATTCGCTGGTGGCTACTATAGCAGTAGGTTCACATCCCAATGGTATAGCTGTAAGCCCCGATGGGAGCCGCGTATATGTGACAAATAGTGATGTTGCCACTGTTGCTGTAATCAATACGACCACAAATACAGTGATTTCCACAATACCGGTGGGTTTAGGTCCCATTGGCGTATCGGTGAGCCCTGATGGCCGCCTGGTGTATGTGGCTAACTATAGTGATGGCACCGTTTCGGTTATTAATGCGGCGACCAACGGGGTGATCGCGACAATTCCGGTAGGCAATGGCACTATTTCACTCGGTAATTTTTTTACTGGTGGCGTTAGCTGTAGCGGCCCGCCGATTACATTTACAATTACTGTAAATCCAGCTACCCCCATTATTGTAGCCGGCGCGGCAACCGGTACAATTTCCGCCTGCGCCGGCACCGCCTCGGTAAGCCCCAATATCCAGCAGTTTACGGTTTCCGGTACTTATTTAACGGGTAATATAACTGCCAAGGCTCCGGCCGGCTTCCAGGTGTCGCTCACTGCAACCGGCGGGTATAGCAACAGCGTAACGCTTACACAAACGGGCGGCACGGTAAATAATATAGTGGTGTATGTGCAGTCGGCAGCTTCAGCCTCAACGGGGGATATATCGGGTAATGCGGTACTAAGTTCGCCGGGCGCAACCAGCCAAAACGTGGCCGTTACCGGAACGGTAAATTCTTTGCCCACGGTGACTGCGGTAGCTAACCAAACTGTTAATAACGGCGCTGCGACAACGGCCATTAATTTTACAGGCACAGCGAATACTTTTACCTGGGTTAATAATACGCCGGGTATAGGGCTGGCAGCGAGCGGCTCGGGAAATATCGGCTCATTTACCGCAGCAAATACGGGAACAAGTCCCGTTACCGCCAGTATTACTGCTATGCCTCTGAATGCCGATCTTGCTTACATAACTAACGGAGGCTCAAATACTGTCTCGGTAATCAATACCATCACCAATCAAGTAATTGGCAGTATCCCGGTTGGTCAAAACCCCTACTCTGTTGCCATTAAACCGGACAACAGCCTGGTTTACGTCGGAAATATGGGTGATGGGTCCATTTCTGTCATCAGTACTTCTACCAACAGCGTTGTAAATACCATTCCAACCGGTAATCCCGGCGGGTTGGCAGTCGCAATAAACCGGGATGGAACCCGCTTGTATGCAGTCAATAATAGTACTGACATTGTTTCGGTAATTAACACAACCACCGATATGGTGATTGCCACGATACCAACAGGAGGTGGAGCACTTGGACCGACCGGTGTAACAGTCAGCCTTGATGGAAGTATCTTGTACGTGGACAATGGTTATGGCATCTCCGTAATTAATACTACAACTAATACAATTGTATCAACTATTCCCATAGGTGCATTTGGCGCAGGACTTACAATAAGCCCTGACGGAAGACACCTCTACCTGGCCGACTACATCGCAAATACAGTATCTGTTATAGATGTCGCCACTAACACGGTCACTTCGACAATCAATGTCGGGTCGACGCCAAGCTGTCTTGCGGTTAGTCCCGACGGAAACTTTCTTTATGTTTCCAACCAGGATTCAAATAACGTTTCCGTTATCAATACCAATTCCAACCTTGTAACAACTACGATTCCGGTTGGCGAAAGCCCGGCGGGTGTATCGATGACTTTTAACGGCGATCAGGTATTTGTCGCGAATATTGGTTCCGGAACCGTATCTGTAATAAATACAATCACCAATTCAGTAGCGGCAACAGTCAACGTTGGCTTGAATCCCACTTCGATAACTGACAATTTTATCTCAAAAACAGCAAGTTGCGCCGGCGCCCCGGTTACGTTCACAATTACCGTAAATCCTGCTCCCCCTTCCATTACACCAAGCGTGCCGACCGGCGCCATTACTGCCTGCGCAGGCACCGCCTCGGCAAGCCCCAATGTCCAGCAGTTTATGGTTTCGGGTGCGGGTCTGTCGGGTAATATTACAGCAACGGCCCCAACTGGCTTTGAGGTATCGCTCGTCGCGGGCAGCGGGTACGGCAGCAGTGTAACGCTGACCCAAACGGGGGGTACAGTGAACAGCACTGTAGTTTATGTGTGTGCTTCGGCTTCGGCAACAACCGGTAATATTTCGGGTAATGTGGTGCTGACGTCCACGGGCGCACCAACACAAAACGTAGCAGTAGCAGGAAAAGTGAGCGCTTTGCCGACGGTAAATGCAGTACTCAACCAAACCCTTAATAGCGGCGCAGCAACTACCGCTGTTAGTTTTACAGGTACGACAAACGCATTTACCTGGGTTAATAATACACCCGGGATAGGGCTACCAGCAACTGGGGCAGGTGACATTGCTTCGTTTACGGCCGTAAATACCGGCAGTAGTCCTGTGACCGCTACAGTTACGGTGACTCCCATGTCCGCGGGCTTTGCTTACATAACAAATAGCGGTAGCGGCACAGTTTCGGCAATCAATACTGAAACAAATACAATAGTCGCCACTATTCCGGCAGGCGCAACTCCCTGGGGCATATCGGTAAGCCCGGATGGAAGTCGGGTTTACGTAACAAATGAAGGTTCAAATAATGTCCTGGTAATTAATACTGCAACAAATATGGTAGTCGCCACAATTCTGGTTGGCTCACAACCCCTGGGCGCAGCTGTAAGTCCCGATGGCAGCAAGTTATATGTGACAAATTTTAATTCAAACAGTGTTTCGGTTATCAATGCCGCAACAAATTCTGTTAGCGCTACGATTCCTGTAGATTTGAACCCTTACGGCGTTACGGTGAGCCCGGACGGCAGCCGGGTGTATGTAGGGCAAGAAAATACAGGCTCGATCTCGGTGATCAATGCAGCAACGAATACGGTAATAAATAAAATTGCAATGGGTGGGAGCCCCAATGGCATAACTATAAGTCCGGATGGCGGTATGCTATATGTAGCAAATCGCGGTTCTAGTAATGGTATCACAGTAATCAATACAGCAACAAATACAATAGTCACCACCATTCCCGTAAATATCCCTGATGCCCTATCAATCAGCGCCGACGGAAGCCGGTTGTATGTTAGTCAGAACATCAATTCGGTACAATTTGCTGTAAATACCGTTACGGTGATCAATACGGCAACCAATACTGTAATAACCGCTATTCCGGTAGGCACAAACCCCTTTGGGCTATCGTTAAGCCCGGATGGCAGCAGGCTTTATGCGGTAAATTATAATTCAAACAATATCTCGGTTATTAATACCGCAACAAATTCTGTAACGGCAACTATAACAGGATTTTCAAGCCCAATTTCATTTGGTAATTTTATTACACCGGGCGCAGGGTGCAGCGGAACGCCAACCACTTTTACCATAACCGTAAACCCAGGCCCTATCATTACCGCAGGGCCTGCGACCGGCACTATTTCTGCGTGTGCCGGTAATGCCTCCGCAACTCCCAATATCCAGCAGTTTACGGTTTCGGGGCTTTATTTAAGCGGCAATATTACAGCAACTGCCCCAACAGGCTTTGAGGTATCGCTCACCCCAGGCAGCGGTTATGGCAGCAGTGTAATATTGACGCCAACTAATGGTGCAGTGAACAGCACGACAATTTACGTCAGGTCGGCAGCTTCGGCTCCGGCAGGCAATATTTCGGGTATGGTTGTGCTGGCATCGGCCGGCGCTCCCGGTCAAAACGTTGCCGTAACGGCCTCAGTTACCGCAACCGTCAGCCCGTCCATAACGATAGCAGCTTCGGAAAACAATATTTGCGCAGGTTCAACGGTCACATTCACTGCCGCATCAACCAACTCCGGCGGTGCGCCTGTTTATCAATGGCAGGACAATGGCATTAATGAAGGAGCCAACAGCACAACGTTCAGCACAAGTACACTTGCCAACGGCGACATTGTAACCTGTACAATAACGAGCAACGCCATTTGTGTTGCTCCTGCAACCGTCACCAGCAACAGTATTACCATGAACATCACTACGCCTGTAACACCTTCAGTAACTATAGTTGCTTCGGCAAACAACATTTGCATCGGTTCACCTGTTACATTCACGGCCAGCCCAACCAATGGCGGCAGTGCCCCTGCTTACCGTTGGCAGGTAAATGGCAATGATGAAGGAACTAACAGCGCAATATTCAGCGCCGGGTTGCTTGCCGATGGCGATATTGTCAGCTGTACCATGACGACAAACGCCGCCTGTAACACGCAGGCTTATGCTACCAGCAACAGCATCACCATGAATGTTTCGCCGCCTGTGACACCGGCAGTCAGCATAGCGACATCAGCAAACAATATTTGCTTCGGTTCCCCTGTCACGTTTACAGCCACTTCCACAAATGGCGGGAGCGCACCCGCATACCAATGGCAAATTAACGGGATTGATGCAGGTCCGGATAGCGCGACCTTTAACAGCACCTCAATGGCCAATGGCGATGTCGTCAACTGCGTGATGACCAGCAGCGCCGCCTGCTCCGTACCGGGCATTGCTGCCAGTAACAGCATCACTATGACCGTTAATCCATCACCAACGGCGAATGCCGGCGGGAATAAAACCATAAGCGAAGGGAGCAGCGTACTGTTAAATGCAACAGCAACCGGAAATATTACCGATATTACCTGGAGCCCTGCCTCCGGCCTGAGTAACAATAAAATCCTGAACCCAATAGCCAGCCCCACAACTCCGACCACCTATACGTTGACGGTTGAGGCAACAGATGGCTGTTTCGCTGTTGATTCGGCCAGGATCCAGGTGTTCGTCAAAAATTTCGTTATCCCCAACACGTTCACACCCAATGGCGACGGGATAAATGATACCTGGAATATCAAATACCTTGATCTTTACCCAAACTGCAGCGTTCAAATATTCTCAAGGTGGGGGCAAATGGTTTATTCGTCAATTGGCTATGGCATTCCCTGGGATGGCACCTACCACGGCGCTAAGCTGGCTGACGGCACTTATTATTACATAATTGACCTGAAAAATGGCACTGGCCCTTTATCGGGGTATGTCGCTGTTATCAGGTAAGCTGGAAACGGGCGATTAGTTAATGGCGCCGCATACTCCTCCTCCGCGAGCTGCTATAATAGCAATGAACAACCTACGCATTCGACTTTACAACTCCCCAACCCGCCTGCTCCTGGTCCCGACTTTCGGACTGCCGGACACGCGAACCAATATTGTTTTGCTCAGATTTTATAAAATCTACGATATTACCGGTTTCCCTTACTGATTTTTTAAAAAAACAATATATTTAGGAGCTATTGATTTTCCCGGTTAACATTTCATAACAGCCTGATTAGTTGAAAAATATTCTTCTTTGTATAGTTATTATAGTTGCTGCCTTCGCTTTGATACCCGGGGCAAAGGCGTATTCTGTTACCGCAGAAGCCGGAACTGGCCCTGCAATTGCAACTACAGGCACCCCGTCAGCATTAACAACTACCTATGGCACACCGTCAGCATCAACCAGTTTCAATGTATCGGGTACAAACCTGAATGCGAATGTTTTAATTACTCCCCCCACAGGTTTTGAGGTGAGCACCGATAATGTAAATTTTACAGGCACGGTTGAAATAGCCGACGGTACCGGGACTATTAACTCCACCCCTGTTTACATACGGTTAGCTGCAATAACCCCTGTCGGCAATTACCAGGGAAATATCGTACTGAGCAGTCCCGGTGCGGCAAACGTTAACGTTGCCATGCCGGCAAGTACGGTAAATCCCGCTCATTTAGTCGTAACCGCGTCTAATCAAAGCAAAGCTTACGGCACTGCGAATCCTTCATTGATCGCCACTTATAGCGGTTTTGTGAATGATGAATCGTATGCAAACTTAACAACCCAGCCCACACTAAGCACCACCGCAACCACCACCTCGCCGGTCGGGACCTACCCCATCACCGCTACCGGGGTAGTTGACCCCAATTACACCATAACCTATGTTGCCGGGACGTTAACCGTGGTACCGGCAGCATTGACCGTTACCGTGGTTGATCAAACAAAAGTGTACGGCTCGGCAAACCCGACATTAACGGCGACCTACAGCGGCTTTGTGAATGACGATACCGGGGCAAGTTTAACCACGCAGCCTACTATAACTACTGCGGCGTCGGCAACTTCACCTGTCGGGACGTACATTGTTATCGCGGGCGGCGGCGCTGACCCGAATTATGCCATTACCTATATTGAAGGAACATTAACCATAACCCCGGCAGCATTAACCATCACCGCCAATGACCAAACCAAAGCTTCGGGCGTACCTAACCCGGAGCTAACTGTAAGCTACAGCGGTTTTGTAAACGGGGATACCGGGGCAAGTTTAACCACGCAACCAACAGTTGCTACGACGGCAACGTTGACATCGCCTCCCGGCACGTATCCGATAACAGCAACGGGAGCAGCTGATGTCAATTACACTATCACCTATGTTGCGGGAACACTAACGGTAACTTCACAACCACCGGCAATAACGGCTGCCGGGGACCTGTCCCCTTTAAATACCGTTTATGGTACGCCGTCGACAGCGACGATATTTACCGTATCAGGGATAGGTACGACATCCGGTATTTTGATTACACCACCCCAGGGTTTCGAAGTCAGCCTCAATGATATTAACTATCACGGCACGGTCACTATTAGCGGCTCCGGAACTATTGCCTCCGTTACCGTTTATATCAGGTTAGCGGCCGCGACACCTGTTGGCGCCTATTCGGGTAATATCGTAATGAGCAGTAATGGCGCCGCCGATCAGGATTTGTTAATGCCCTCAAGCACCGTTTCCCCAACTCCTTTGGTAATCACAGCCGATAACAAAAGCAAAATTTATGGTGAAGCTAATCCTGTTTTGACCGCAAATTACATCGGCTTCGTAAACGGTGACGGCCCCGAACAGTTAACTACACAACCTGTTATAACTACTACCGCTGTTACAACATCGCCCGTGGGCCAGTATCCGATAACGGTGAGCGGAGCCGCATCGCCCAACTATACCATTACCTATTTTCCCGGAACCCTCACCATTAACCCGGTGCCTCCGCATATTGTTGTACCGAATACTTTTACACCCAACGGCGATGGCATCAATGACACCTGGAACGTGAAATACCTTGATCTTTATCCAGGCTGTACTGTTCAAATATTTTCCAGGTGGGGGCAAATGGTATTTACGTCTGTCGGTTATGGCGTTCCGTGGGATGGTACCTATCATGGTGCAAAGCTGGCTGACGGAACCTATTATTATATAATTGATCTGAAGAATGGCAGCAGCCCCGCATCGGGATATGTGGCTATTATCAGGTAGGGTGGTGAATGGTGAGTGGTGAGCAGGCAGTTGGCGGCAGGACAGCAGGACAGCAAATTGCCAGGATAGCAAACAACGAACCAGGGCTTCGGCTTCGTAATACTTCTGTCTTCCCGCCTCCCGGCCTTCACAACTTTTAGACTTTCGGAGGAAATGCCAAAGTAACAAACAATTGTATATCAATTATTTATTTACGAGAAAAATTTAACCTGCCCAAAATCGATACAGCAATTGTTCAATTTTGATGCATCTTAAAGCGCTCAAAAAGCTTTCCAACATTTCAACCTTACAACTTTACTTACCTTTGTCCAATGGCAGGCATCTACATCCACATCCCGTTTTGCAAACAAGCCTGTCACTACTGCGATTTCCATTTCAGCACCTCGCTCAAGTATAAGGATGAACTGCTGGACGCAATTAGCAAAGAACTGCGCCTGCAAAAAGATTACCTCGCCGGCGAAACCATCGAGACCATTTACTTTGGCGGCGGAACGCCCTCCTTACTCACAGGCGATGAGATCAACAAGCTTATAGGTACCATTACCAACCTTCACCTGGTGGCCGCGAATGCCGAAATAACGATTGAAGCCAATCCGGATGATTTGAGCGCGGAAAAACTCCGGTCGTTGCGGCAAACCCATATCAACCGCCTCAGCATAGGCATTCAGTCGTTTTTTGATGATGACCTGAAATGGATGAACCGCGTCCACCTTGCTGACGAAGCTGAATCCTCGGTAAAACGCGCACAGGATACCGGCTTCGAAAGTATCACCGCCGACCTGATCTATGGTTACCCCCTGTTAACTGATCAAAAATGGAAGTCGAACATTCAGAAAATGTTTGAGCTGGATGTCCCGCATATTTCCGCCTACTCGATGACGGTGGAACCGCGGACGGCCCTTGCCTCGTTTATCAAAACAAAAAAACAGCCGGCAATGAATGATGAGCAAAGCGCTGCGCAGTTTATACTCCTGATGGATGCCATGAAGTCGCACGGTTTTGAGCATTACGAAATTTCCAATTTCTGCAAACCAGGGCATTATTCCCGGCACAATTCCAATTACTGGGCAGGCGTGAAATACCTGGGGGTAGGCCCCTCCGCCCATTCCTACAACGGCGAAACCCGGCAATGGAACGTGGCGAATAACAGCAAGTATATTCAGTCACTGGCAAAATCAGAGATACCGGCTGAAGTAGAAGTTCTGACAGAAACCAACCGGCTCAACGAATATATCATGACCTCGCTTCGTACCATGTGGGGGCTGGATTTGAACAAACTGGAACAAATAGCACCCGGCTCGTCGACGGAACTTCTTAAGGCGGCCCAAACGGCTTTTGAACGGGAATGGATCACGCAATCCGAAAAAATTATTGTCCTCACCCAAAACGGCAAACTATACGCAGATAGCATAGCTGCCGACCTGTTTTTTTAAAAAGGAAGCTGTGTAAGCAGGTCTTTTCGAAAGAAAAAAATCACCGGGCACCCTCTGCGCTCTCCATGAATTCTCCGCGTACTCTCCGTAGTTAAATTCTCCGCCATCCAATGCATATTCCCGTCTCTCCACAACTTTCCGGAATGTAAAAAAATAACGCCGTCAAAAACCGCCCGACCCGCGTCCCCGTATCTTCCATCAAATAACACACAACACCTATGAAAAAATTGATTATCGCGGCCTTTGCATTAGCAGCTATTGCAATAGCGCCCAAAGCAAACGCTCAAACCGACCCGATGGTGGGCGGTGCAGCTATGTACCCAACAAAAAACATTGTTGAAAATGCAGTAAACTCGAAAGACCACACTACCCTGGTAGCAGCCGTAAAGGCCGCCGGTTTGGTAGAAACATTGGAAAGCGCCGGTCCGTTTACCGTATTCGCACCCACCAATGAAGCATTTGACAAATTACCTGCCGGCACGGTGGATAACCTGGTAAAGCCCGAAAACAAAGGCACGCTAACAAAGATCTTAACCTACCATGTAGTTGCAGGCCGTTTAAGCTCGCAGGATCTTTGGGATAAAGTAAAAGCCGGCAATGGCTCCGCTACCCTTACCACCGTTGAAGGCGGGGCTTTAACCGTGATGGCTAAAGGCAAAAAATTATACCTGGTGGACGAAAAGGGCGGCAAATCATGGATTACCATCGCCGACGTAAATCAAAGCAACGGCGTTATCCAGGTAGTGAATACAGTTTTGATGCCAAACTAAGTCAGTTGGCAGTTAGCGGTACGCAGTTGGCAGTCTAAAAGCCCGGCACTGCACAAAACTCCGGTTAAGTGAGTTGGCAGTGGTGAGTGGGCAGTTTTACAAGCTCACGGCCGCACAGAATATTTAATCTACCTTCGAAAAAAGAAGCCCGGTTGCAACAAGCGCCGGGTTTTTTGTTTGAGTATACTCAATATGATTTTGTGCATGCCAGCCACAAACTGCAAACTCTCCCTGATGGCTCGCGATATTTTTTCGCAAACTGCCAACTGCGAACTGCCAATTGCCGACCAACTGCGCACCGCGAACTGCAAACTGAAATTATCGCCCAAAAGTTTATTTAACAATTCGTTAATATACATTGTCATATTAATTCGTTATTTTGATACTTTCCTTGTTGTAGGTTTTGTAAAGCTTATGTTAAGCCGGGAAAATGCTAACATGAGTTTTATACTCGCGCCCGTTGACACAGTCGAAAATATTAGTCCCTCCGATTTTAAAAAGCACTATTTGGAGCCGCGCCGTCCGCTGGTTATAAAAGGCCTCACCAACAATTGGCCGGCCAGGGAAAAATGGACACCGGATTACTTAAAGCAAACTGTAGGCAAAAAGATCGTACCCTTGTACGATAACTCAAAGGCCGATCCGTCAAAACCCATCAACTCCGCCGCTGCCGAAATGCCTTTTGATGATTATATCGACCTGATCATGTCCGAACCAACCGAGCTAAGGATATTCTTCTTCAACATCTTTAAACATGCGCCACAATTATTGAACGATATCGCGTTTCCTAAGGAATTAATGGGCGGCTTTTTAGAAAGCATGCCCTCGATGTTTTTTGGCGGCTCCAATTCGGTCACTTTTTTGCATTACGACATCGACCTGCCGCATATCTTCCATACCCATTTCGGTGGAAAGAAACATGTGATCTTGTTTGAAAACAAATGGAAACGGCGATTATACTGTATTCCCAACGCCACCTATGCGCTTGAGGAATATGATGTATTGAACCCCGATGTCGATAAATTTCCATCGCTTAAGGGCATTCAAGGCTCCGAAGTTTTTTTAGAGCATGGCGATACCCTTTTTATGCCAACCGGCTACTGGCATTGGATGAAATATTTGGAAGGCGGTTATTCATTAAGTCTTCGCGCATGGGATGCATCCATCACACGCAAAGCAGCAAGTATTTACAACCTGGCCATAAAAGGCGGGCTGGACAGTGTGCTTAAAATGGCTTTCAAAGCCAATTATGCCAGGTACCGGGAACGAGTTGCTGTAAAGTGGGCGGATAAAGCATTGGCTAAAAGCGAAAAGCTAAAAGCGTAGAGCAGAAGGTGGATGGCAAAAGACTGATTATCAGTAAGCTTCTCTATTTTAGACAAGCCTGTAAATAAGCTAAATTTAAATTACTTCAGGCCCAGAAGTTCGTTCAGCTTCTTGCGCGTGTCCTGCGTTTCCTGCAGGCTCAATGACTTTTTAAATGCTTCGATTGCTTTTGGTTTATCACCGGCGGCAACATAGTAGTCGCCGAGGCTGTCCCAGGCATTTGAGCTTCGCGGATAATTGACCGTATTTCTTTTCAAAAGGGCGTAGGCTTTGTCCAATTTGTTGATACTCATAAAAAAATAACCGAGGTTGTTCACATTCTCTTCGCCGGGCACAGCCCTGGTACCCATTATTGCGGAAACTTGTTCGAAATGAGCATTCAACAGCGAATCGGCGTTCAGGTCCGGGTTTTCTCTTAGCTTACGGATGTCGAAACGATAAAAATCGAACAAATACCGCAAAGCGTCGTATTCGGCATTCAATTCCACCGAGCCATGCCACTCGTTAGGATAAAATTTCGATCCCCATCGCAATCCTTTGGGGTTAGCACGACGGAGCGCCTGTACAAAAGGGAACGTAGCGTGGGTAACCGGCGCGACAACTGTGGTATCCTTAAATAGGCTGATCGTATCCATTCCGGTAGGAATGTTATTGGCCATGGCCACAAACAGGCCTTTATTGTTAAAGTCGCGTTGAGATAGTTCACCTTCCTGTTTTTTTATCCATTGCTCGTGATCCCACCATATACTTGGGTCAATAGCAATATAGGCGTTGAACAGTTGGGTATGATTGAAAAAAGCGTTCATGACAGCCAGGCCGCCCAATGAATGCCCGCTGATAACCCGGTAGCCGGTAGTAGGGCAATGCGCATCTATGTACGGGATCAATTCCTTTTCGATAAAAGCCATAAAGTTTTCGCCCCCGCCTGAATGTTTTGATTCATTTGGGTTGAGCAATGCATAGGGTTCCACATGCGTAGGGGTCAAATCCCGCTCACGGTCGGTGTTGGTAATGCCGACGACCACCATATGGGGTATAATGCCGGCTATCTGTTCAATAATAGCCACGGCAGATTGGAAATGATCTTCGCCGTCCAGGACGTACAAAACGGGGTATCGCTCGTTTTTATCGCCACCAGGCACGTGGATGTAAACCACCCGTTTTTCGTTCAAAATCTTTGAATAAACGGTGTCTCCGGTTCCGATCACAATCCGGTTGTCCTTTTGTTGCGCGAAGCAGGAAAAAAATGTGCCGCATATATAAAGTGCCAATATAAACTTCTTCATTTCTTGTATAAATTTAATAAGCCACTACACTTTTACCGTCGGGGATAACTTTCTGCATCGGGTTGGCCAGGAACTGCGCCAGCAATTCATCACCGACTTTGGTATTTAATAACGGCGCATGTGTTTTGTCGGTAAAGATAAGCCGCTGGCTGTTGGGTATGAAATGATGGATCAGGTCATTATAAAATGGCCGGCAGTAAGGATCAGTATCGCCAGATGCTAATAACAACGGGATGTTGGAATATACCGGGGTTTTAGCGATCTTATCAACAGACTTCACCTTCCAACAATCGCAAATAGGGCGGTTCGGACTGTTAAACCGGTAACCGGCCAGGTAGGGGAAGATTTCGTTTTGCTTGTCGATGATTTTTTGATCGGCGTAATTGATCTGCTCAGAACAATACATGGAAAAGCGCATACCCAGCGTGTTGCGGCTGCCTGAATTAAAAATGCCGTCGAAATAATTGGTCATGTATTGATGTTGCTTACCGGCTATCAGCTGGTTGATGATATAAGGCACGTGCTTTATCTGATCATTTGCCGACAACATATTTACCAAAAAATCAAGCAACTCGCTGCGCCGGTATTTTATCGTTATGCTGTCTTTTGTGCCTTTTTCGAGATATTTTAAGGTAAACACTTTGTCGCCGATGGTGGTGAAATAGTTTTGAAAGTGTGCTTTCATATTCCCGTACAGGGCTTTATCGGTCGAGTCGCGACCGCAATTGTCGAAGATCCGGTTAAAGGCGTCGTTGATGTTAAACAGCGCATCCTCCTCGTAATTTACAAAGCCGGGCAGCGGAGAATCAAGCACAACCGATCGGATATGCTGCGGGAAATTGCGCATCACGGTCAGCATAAGGCCGCCGCTATAAGAAATGCCGACGAGGTTGATGGAGTCGATATGCAGCGCGCGGCGAAGATCTTCAATGTCGGCCGCATTCTCGATTGTGTTATAGGCATCAAGGTCAACGCCGGAGGCAATTAATTCCTGCCGGCATTTTTTTGCGGCGGCCACCACCATGTTGTCCAGCGGCAGGTCCTTGCGATAGGCTTCTTTTACAGCCTCGGCCATTCCATTGCATGATAGCGTGGGTAGTGCAAACCACGTTCCTCTTTGCTCAAAGGCGATGTAATCCCGCTCCTTTAAGAATTGCCTTCGGTATACGGAGGCTACCCCGTGCAGTGAACTCGCTCCCGGACCGCCGGCGGTGTAGAGCACCGGATCCTTGTGCTTGTTGGGGTTATTGCTTTCAACAATTATAAAAGGCAGCTTAATGGTTTTGCCATTGGGTTTGCTCCTGTTTTCTGGAACCACCAGGTAAGCGCAATGTTCTTTATGGTTACTGTCGGCTTTGAAGACGCAGGCACAGGGTTCTATTTTAGGGGTGTATTTTTGATTTTGGGCGACGGAACGCTGTGCCGTTAAAATTAAAACCAGGGCGCTAAGTATATATTGGATTTTCATCTTTATTTCTTGTTCAGCAAAGTAAAAGGATCGGGAAAAAGAAATTTAGTAAAAAACGGACAATCGCTAATTTCTATGGCCGCCAACTTTTTGCCCGGTAAACTTCACCACATCTTTATAAAAATGACTCATGTCATAATAGCCGTAATCATACGGAATAAACCCGGGTTTACTGTGCACATAAGCGGTTAGGGCCGTGCGGGCGCGCATGATGGAAAAGTAGCTTTTGGGCGAGGTGCCGATCACCTGGTTAAAATAGCGGTTGATGGTTTTCGAGGTACTGAACATCCGTTCGGCAAGGTCGCTGTTACTGGCTTGCAGGCCGGCTTCCGAAAAATTATCGATGGCGTCTTTTACAAATTTGATATAATGATCAGGTTGTTTGCGGTAATTAGTTAGGAAGAATTGTTCTATCAGCGCTATGCGCTCACTAAAACCAATCGGTTGTTTAACCAGGTGCAGCAAATTGGCCGGCAATATCTTATTGAGGCTAACCACCTTGTCGGCTAATAGGCTTTGTTTGATGCCGAGCAAAGCCTCCAGGCTGCCCGGGTAAAATTTAACCGTAAAAATATTATCCGTTGGCGAATTGTAGCGCTCAACAATGGAATTTCTCAGGATCAAAATATCCTCATCGGCTCCGATAAAATGGCGTTTGCTGCCCACCTGTATCTCATACGGCGCGCCCAGGTTAATGTAAAAGGTAGGGGTCCAGCTGGCGAACATTTTCACCGAAAAATATTGGCCGGCGATGTATTGACGGGTAGCCTCGGGAGATGATTCCGAGAAAAATTCGACGTGGTCTGCCAATTCCTCGCATGGCTGCGCGAACGTGTATATTTTACGGATGTTTTGGAAGATTTCGACCATTTAAGGATTAAGACGCGATTGAGTTTAATACGTTACAACAAGGCCACAGGAGTAATAGATCAAGAGACAAAAAATGATCTTGGGTAATACTATTTAAAGAAATTTTGCCAAAAGTTTTAGTTTTAGTTCTTTGCCTTGTATTTTGCACTATATTAAAGATTGAAATGAAAACCTATTCCCTTTTTGTTGTCCTTTGCTTTTATTTATCGGCTTGCCGTTCACAAACAGATTGGAACATTATCGAAAACTGGAAGAGTTATCCAATTCCTACAGATCGCGATACTCTTTCAAGGTATAATAACTCCCCAAACTACTGGAAGGTATTTATGCAATCAGATTCCGTCCGGGTAATCAAGGCTCCACCAGAGGACGACCAGTCAATCATTCCGTTCAAATTAAATCCAAACGAAAAAGAAAGACCACAAATGATTGGAAAAGTTTCCATATTAAAGGTAGACGATGGCTACTTGCTTGGGTTTTTCCGTGGCGAATGGGGTGGGTACATGTATTGGTTTTCCAAGGATGGAAAGCATCATTATTTAATTTCCGAAGTTGATGTAGTACAATTTATCGGATTCAACAATCACGTCTACGCAATTGAGGGATTGGCACATCTTGGGTTATCGGAGGGAAGCATCCTCTCATTGCAAAAGAAAAACGGAAAATGGATCAGTAGCGAATACCTGAAATTACCGGCAGCACCCGAGGCGATAGCAGTGTATGGGAATAATTTTATAATAATAACTTCAAAAAGTCTTTTGGAAGTTGACGACAACTTGAAAACCACCACACTCGTTGAGAAGGGCATTTTGTACTATCTCGATCCCAATTCTTTAATCATCCACGATAATATTGTTTACGCCGGGATGCAAGCAGGTGTTTACAAATACAACTTATTAAGTAAACAACAGGAATGGTTGATGCCAAACTAACATCTGTTTATTGAATTTCTTTTGTCATCCATACCTAACAATTCCAATTAATCTCTCCCGCACCAAACTTTTAAAAAAAATTATCCGTTTCTTTATAGTTAGAAAGGGTTCCGTATGCGTGGTTTTGAATTTTCGAAGTTTACCCCAAATCAATTACCGAAAGGCGGCTTTGATGAGCTGCTCAAATTATTTCTCGAATTGCTGAATTATACATCGGGCGATGCAGGCGAAGCTTTGGCCTGGATGAACGAGCTCGACAAGCAGTATAACATTACCAACGACCAATATGGCATGGGTAATTTTATCGACGACCTGAAGGAGAAAGGCTACCTCACCGAGGAAAACGACAAGGGTGAATTCAAGATAACGGCCAAAACCGAGCAAAGTATCCGTCAGTCCGCATTGGAGGAGATCTTCGGCAAGCTCAAAAAATCAGGCAAAGGCAACCACCGCTCCCCGCAATCCGGGCAGGGCGATGAAAAGAATGCCGAGCGCCGCGAGTTTGAATTTGGCGACAGCCTCGACCAGATCGACATGACGCAGTCCATCCACAACGCACAGGTAAACCACGGCATCGGCGATTTTATGATGACCGAGCGCGACCTCGAAGTGGAGGAAATGGATTATAAAACCCTTACTTCCACGGTGTTGATGATCGATATATCGCATTCCATGATCCTCTACGGCGAGGACAGAATAACCCCCGCCAAAAAAGTGGCAATGGCCTTAGCGGAATTAATTAAAACCAAGTATCCAAAAGATACCTTAGATATTGTAGTGTTTGGTAACGATGCCTGGCCCATTGCCTTAAAGGACCTGGCTTATCTGCAGGTTGGCCCATATCATACCAATACCTACGCCGGGCTGGAATTGGCCACAGACTTGCTGCGCCGGCGAAAAACCCATAACAAGCAGATATTCATGATCACCGACGGCAAGCCAACCTGCCTGAAGGAAGGAACAAAATATTATAAAAACAGCATCGGCCTCGATCGCAAAGTGGTGAACAAAACGCTCAATATGGCCGCCCAATGCAAACGGCTAAAAATACCCATCACCACCTTTATGATCGCCAAGGACCCCTACCTGCAGCAATTTGTTCGTAAATTTACCGAAACCAACGGCGGTAAAGCATTTTACAGCTCGCTGAACGGTTTGGGCGAATATATTTTTGAGGATTATATTCGCAACCGGAGGAAAACAGTAAGGTGATGTGCAGATATGCAAATGTGCAGATGTTGTTTGGATCTGCGGATATTCAGCCGTTAGTGCGCAATAATTGATTGTCGACGACCCGGCAGCTATGAACCATCAACCATGAACTAAACAAATGAAAGTCGAACGAATTGACCACCTGGTTTTAACCGTAAAAGATATCGAAGCTACCTGCAGCTTTTACCACGACATATTGGGCATGCAGGTGGAAACCTATTCGGTGCGCCGGAAAGCGCTGAAGTTTGGCAACCAGAAGCTGAACCTGCACCAAAAAGGATCGGAATTTGAGCCGAAGGCGGATAAACCGACACCCGGCGCAATCGACATTTGCTTCATTGTGGAAGATTCGCTTGATGATATATAAAGAGAATTGGAAAGTAAAAACATACAAATACAGGGAATTGTACAGCGTACCGGCGCCATGGGCAAAATGCACTCCATTTACTTCCGCGATCCGGATGAGAATTTGATCGAAGTTAGCAATTACAAGTGAGGATGCTCCTTCGCTAAAGCTACGGCGCACGAGGTGTGCAGATGAGCAGATGCGAGGAGGTTCATGGTTAATAGATAATGGTTCATGGCCGAAGAATGGCGGATGTGCGGATGCTCCTTCGCTAAGCTACGGCGCACGAGGTGTGCGGACGAGAGAAGGTTCATGGTTCATGGATCATGGCCGGAGAATGGTGGATGAGAAGACGTGCAGATGAATAAACGACAAATCGGGTTTAATCCTCTATAACAAATGGAACGATGGATTGCGGTCCATCGACTATGGATAAAAAGAACAACTAATGACGAACAAACTATTAAGTATAAAAACTCTTGGCCAACTGAAGGATTGGGGCTATAAAAGCCGGTCGGTGAAGGAAGAATTGCGGGCCAACTTGATTAAACAGCTGCAGCATGGTGAAGGCGGGTTTGAAGGGATAGTGGGCTTTGAGGACACCGTTATTCCTGATCTGCAAACCGCTATTCTCTCCCGCCATAACATTTTGCTGCTGGGCTTACGTGGGCAGGCAAAAACGCGTATTGCCCGCCTGCTGGTAAACCTGCTGGATGAGTATATGCCGTACATCGAAGGTTCTGAATTATATGACGATCCATTAAACCCGATTTCCTGGTTCGGGCACCATGAGGTCACCATCCACGGTGATGACACCCCCATAGCCTGGGTTCACCGCTCCGAACGTTATACTGAAAAATTAGCCACGCCCGACGTTACCGTTGCCGACCTTATCGGCGATGTGGACCCGATCAAAGCCGCCACCATGAAATTGAATTACTCCGACGAGCGGGTTATTCATTTCGGACTTATCCCGCGCGCGCACCGCGGTATTTTCGTCATCAACGAATTGCCCGACCTGCAGGCCCGGATACAGGTATCGCTGTTTAATATTTTGCAGGAAAGAGACATACAAATACGTGGCTTTAAGTTGCGGCTGCCATTGGATATCCAGTTTGTATTCACTGCCAATCCCGAGGACTATACCAATCGCGGTTCCATCGTTACGCCTTTGAAAGACCGTATCGAAAGCCAGATCCTCACGCACTATCCGCGTTCAGTCGAGATTTCCCGCAAGATCACCCAGCAGGAAGCGTCGCTGACGTATGATCAGCAGATCGCTGTCGAGGCAGATGGCCTGGTGAAAGACCTTGTGGAGCAGATCGCATTTGAAGCGCGGAATTCCGAATATGTCGACAAAAAATCCGGTGTATCGGCGCGTTTAACCATATCCGCTTATGAAAACCTGATCAGCAATGCGGAACGGCGGATGCTCATCAACAAGGAAAAAACCACTGTCGTGCGGATTTCCGACTTTTTGGGTGTTATCCCGGCCATTACCGGGAAAATTGAACTGGTTTACGAAGGCGAGCTGGAAGGCCCCGGCAAAGTAGCCAACATTTTAATCGGGAAGGCCATCAAAACGCTCATGCTGAAATTTTTCCCGGACCCTGAAAAATCGAAAAAAGCGAAGGCGCCAAATCCATACGCAGAGATCATCAATTGGTTTGGCGATGGGAACAACCTCGCCGTGATCGACCAGCTTCCCCAGCAGGAATATAAGAAAGCATTGAATTCCGTTACCGGCTTAAAAAATCTGGTAAAAAAAATTCATCCCCGGCTAGCCGAAAACCAGGAGTTGCTGCTGATGGAATTTGTTTTGCATGGCCTGTCGGAGTTTTCGCAGTTGAACAAAGGTTTCCTGGATAATGGCTTCGCTTTTTCCGATATGTTCAACAGCCTTTTTAACTTGCAGCCCGACGATGACGATATCGACCTTGACGACGACCGTTATTAATTTGCTCACATCTAACGCTACACTATGAATGGATTTTCCCTTAACCTGTTGCTGTTTGTTATTGCAGTTTTGCTCATTGACGGATATGCCTTTTCAGGATTGCACAGCCTGTCAAAAAATTGGCGCTTCTTGGGTACAAAAGCGTTCCGGGTAGCTTTTGCCGCATATTCGGTATTACTGCTGACCTTCCTGCTGTTAGTGGTTTATGTTAAAGTAAGCCTGGGCTTTCGGCTCGCCGTGATCATATTGTTTTTCGTTTCCCTGCTTTTCGAGTTTTGTTTCACCTTGTTTTTATTGGCCGATGATATTCGCCGGCTATTCGTTCGCCTCACCCGAAAGCCCATCGCAAAAGTAAAAGAACCCGAAAAAAAGCCGGCCGCCGATGATATCCCGCGCTCTGAATTTTTGCTGAAAGCCGGGTTGTTGGCAGGGACCATACCGCTTGGCATGTTCAGACTCAAAATGACAGACGGCCTGTACGATTACCATGTGAGGTACCAGTACCTCTACCTCGATAACCTGCCGAAGGCCTTTGACGGCCTGCGAATTGGCCAGATATCCGACATCCACTCAGGCAACTTTTACAGTAAAAAAGCCGCCTCGAGAGGCGTAGAAATGCTGATGCGCGAAAAAGCAGACCTTATATTTTTCACGGGCGACCTCGTAAATATCCTAAGCAGCGATATGTACCATTACCAGGACCTATTCAGTAAAGTTAAAGCGCCACTCGGTGTATTTTCTTCGCTGGGCAACCACGACTACGGCGATCACATCGATTGGCCCAGCCCCCAGGCAAAACAAAAAAACTTCGACGAAATAACCGGCTGCCATAAAACAATGGGGTGGGACTTATTGAGGAACGAAAACCGCCGCTTAAAGATAGGCAACGAAGAGATTGGCATTCTCGGCGTCGAAAACTGGGGCGATCTGAGCCGCTTTCCGAAATACGGCCGCATGGACCTTGCCATAAAAAACACCGATGACCTCCCGGTAAAACTGTTGCTATCTCACGATCCTTCACATTGGCGGGCCCAGGTGCTGCCGCATTACCCGCAAATCGATATGGTATTTGCCGGGCATACCCACGGGATGCAATGCGGCATCCGTACGCCGGAGTTCCAATGGAGCCCTATTGAGTACCTTTACCGCGAGTGGGCAGGCCTTTATCGCCGGGGCGGGCAACAGATATATGTTAATGTAGGCTACGGCTTTTATGGTTTTGGCGGAAGGGTTGGAATTCTGCCGGAGATTACGATATTTACACTAAAATCCGGCCCCGATCCCGCCTTAACATCTTAACATGGGCTGGCAAGGAACATCAAGCATCAGATGAAAAAAATATTCCAGCCGGCCTTTGATTTCCTGCTTTTCAGTAACGTTTTTATGGCTTTGTGCGCCGTTGCTCAGGGCCTGGTCACGTTCTCCCTTATCGGGGCCAAACCTGTCGAAGCCGTTATCGGCCTGCTGTTTACCTCCACGCTCGGTATCTACAACTTCAGTATTCTCTTCCCTGGTGAAAAAGACCCGGAGCATTCGCCTCATAAACGCGTCCGATGGTTTTTTTCGCACTATCGGCTTATGGTCACCCTGACCATCGTATCCCTGCTCTCGCTAATCCCGCTGTTTTTTTTGATATCGATCGAGTCACGGATACTACTCACGTTCCTGGCGGTGCTTTCCTTTGCCTATAGCATTCCGCTCTTTTCTATTGGCGACCAAAAATTCGGCCTTCGCAACATCCCCGGCCTCAAGCAGTTCCTCATCACCCTGGTATGGACCATGAGCATCGTACTGTTGCCGGTGATGGAGGCCCAGCATTTGCACCTCGCAAATATCTCTATGCGCGATACCACCATCCTCATTGCCAAACGATTTTTACTTATCGGGGCACTAACCGTCCCTTTCGACATCCGCGACCTTTTCGAAGACCGACAGTCCGGCCTGAAAACCATAGCCGTCGTATGGGGCGAAAAAAATGCCTACCTGTTTTGCCAGGTCCTGCTGGCGGGATATATCGTGTTGCTATTTTTATTCAGGGGAAACGGCTTCAACGGCGATTTTTGGGCCTTAACGCTGACGGTCGTGATCGCCGGCTGGCTCATCTTCCGCTCATCCTGGGAGAAAAATGAGTATTACTATTTCTTTTATGTGGATGGAATTTTAATACTGCAGTACCTTGTCCTTCTTCTGTTCAATTGGTTAAGCAGGATAATTTGAACTCAATTTTTCCTGTCATTCCATCCATTGAAAAATCAGCATAATCCGAATAATCCGCTTCATCCCGGTTCAGACAACATTCCTGGCAACCATTTCCAGCTTTATCGTCGTTGGTCATTTAAAAGACATAACCCGACTTCTCGAAACTAATAACCCAAACCATTGTTTCCCAGACAACAGGGCGATCAAGTCAAACGCCAAAAATCAAACAAATATGAAACCTGAAGAACAAACTGAGTTCTAAGAAAACAAAATAAGAGAATTTGTTCAAAAGGAAACCGCATTCATACAAAACAAAGACATCAACGGCCTGATTCCCCTGTTTTCAGCGGAGACCTTGACATTTGATGTGGTAGATCCACTCGAATATAATGGGATAAATGAGATCCGGGAAAGAATGAAAAGCTGGTTCTCCTCATTTGATGGCCCGATCGGCATCGAGATTCACGACCTAAAGGTAGCTGCATCAGGAAATGTGGCTTTCAGTTATTGCTTACGGCATGTAGACGCAACGAAAAGCGACGGCTCAAAGCTTCAAATGTGGTGGCGCGAAACAACCTGTTATCGTAAGTTAAAAGAATATTGGGTAATTGTCCACAGGCACAGTTCTGTCCCATTCAACCCGGAAAACGGATATGCGTCAACAATGCTCGAACCCACTATCATACGTTCCTGGGCACTTTAGCCGACTGTTTCCTGGCTGTGCCATCCGTCCCCGGCTGATTATCACGCATTACTTTTAAGTGTGGGACTTAGGCCTCGCAGGAAATCAGCGAAATCATAAAAATCTGCTGAAATCAACGGTCACACACCCAGCAGCAACCTCGCAGGATCCTCCAGCAACTGTTTCACCCTCACCAAAAAGCTAACCGATTCCCGGCCGTCAATTATACGGTGATCATAGGATAAGGCCACATACATCATTGGTCGGATAACCACCTGCCCGTTCAGGGCAATAGGCCGCTCCACAATATTGTGCATCCCCAGTATCGCCGACTGTGGCGAATTAAGAATCGGCGTCGACATCATCGACCCAAACACCCCGCCATTGGTAATGGTAAAGGTACCGCCTGTCATCTCTTCGATGGTCAGTTTATTTTCACGCGCTTTTACGGCGAGGGCCGCAACCGCTTTCTCGATTTCAGCAAGGCTCATCGCCTCAGCATTCCGTATCACCGGAACAACAAGGCCTTTCGGAGCAGAAACCGCTATGGAAATATCAGCATAATTGCTGTAAACTACTTCCTCACCATCTATACGTGCCCCCACAGCAGGCCATTCTTTCAAAGCTTCGCAAACCGCCTTGGTAAAGAACGACATAAAGCCCAGGCCCACGCCATACTTTTCTTTGAATTTATCCTTGTACTTAGCCCGAAGCTCCATAATCGGCGACATATCCACCTCATTAAAAGTGGTCAGCATCGCCGTTTCGTTTTTAACAGCCACCAATCGCTTGGCAACGGTCTTCCGCAGCGACGACATTTTTTCCCGGCGCTCCGAACGCGGACCGCTGGTTACCGCAGGTTTTGGAGCCTCCGTTTTAACGGTAGGAGCAGGCGTTGCTATGGTATCAGGCGCAACTTTACCCTGGGGGTTTTCCGATACCTTTTCAGCAAGCAAAGCATCTTCTTTGGTAATACGACCCGCAACGCCCGTCCCGCTCACCGCTTTGGGGTCCAAGTCCTTTTCAGCGAGTATTTTTGCTGCAGCAGGCGACGGTGTGCCCGATGCATAACTCTTATCAGCCAATACAGGTGCGGGAGCAGCCACGGGCGCTGCACCATTAGGGCTGGCGACAACCACCGCATTAGCAGCAGTGCTTTCGATGCGGCAAACAACAGCGCCCACAGGTACGGTATCGCCTTCTTTAACCAATGTTTTTAATATACCCGCCTTTTCCGCGGTAAGCTCAAAAGTAGCCTTGTCCGATTCAAGTTCCGCAATGGCTTCATCCATGGCTACGGTATCGCCATCTTTTTTAATCCAGCGCGATAAGGTAACCTCGGTGATAGATTCACCTACAGCCGGCACTTTTACATCAAGTGCCACCGATGCCGAAGGGCTGGTAGCGGCAGTAACCGGAACGGCATTAGCTGGTGGAGGAGCAGGCGCATTTGCAACAACTTCTGGCTGCGGCTGCGCGGCAGGAGCAGCGGATTTTACCGGCGTTGCTGCAGTCGCACCGTTGTCTTCTATCGTTGCAACAACCGCTCCAACAGGCAAGGTATCCCCCTCATGGGCTGTTATTTTTAAAATTCCATCCTTTTCTGCGGTAAGCTCAAAAGTAGCCTTGTCCGATTCTAACTCAGCTATTACTTCATCCATTTTTACAGCGTCGCCGTCTTTCTTTTTCCAGCTTGAAAGCGTAACCTCCGTAATTGATTCGCCCACCGGCGGAACTTTTATCGTTAAACTCATAATTTGTGGTAGTATTTCGTAAGTCCCAATCCAAAACCAAAATTTAAAACTCAAGACTTTCGTCCCGATAGCTATCGGGATAAGACTTCAGACTTAAACTAATCCGCTCCAACATGGGCCATCTTTTCTGCTGTTTCCTTAACCGCAGCCTTCACCTGTTTGCCGGCAGGGGCTTCAAATGCCTTGGAAACGATGTGCAGTTGCTGTGCGGCATGCTGTTTTGCAAAACCGGTGGCAGTACTGCTCCCCTCGTGGCGCGAAATCACATTCAGGTTTATTAATTTATCGTTATGGAACTTGCGGCAAATATACGGCCATGCACCCATATTTTCGGGCTCTTCCTGCACCCAGAAAAACTCGGTGGCCTTGTTATATTTTGCCTTTATTTTCAATATCTGCACCAATGGCGTTGGGTACAACTGCTCAATGCGCACAATGGCCACGTCTTTGCGTTTATCGGCCTGTTGTTTTTCGAGTAAGTCGTAGTATATTTTCCCGGTACACAGCAATACGCGTTTTACCTTTTTGGGATCAGCATATTCGTCATCAAAAAGCTCGTGGAATCTTCCTTGAGTAAACTCCTCCAATTTAGACACACATTTCGGGCTTCGCAGCAAGCTTTTGGGTGTGAAAATGATCAGTGGTTTGCGGAACTCTCTTAACAGCTGCCGCCTCAAAATATGGAACAAGTTGGCCGGAGTGGTACAATTGGCTACCTGTATGTTGTTATCGGCGCAAAGCTCCATAAAACGCTCTACGCGTGCTGACGAGTGCTCAGGGCCCTGCCCTTCATAACCGTGCGGCAACAGCATCACCAATCCATTGCCACGCTGCCATTTTGTTTCGGCGCTGGCGATATATTGGTCCACGATGATTTGGGCGCCGTTAAAAAAGTCGCCGAACTGCGCTTCCCATATCGTCAATGCATTCGGGTTGGCCATGGCATAACCATATTCGAAACCCAAAACGCCATATTCCGAAAGAAGAGAGTTGTAAATGCTGAATTTAGCCTGTGCATCAATGGTATCCAGCGGCGTGTATTCGTCTTCCGAATCCACCAGCGTCAATACCGCGTGCCGGTGCGAAAAGGTGCCGCGTTTAACATCCTCTCCACTCAGCCTTATGGGGTGCCCCTCCTTTAAAAGCGAACCATAAGCCAGCAACTCACCCATCGCCCAGTCAAAAATATGGGTCTTGGTTACCATTTTATTGCGCTCTTCAAAAAGCTTTTCAATCTTCTTGAAAAACTCTTTGCCTTCGGGCAGCACCGTTATTTTTTTACCGATCTCGATCAATTCATCTTCGGGCACAGCGGTATCCGTAGGCGCAAAAAACTCTCTGGGGCCGGCAATGTGCAATCCCTGCCATGCACCTTCGTACATCTGCAGCGTTTCGGTAATTTTATCGGCAGCTTTTGATTCGTCCAGTTGCGCCTGCAATTGGTTCCTGAAATTCTTTTCAAGCTCAGCCGCGTAAGCTGCATCAACGCTGCCTTCGGCCTCCAATTTCTGCTTATAGATCTCTAAAGGATTGGGGTGGGCTTCTATCGCCTTGTAAAGTACGGGCTGCGTGAACTTTGGCTCATCGCTCTCGTTATGGCCATACCTGCGGTAGCACAAAATATCGATAAAAACGTCCTCATGAAAAACCTGCCGGTATTCCATTGCAAGGTTTACAACGTAAGCCAACGCTTCTACATCGTCGCCGTTAACATGGAAAACCGGCGATAATACCGTCTTTGCCACATCGGTGCAGTAAGTGCTCGAACGGGCATCCTTGTAATTGGTGGTAAAGCCTATCTGGTTATTGATCACAATATGGATGGTGCCGCCGGTTTTATACCCATCCAGCTTTTCCATTTGCAAAACTTCGTAAACAATGCCTTGTCCGGCAACCGAGGCATCGCCATGTATCAATATCGGGCAGATTTTGGAATGATCGTCCTTATACTTAAAATCAATTTTTGAACGTGTAAGGCCTTCAACTACCGGATCAACAGCCTCAAGGTGCGAAGGGTTGGGGCAAAGGCTAAGGTGCACATGCTTGCCCCCGGGAGTAATAACATCGGTTGAGTAACCGAGGTGGTATTTTACGTCGCCACCGAAAGGGGTGTCCTCCTCAAAGTTCTTGCCTTCAAATTCCGAAAATATCTCCTTATAAGGCTTTTCCATGATATTGGTGAGCACATTCAGCCTGCCGCGATGCGCCATCCCGATGATAAACTCTTCAATACCCAGTTCCGATCCGTTTTGAACAACTGAATCCAGTGCAGGGATCAGTGCCTCGGCGCCTTCAAGCGAAAAGCGTTTCTGCCCTAAAAATTTTGTGCCCAAAAAACTCTCAAACACTACCGCCTCGTTCAGCTTGTTCAGCATCAGCTTTTTTTCCTCAACCGTGAATGAAGGCGTGTTCCTTTTGCTTTCCATCCGGCCTTCAAACCATTTTATCTTGATGGGGTTGCGGATATACTTATATTCAGCGCCGATAGCCTGGCAATAGGTTTCCTCGAGCAAGTCGCGTATTTCGCTCAATTTGGCGGGGCCGAGGCCTACTTCAACACCGGCATTAAACACCGTATCCAGGTCTGCATCACTTAAACCAAAGGTTTCCAGCTCTTTGCCGGGGAAGTATTTGCGCCGCTCCCGCACAGGGTTGGTTTTGGTAAACAGGTGCCCGCGACCGCGATACCCGTCTATCATATTCAGTACGTTTATTTCTTTTAAAAAATGTTCGTTTGTTTCAGGAGTCGCAGCAGCGACTGTGGTGTTATCTCTCCCAAAGTCAAATCCCTCGAAGAATTTTTGCCAGCCAAAGTCTACTGATTCAGGGTCTTGTTGATACGATTCATATAAGGAACTAATGTACGCAGCGTTTCCGCTGTTAATATAATTGAGGCGATCCATGGGAAACCAATCTATAAAACGGTACAAAAGTAAGCATATCGCTTTAGAAACTTTATAAATTATTTATAAAACTTCGCGCTTACCTCGCCGTAAATGTGTGTAAAATAACATGATTCGACCTGCATCAGCACACCAATCGACGTACTGCAGCAGCCATTTTCTTAAGTTTTGTGAAAGATCTTTTGAATAAATTCGCGAATATAGGATACCCCCTCGAAAGCGATAGCGAGGAGACCGATCGCCAGCGTGTATTGTTCAAACGGGTTCATAACGGCTATTTGACGTTGAATTGATCGGAAAGTTACTTTTTAGATCTTCATCTTTCTGTAATAATTATCGGATTAGTCCGAAAGTCCGAAAGTCGGACAGTCCGAAAGTCGGACAGTCCGAAAGTCTGAATTCTGATAGTTACGGGAAATCCAAAAGCACCTTTTGTCTTTCACGTCTCCATTTCCAGCGCCGGCCTTGGCGCGATGTTATACCGGCTTTCCACCGGGTTATTAACTCCCGCAATAAAGGCCCAGTTACCCCAATTGCTTGCAGGAGAGTAATCGATCAGCTTCTCTTCAAAATATTCCGCGCCTTTCACCCAATCTATCTTCAGGTCGTTCACCAAAAAACCAGCTACGATCTGCCTGCCGTACTTATTAATATAGCCCGTGGTGTTCAACTCATGCATGAAGCCATCAACCAGCGGTATGCCGGTGGCGCCTTTTTTCCATATTTCAAAAAGCTCATCCTGGTTGTCGGCAATATCGGTTGTGTTTTGGCCGCCTGCCTTCAGGGCAATAAACTTTTGTCCATGTTTTTTAAACATAAACCTGAAGTAATCGCGCCATAACAGGTCGAGCAATATGGAGTTAAAAACATTGGTATGCGCACTTTGCTGATGGTTGGTTACTTCCCAATAAACCTGCCGCATGGATATACAACCCAGCGATATCCAGGCAGATAATTTAGACGGGAATGCATGTAGCGTTGCTGACCTTCCCCCTTTGCCCGGCGTTGCATGCTCCGCGTTCAAAAAAAGCTCATCGAGGTGCCTTAGTGCAACGGTTTCTCCGCCCGTAAACGCCTCGCCGCCTTGCCCCTCAAAAACCGGGGCTTCCAAGCCTAATTCTTCCAGCGTTGGCAGCCCGCCCGCGTCATCAATAGTGGGTGTGCGGATAAATCCTGGTGTGCCGATGCAGGGTCTCACGGTACTGTCGCGTTCTACTTTCTTCTTGAATATGGCAAAACTATCGGGGATATCTTTTATCGGGAACGGCAGGTCTTCCTTATGGTAAAGCGTATGGCCAATAAAATGCTTCAGGTTCAGCTTCATCCGCCATAAGGCAGTTTCCACAGTTTCCGAAATCGCCGTCTCTTCATGAGCCACTTCACGGTGGTGGTATACTTCATTTACCTGGTACGTTTCTGCAAGCTGCGGGATAACCTCAGCGGGGTTGCCAATTTTGATGATCAGTTCTCCGCCGATCGCACGCAGGCTCTCCCGCAGGTCCGCAACGGACTCGAGAAGAAATTTTGCCCTGATGCTGCCCGTTTTTGGTTCGCCGGAGGCTTTGGTTTTGAAATAATACGGATCAAAGCAATAAACCAGTACAATCTTGTCCGCCTTGCGCACCGCCTCTAACAATATTTCGTTGTCGTGAATACGCAAATCGTTTCTGAACCATACCAAAATCGTCTTATCGCTCATAGTTAAACAGGGGGTCAACCGTATCGCAGTGTACAAATTTGCAATTAATTTAGTTGTTATCTACAATATGGAACAACATTTGACATCATTACAACATTTTTGGTACAAATCACCGCGGTTTTCGCACGTATTGCCGTAATTTTATCCAGGTATTCAAACTAAACGAATATTACCGGGTTATCCCTTGATTTAACACTATTTTTTAATTGAAATGCCATGGCCGAAGAGAACACACTAAACACTGCTGAAATTGCGGGACTCATCCTGATCGTGCTGATCCTTCTGTTTTTCCCTTACCTGATGATCAACGAACATGCGCAAGATATCATCGCTAACAGTTATTACCATAACGGCAGATAGATCTTAACAAGGCTTGTAACGATGTTAAGGTAAAACCGGCTGTTGTACTATACAGGGCAACGAGCCGTTAAATATAGATATGCATGACATTTACTTTAGCGTAATGTCCTATTTTTATAACGCAAATTGAACACCTATGGCAACAATAGAAGGGATACGAAAAGCCTACATCGATTTCGTTTTAACGGAAGGCGAACAGCCCAAATCAGTTTATGTGTTTGCGAAAAAAAATAAAATGCCTGAAGAGGAATTTTATAAGTTTTTCGCTTCGTTCGATGCGATCGAACAAAACATATGGACGGATCTCGTGGTAAAAACCATCGCCGAAATAAAAACCCAGGAAGTTTGGCCGCAATATTCGGCGCGCGAAAAAGCATTGTCTTTTTTTTACAGCTTTTTTGAACTGCTCAAGGGCAGCCGCAGTTTCGCTGTTTACAGTGTACGCAAACAGCCCAAAACTTTTTCAACACCAACCATATTCCAGGGGATGAAAGATGCATTCGAGGGTTTTTGCAAGGACCTGATAACCGAGGGTATCGAATCAAACGAGCTGTCCGAACGTAAATTTTTCAGCAACCGTTACAAGGATGCGCTTTGGGTACAACTGGTATTTGTACTTCATTTTTGGATAAACGACAATTCAACCGGGTTTGAAAGGACCGATGAAGCCATCGAAAAAGGCGTTAATGTCACATTCGATCTTTTCCAGCGCTCGCCGATCGACAACCTGATCGAATACGGCAGGTTCCTGGCAAAAAACGGCGGCATTAAAGAAAGCATGGGATTTGGAAACAACTAAAACCCAACCTTCTTCCGGAAAAGCCACGTTCGCCGCCATTTTCGACATGGATGGCACGCTGATCGATAATACCCCCTACCATTTCAAGTCCTGGCAAATGCTGTACAAAAAATACGGCAAAGGCGAAATCACAAAGGAAACCTACTATAAGGAAATCAGCGGCGTACCCGTGATGGAAACCATTCGAAGGGTATTTGGCGAAGGCCGGACCGAAGCTGAATTGAAGGCTTTATTGAATGAAAAGGAAGAATTTTACCGCGCTTCTTACGCACCCTACCTGGCCCCGATCAACGGCCTGGAAAATTTTTTGGCGGAGCTAAAAGATGCCGGTGTAAAAATGGCCATGGGCACCTCGGCAACACAGGAGGACATTAACTTTATCTTCAACCACATACCGATAAAGCAATATTTCGACGCCATCATCGACTCTGCCATGGTCACCCGCCCGAAGCCCGATCCGCAGGTATTTTTAAAAGGGGCAAAAAAATTAAAAATGCAACCCGCTAAATGTATCGTATTTGAAGATTCCCTGGCCGGTGTAAGGGCAGCCAACAGCGCAGGCATGAAGGTTGCTGCCATAACCACCGGGCATACCGCGGCCGAATTGCACCCCGTAAACATCGTATTCAACGATTACACGGAATTGAGCGTGCAAAAATTGGCGGCATTATTTGACGAACACCATGAGCGATAACGCAAAAGAGCAAAACAGCATCCCCACCACAAAAGTACAGCGGTCGGCCAAATTTGTAAAAACCGGCATAAAAGTTGGCGGCAACTACCTGAAGCATTACTCCAAAAAGCTGTTCAATCCCGATTTGGATAAAACAGAGCTGAACGAGGATAATGCATCTGATATCTATGCATCGTTAAGCGAGCTGAAGGGCAGCGCCCTCAAAGTGGCCCAAATGCTGAGCATGGATAAAAACCTGCTGCCCCAGGCTTATACCGATAAATTTTCGCAAAGCCAGTACAATGCGCCGCCGCTGTCGGGACCGCTCATCGTTCAAACATTTAAAAGATATTTTGGCAAAACACTGGATAAGATATACGACAAATTCAATATCCATTCATCCAACGCAGCCTCTATAGGCCAGGTGCACCAGGCGGAGCTGAATGATAAAAAATTGGCCGTTAAGATCCAGTATCCGGGCGTGGGCGACTCCATCTCATCCGACCTGAAACTCGTTAAACCCTTTGCATTCCGTTTACAGGGGATGAACGAAAAGGAGCTTGATGTATACATGAAAGAAGTGGAGGACCGACTGCTTGAGGAAACCGACTACGAGCTGGAAGTGCGGCGCTCCATCGAGTTTTCAACCGCCTGCGCGAACCTCGATAACGTCGTCTTCCCTAAATATTACGCGGAGCTGTCCAGCCGTCGCATCATCACGATGGACTGGCTCGAAGGCCTGCACCTGCGCGAGTTCCTGCAGACCAGTCCCTCGCAACAAATGCGCGATAAGATCGGCCAGGCGCTTTGGGACTTTTACAACTTCCAGCAACACGAACTCCGTGCCGTTCATGCCGACCCGCATCCCGGGAATTTTATGGTTACAACGGGCGGCAAACTTGGGATCATCGACTTTGGCTGCACCAAAGAGATGCCGGATGACTTCTACTATCCCTTCTTTTCACTCACATCCACCGGGCTGATGGGTAATAAACCCGAAACAATCAAAGCTTTCCGCCAACTGGAGATGATCCACCCAAAGGACAGTGCCGAACAGGTAGAGTTTTACTATACGATGTACAAGCAAATGATCGGTCTTTTTGCCAAGCCCTATATCAGCGATCATTTTGATTTCGGCGAAACTGCATTTTTTGATGAGTTCTACGGTTTCGGCGAGAAAGTATCCAAAATGCCCGAGTTTAAACAGGCCCGCGGAGTAAAGCATTTTATTTATGTTAACCGCACCAACTTTGGCCTGTATAATATCCTGCATGAATTAAAGGCAAAGGTTAAGACAGATACTTATAAGCCGCATGTGGTGGAGATGTTTGCGTGATGCCGATGATGCTGGGAAAAGATCATCAGGCAACCTTCCAAACCGCAGAAGCGATTTTAGCAAGATGTGCCTGACGTTGTTTAACAGCATTTGGTATCCATGAATTGAAATCGATCTCATTTGTTATTCGATACTTACTTGAACTGTAAATTGATTTTTTTTCATCAAAGCTTTTATCTGCTGCTCCTTTATTGTTCTTTGATGGCTCAAGCAATGTCAAATTCCCCAAAAGGAATACATTTCGCTCATACTCTTCTTCTGAAAAAAATTCCCGCCAGTTTTCAGGGTAGCTTTCGGGCAAAATATGTTCGATAGTACCTGTGTCGGATTCGAAATCATACATACTACCACCTTCCTGCGCCTCAAGCTTATACAGTGTATACCTCAATTGCTTTTTATCACCGCTATTATTTGTATTGAATTGTTTCAAAAGGAAATAATTTTTAAACTCGTCGTCATTCAAATACAGCGACTTTATATCCGCAATAGCCGAATGGTGTGTCGGTTGAGTATTTTTAAATAAATTTACAGCTGCCCTGCTGTAAATTTTTTCCATTTCATTAGTCTGCAATTTGGCAACAACATTGTATCTATATGAAATTGAGACGATTGCTGCAATCAATTTTTTAAAATCACCCACGTTAAGTTTCTCAAAAGCAACCATGGCCAGTGGCTTCCACTGCGTTACCCTGAAAACTTTAAGCGCATTTATTAAATGTCGT
This sequence comes from Bacteroidota bacterium, assembly GCA_013286235.1. Lineage (GTDB taxonomy): Bacteria > Bacteroidota > Bacteroidia > Sphingobacteriales > Sphingobacteriaceae > Mucilaginibacter. The sequence continues at coordinate 35,122 of JABDGE010000027.1, forward strand.
ATTTCTTTATCTATCACCCACAATTCGTCGTCAGGTGCATTTAGCGCTACATAGATGTAAGCGTAGGTTTCGAGGTGATCCAATAAATCGAAAACATCAGCATTCGTCTTAATATATTGTTTCACTACCTTAAAAAGTGATTCCTTGGTTACCATCTGCCTGGTAGCCTGTAAGTAATATCGTAAAAAAACAGGGAAGTCTTTTAAGCCAATCGCGTCTATAATTTTTTTCCACTGGCCTTTGACGTGATTGAGATCCGTTTGACTTTTAGCGACCAGGGAAAAAAGAAAATTTTTTAAAAGGTCGGTGGATGTGAGGTCAACCCCACGCGAGTTCAGCGTTTCAAATACTGTGTACGCATTTAATTCATCTTCGACAGTTATTTGAATAAAGAGTAATAGATCCCCTATTATTTTATTCAGAATACCCGCGAGTTGCTCACCCGAAAAAGTTTTGAAATCAGCTTCAATATTCTTTTGAAAAAATTGATATGATTCCCACATTAGTTTTTCAGAATCCGAAAGCTTATTGAAATTTATCGGCGACTTAAATGCCAATAACCTTTGCTGATAAAAACCATCGTTGTTTTCGTTTAAGAATATCTTACTGGAATAGCGAAGCGAGGCCGGATCTTTCTGTCCAATATATTGTCTCATCAAAATATCTACCCGCTCATTATTGGCCTCACTGTCAACGCCATCGTTTGACAATTTTTGAATCCGTGCAATAAACGCCAGGGTCAATATACTAAGTGTAGTAAACCTCTGCTGCCCGTCGATAATCAAAAATTGCTTTGAGCCAATATTTTGTAGTACAACCGAACCCATATAGTGGGGGCTTCCGCTTTCATTAACAACAAGTATATCGTTCCATAAATCTTCCCAGTTATCCCGGTCCCAGGAATAATCTCTCTGGAACAGCGGTACTTTGTAAATTTTACCATTCCCCAAAATCTCGTTCAGGTTGACTGTTTTAGTGTCCAATAAATTTACCATTGCCATAACTACAAATTTGTCAATAAAAAATGGATTTTATGTACCCATCCCTTGTAGTTATCGGTCATCAAGAAAGATCGGTTTAGCAGGGAATTATAGGCTTTTGCAATAATTTATACTCATCTTAGCTTTATAAATACCAACACCCATGCTGCTCAAAAACACCTTTGTTCACCACGTACATTTTTGGCTGAAAGATAAAGCCGAAAAGCAAAAGTTAATCGAGGGCCTTTACACCCTTGCGCCCATTACCCATATCCGCGACATCCACATCGGCGTCGCCGCCGAAACCTTCAGGGATGTGATCGAGCGCTCTTATGATGCCTCGCTTTTATTATTATTCGATACCCCCGAAGCACAGGACGCCTATCAAACCGACCCCATCCACCTGCTCTTCGTCGAAAACTACGCCAAACCCCTTTGCGCAAAAGTTGTTGTATTGGATAATGTGAATGTGTGAGGGTTGGGTTCATGGTTGATAGTTCATGGTTCATAGCCAATTGCGGATGGGAATTTGAGACTCTTCCAAATACGAAAATGGGCCATCAACCATTAATAACCGGGCTTGGGTTCGTCGGCTTTTCGCTTTAACCTCCAAACTCCAGCTATGAACTATCAACGATGAACTATGAACCAAAAAAACTGCTACTGCCCCTTACAAGGACTCCGGCTATGAACCATGAACTATGAACTATGAGCTAAGCAAAAGAATCCTCCTCACCGGCGGCACCGGCCTCATAGGCAGCAAACTCACAAACCTGCTGCTGCAAAAGGGCTATTCCGTAAATCATTTAAGCAGGAGGCCCGCGAACATCCCCGGTGTACAAACCTTCTGCTGGAACATTGATCAAAACCACATCGACGAGCGCTGCATTGAAGGAGTGGACATTATCATTCACTTAGCCGGCGCGGGAATCGCCGATCAGCGCTGGTCCGACAAACGCAAAAAGGAAATTATCGATAGCCGCACCAAGTCCATACAGCTCATTTATAGTTTGCTTGCCAAACGCAGCAATAAGGTTAAACGGGCAATATCAGCCTCGGCCATCGGCTACTACGGCGATCGCGGCGATGAAGTCCTGGCCGAAGAAAGTCTGCCAAACAGCGATTTTATAGCCCGGTGCTGCGTGGAATGGGAAGCGGCTGTCGACGAAGGCCTGCGGCAAGGACTAAAAGTTACGAAATTCCGCACCGGCGTAGTGCTCGATAAAGACGGCGCATTGGCTAAAATGGCGCTGCCAATTAAATTTTATACAGGCTCACCATTGGGCAGCGGCCGGCAGTGGCTGCCCTGGATACACATGGAGGATGTTATCGATATGTACCTTTTTGCAATCGAACATGAAAACTTTGAAGGTGTCTATAATATGGTTTCGCCCAGCCCGGTCACTAATAAGCAACTTACGCAGGCAATCGCGCGGCAGCTGCACAAGCCGCTTTGGGCGCCAAATGTACCTGCCTTTTTATTAAAACTTTTGATGGGTGAAATGAGCACCATTGCCTTAGCAAGCACGAAGGTGTCCTGCAAAAAAATTGAGGACGCCGGCTTTAAATTCAAATTTGATAATGTCGCCGATGCGCTAAGGGATATTTATGGATAAAACTATCTCCGTTTCCGTCTTTTGGTTCAGACGCGACCTCCGCCTCCGGGACAATGCCGGCTTGTACCACGCACTTAAGAGTAGGCACCCGGTACTGCCCGTATTTATTTTCGATAAAGAAATATTGAGCAAGCTGGAAGACAAGGACGATGCCAGGGTTACCTTTATACACCAAACTGTCCTGCAGTTAGATCATGCGCTTCAGCAACACAATAGCAGCCTGGTGACGCTTCATGATGAGCCGCTCCAGGCCTGGCACACACTGCTAAACGATTACAACATCGTGGCCGTTTACGCTAATCACGATTACGAGCCCCAGGCAAAGCATCGGGATGAGCAGGTCGAAAAGATGCTGCAGTCACATAACATCCCCTTCAATACCTATAAAGACCAGGTCATATTCGAAAAAAACGAAGTGGTAAAGGATGATGGCAACCCCTACACCGTTTATACCCCCTACAGCCGCAAATGGTATCAAAAACTGACACCTTTTTATTTAAAGGCATACCCCACCGAAAAGTATTTTGAAAACCTTGTAAAAACCGCGCCATTTCAAATCCCTTTGCTAAAAGAAATCGGATTTGAAAAAAGCAACCGCGAATTTCCACCTATCCATTACCGGGAATTTATAGCCGACTACACTCAAAAAAGAGATTTCCCCGCAGTTAAGGGCACCACCCACATCGGCCTCCACCTGCGATTTGGCACCGTCAGCATCAGGGAACTCGCCCGCACTGCCAATGGCTTTCCCGAAAAAACATGGCTGAATGAACTGATCTGGCGTGAATTTTATATGATGACGCTCTACCAGTTTCCGCATACCGCTGATCAAGCCTTCAAACCCGAATACGACCGGATCAAATGGCTGAACGACGAAAAACAATTTGAGGCATGGTGCAAAGGCGAAACCGGCTTCCCGTTGGTAGACGCAGGAATGCGTGAACTGAACGCTACCGGCTATATGCACAACAGGGTGCGCATGGTGGTCGCCAGTTTTTTAAGTAAGGATCTGTTGATTGACTGGCGCTGGGGCGAACGCTATTTTGCCCGAAAACTGCTCGATTATGAAATGGCCAGCAACGTGGGCGGCTGGCAATGGGCGGCTGGCTCAGGAACAGATGCTGCTCCTTATTTCCGTATCTTCAACCCCGATTCCCAGCTGAAAAAATTCGATCCCGATTTGTCTTACGTAAAAAAATGGGTGCCCGAATATGCCGATTTCACAAAATATCCGCAGCCTATTATTGATCATGCATTTGCCCGGGAAAGATGTTTGAACGCATTTAAGGCAGCGCTTTCCTGAAAATTCTATTTTTTAAAAATCTTGCGGAGCCCCGTTTTAACAATTCCCGCAAAGATGGAAAACTGGGGCGCCTTATTATTGGTAAGCATATATAACTTACCGCCGGTCGGGATGGCTTTCAGCTCGCTGCCATTATAGGACAGCTTTATCTTTTTCCCAGTCTTTATGTTTACCAACTGATTGCGCAGGTACAACTCCCGCGTCGCCATGTTGGAGAGCATCGGGGTGTAATAGTAGCAGTCTTCAAAGAAATAATGCGTCACCTGCGACCACCGCGTGGTTCCCGGCTTAGTTACCGGCGACCCGCCATGTATGATGTTGGATGACCAGATGAGGAGGTCCCCCTTTTTGGCGAGGAACTTCTTTTTTTCCAGCTTTTTTTCACTTACGATGTTTTCAATAAAGTCTTCGTATTCAATGTAGTTGTCGTAGGTCGTAGTTTCTGCCGACTCCCGGATGTGGGAGAAATCATATTCCGTAAGCTTGTGCGAACCGGGGCAATAAAAAACAGGCCCGTTTTCTTCAGTAATATCCTCCAATGCCACCCACACGCCACACATATAGCGCGCCGGCAGGCTGCTGAAATGGATTGTATCGGAATGAGCCCTTTGCTGGGTGCCTACCCTGAATGTAAGGGTTTGGAATGGGACGGCAGGCCGGCCGTATAAAAAATCGAGGGTTTCCAATACCTTTGGGTAGCAAGCCAGTTCCTTTGTTGCAGGCGATACTTTCCAAAAATCCTGCACCCGGGTTTTGTCCCGCTGGGTTTTTATAGGGAAATTTGGATCAAACGCCCTGGTTTCGGCATCAAGACGAACCCGGTCGATCAATTCTTCGGGCAATACGCCCGGCAATACCACGAAACCGTTTTCGTTGTATTCCCTGACAAATTTTGCCTTTTCATCCGATAGGCTTTTTGATGCGAGCAGATCATCAAAAAACGGCGACTCTACCCAAGGTAAGTTAGCTGCGATCATATATTCAGGTTAAAGACATATTTGCTATACCTAAAACAGTACTATCCGGGGTATTATAAACTAATTTGCGATGGCTTCCGCTCACGAAGTCAGCTGCTATGGCGTCACCGTAATTACCTGCCAGGTAAACCGCAAACAACTGAATGGCGGGATGCCCGCGGCCCCGTTCCCGCCAAGGCCGTATCCCTGTTTCGACGGCAAAATTACCGATAGTTTCGTCCCTGCCTCCGCATAATTCTCCAGCGCCTCAACATTACCGGGTGTGGCAAAACCAAGCATCGGGAAGGTCGCGGTATTGGTACCATTGTGCGATCCGTCAAAAATAGTGGCGTTAAGCAATTGCCCAGTATAAGTGCAAGTGATAGTGCTTAACGAGGTTATTGGGTCATTCGTGGCGCCGGGCGTTAGTACCTTATAGTAAATACTGTCCGGCGTTTCCGAATAGCCCGATAAACTGGCGCTATCGGCCAGGTAATGTTTGATCACCAGGTCATCGTATGGTCCGAAATTATTGATCGCATGCACATAGAAGTCAATGCACTGGTTACCGGCGATATGGTTGTTGGCAACCTGGCTGCTTCCGGAGCCTGTTCCGCTAACGCCAAATGCCAAATGCGAAGGGACCAGCACGCGTATGGTAGCATTGGGGTACACCATCAGGTCGTGCACGGCTATTTGCAGGCCTTGGGTAAAGTGATCGTTTTGGATATGACCCACGTAGTCATCAAAGTGCTGCGCAATGGTATCGACAAGTGCATACTTGCCGTCGAACGTCTGCTCGGTATAAACAAACGTAACCAGGTCCGAATATTGCAAAGGCGTGCCACTGCCCGGAACAGATATTCTGTACCAAATGCCGCTGGTATCGCCGTTCACCGTATCCCGCTTAAAACCGGTAAGGTGATTAGCCGCGATATAGTTTTGTATCTGAACCGAGTCATATTGATGGATATTGATCTCCACATTGTTTTTACGGCATGACGGCAAGCCCGTCATTAAAAATATACCAAAAATGGATAGTACTGATAAAGGGTATATGGTTCGTTTCATTTGTTTTTGTTCGATTTCTTAAAGATATTATCTTTTAAAAGCTGTTTAGTTGGTTACGTTGTATATAATTATATGAAATATCAGCACCGAGTTTGCAGGCAAACCCAGATCTGGTTGAGGGTACGGACCATACGCATAAGCAGAAGGCACATACAGGGTAATGGCCCCCCCCAGGCCTGGCACCAGCGGCGAAGTACTACCTGATGTCGCTATGCCAGGTATATCCTCAAAAGCCAGTTGCCAACCGTCCAACACTTCACCCAGGATATATGAGGGATTAAACTGATTGGTTTGCTGGACTGCCGGCCCCAGTGTGGCATTTGTAGTCAGCAGCCAGCAGGTATAGCCCACCGTTATCTGCGTCGAGTTGGTGTACAGCGGGTTCGCCGCCCCCGCCGAATCCACCACATAATATATCCCGGTCGCAACACCCGCCGAATCCACCATATACGCCTGAATGTGATTATCTGCCAGGTATTTAGTGATCAGCGCATCGTCCTTAATCTTTTGCGCAGCAATTGCGGCCGGCGTGTCAACCGCATCCGACTGCTTCGAGCAACCTGCCCATACAATCGAAAAAAGCACAATTAATACCACGATACCGCTTATCCGCTTTCCCAAAATATTCATTTTACCTCTGCAATTCACAATAATACCGGGGGCCGCTTTTTCAACCGGCAAAGTTATTCTTTTAAATTTCAAAACCAGCGGCTTAACATTTTTTAACACTTAAAAAACGCCCCTACCGCCAAA
>JABDGE010000027.1:41810-42699 GCA_013286235.1 Bacteroidota bacterium
GTCTAAACGGACGAATCGCGTCTTAATTATTGCCATGGGGCAATTTAACGGCTTAAATGGTGGAATAAATTATTGATTTTTCAAAAGCCTCTTTGCCTGTGGTTAAATTAACCACAATGATTCTTTAGAAAACCAGAAGCACAGAGACAAATGTCAATAGACAAAAGACCGAACCCGTTAGGCTATTTTCCTCGAATGATAGCCATATGCGATCAGATAGGCAATGCCGCTAAACCCGAAGGCCTCGAACACACTGGAAACTTCATTCCCCTGCAGGCCATATGGGTCGGCAATCGCGCGGGGAATATGCAGCATCAAAAACCAAAGAAATATCATTAACGACAGCAGTAAGGCGCTCCATTTAAGCTGAATCCGGAGGATAATAGTAACCCCGGAAAGTATAAGGGCTGCACCTGCAAAATAAGTCCAGAACATAGAGCCTGGTATCCATAACGGAACAAGAGTCGAAACGCCTCCTGCATACAGGAAGTGGTCGGTGCCGAAGCTGATCATGGTGATGCAAAAAAATACGCTGCCAAAGGGAATTAGTTTTTCTAAAAATCGGATCAGGGGTGATTCCCTGCTGATATCAGCGTGCCTGACCGGGTACGCCCCCGCCACAACAAACCCGCCGCCGGCAAAAACCAGGTCTTTACCCGCAGAGGTCCAGGCAATTAAACTTTTCCAATTAGGGTCCGAAATAAATTCATAAGGGATAAAACAGCACACAAATAAAAGAACAAACAGGGCGCCTAAAATCAGGGATACCGTGCCAGCCTTTTTATCAAAAATGATGGCCATGCTTGCGGCGATCAGGGCTATACTGAAAACATATACACAGATAGCATAGCCCGGAAAGGTTACCGGAGGTAAAATAACCGGCCGGAAA
>JABDGE010000028.1:0-1814 GCA_013286235.1 Bacteroidota bacterium
CCCCCATCTTTTTAAAACGCCTTATTATTCCTAAATTTTTTTTAGAGATTTGTCGTTCTGCAAATAAGTTCTGCCCCCATGAAAAAACTCACCGAAAAAAACGCGGCTTCTTTTACGGTAACGCTCATTATCATCACCTTCGTTATCCGCTGCCTGCTTGCCGCTTATACGGGTTTGGGTAACGGGGAATCGTACTATTTCCGGGGTTCGCTTCATCTTAACCTCAGCTATTTTGATCAGCCGCCCTTGTTCTTTTGGCTGGGCGCTTTGAGCATTAAACTGCTTGGATTAACCAATTTCGGGATACGGTTTGCATCGGTGGTATTATTTGCCGGCACCAGCTGGCTTATGTTTGTGGTTACCAAATTGCTGTTCAATGCGAAGGCCGGGTTTTGGGCCGTGGTAGTAATGAACCTTAGCGCCGTATTCACCGTTGCAATTGCCTGCTGGTACCAGCCTGATGCCCCTTTAATGTTTTTTTGGCTGCTGGCCACCTATTTTATTGTCAAGTTAATGGTGGGACCGGGCGCTGAGCATTCCGAAGCTACCCGGTACAGCCGAAACACCTGGCTTTTATGGCTGGCTGTGGGTAGCAGCATGGGGTTTGCCACTTTAAGTAAATACCATGTACTTTTCCTGTTCGCCGGCGTATTTATTTATATTGCAACCAACAAAAACCAGCGGCACTAGCTAAGGCACCCGGGACCTTACCTCGCGGTATTGATAACGCTGTTAATGGCCTCGCCCATCATCTGGTGGAACGCCCATAATAACTGGGTGTCGTTCGTATTCCAGGGCGCCCGCGCTACGACCAACGGCGAGAAATTCAAGCTTCATTTTGACTGGTTTTTTCGGAGTATCCTTGGCCAATCCTTATATCTGTTACCCTGGATATGGTTCCCTACTATCCGGCAGCTATATATCTCTTTCAAGCTGCGCAAGCAATTGCTGGTTTACAGCTTTATTTTCTGGATGGCTATTTTGCCGATAGTTTTTTTTACGATAGTTACATTATGGTCTGATCTGCAATACCATTTCCACTGGCAGGCGCCGGGCTACATGATGCTTTTTATCCCATTGGGTTTCGGGGTTGACAGGTGCCTGAACAGCGCGCCCAAACAAGCAAGACTTACGCGCCGCTGGTTGAATTTTTCGATTGTTTTTACGGTGCTTACCATTGGCGTTCTTGCTACGCACATGGTGACGGGCTTCTGGACCGCTTACGGACCAAAATGGCTGGTCCATAAATTCCATGGCGACACTGTAGACCCAACCATCCAGGGGGTGGATTATACCGACATCATGACCCGCTTTCAAAAGGACGGTTGGCTGGATGATCCCCATATTTTCGCCGGCGCGCCTCGCTGGTGGTTAACCGGCAAGGTAGATTGGGCGCTGAAAGGGAAAAAGGACATCATCGTGTTTGACCCAGATCCCCGCAACCTCGCTTACCTCGTCGATCCAAAAACGCTGATTGGCAAGGATGCCATTGTGATAGGCGATAAGCACCAGCCCTTTATTGATATGAATGTGAAGCCGTTTTTCGACGGCGTCACGCAACTGCCTGACATACAGGTCATGCGCAACGGGCCTGAATATACCCTACAGGTTTATTATTGTAAGAACTTCCATAAACCTGTGGAACCCCGGATGGATTTGCCTTTGTACCGGCAACTGATAGGATTGCCGCCGTTTGGGAAGTAGATCATTATCTGTTTTCCAGGTCGGATTACGCCGTTTTGAAAATAGCGCCGGCGTAGAGACGCAATGCCCCGGGAGACGCAAAATATTGCGTCTCTACAACCCATCCCCGA
>JABDGE010000028.1:1824-40066 GCA_013286235.1 Bacteroidota bacterium
AATATATGTTTGGCCGTGTATATTATAATTCACGTAGGATGCCGATTTTGTTAAAAACTCGGCATCCTACGTGAATTATAATATACACGGCCAAACATATATTCGTGGGATGAAGTTTTTCCCCTTGTTGATATTTTCCCTATTGTGTTCATCCCTATTTGGTCAAAATATAAATATCATCCCGCTTCCGCAATCGGTGATAAAAAATACCGGCGGCTTTAAGCTCAATGGCGATGTGCTCATCGGCATGAACGATAATTCCCTTTTGCCCCAGGCAAATTACCTGCAAACACAGTTGCAGAAAGGGACTGGTATTGAAATCGCTGTCGATCCTGATGAAACAAAAGCAGCCATTGATTTTAAGCTAATAAAAAAAGATCAGCCCGAAGGGGCGTACAGTCTTAGTATCACACCCAATAAGATAACCATTGCCGCGCCCGATGCACAGGGAATCTTTTACGGAATCGTCACCTTGCTCCAATTGTCCCGTGGCCAGCCGGCGGCCAGCCAGGTCAACCTACCCGCTTGTGAGATCAATGATGCGCCCAGATTTCAATGGCGTGGTTTTATGCTGGACGAATCCCGGCATTTTTTTGGTAAAGACAAGGTTGAACAACTGCTCGACTGGATGGCTTTTTACAAGCTCAATCGTTTTCACTGGCACTTAACCGATGTTGACGGCTGGCGAATCGAAATCAAAAAATATCCCCAGTTAACCGCGGTCGGCGCCATTGGCAATCATACTGATTCATTGGCGGCCGCTCAATTTTATACCCAGCAGGATATCCGGGAGATCGTCGCTTATGCACAGGCCCGGTTTATCACTGTCATTCCCGAGATCGATATGCCCGGCCATGCCACAGCCGCCAACCGCGCCTATCCTGAATTCGATGGCGGCAGTTTCTCTAAATACAAGCATTTCACGTTCGATCCGGCAAACGAAAAAACCTATGGGTTTTTAGCGGATATTTTAAAGGAAGTAAACGGCCTTTTCCCCTCACATATGATCCACCTCGGGGGCGACGAGGTGGCACTCGGCATCCAGGCATGGGCGGGCAGGCCGGCAATCTCCGATTTGATGGCTAAAAACAAGTTTACGTCGCTTGATGACCTGGAGCATTACTTCTTTCGCAGGATGGCTGATACCGTGATCAGTTTAGGCGATAAAGTGCTGTGTTGGGACGAGGCAGCTTCCTCCGATTTGCCGCCTTTGAAAACGATCGTGTTCTGGTGGCGGCAGAATGTTCCCTCCCAACTGGAACTAGCCTTGCAAAAACGTTACGATGTGGTGCTATGCCCCAGGCTGCCCTTATACCTCGATTTTGTACAGGACAAAGCCCATATTTCAGGGCGAAAGTGGGAGGGGGAATACTTTAACAGCGTAAGCGATATTTACAATTTCCCCGATGAGCAGTTGCCGGCCGACCAGGTAAAATCGCCATTGATATTGGGCATCCAGGCCAATATCTGGTCGGAAACTGTCGGCTCACCCAGGCGGCTTGACTTTATGATCTATCCACGAATAGCCGCGCTTGCCGAAGCCGCCTGGACAAACGCCGGTCAAAAAAATGAAGCCTTCTTTAACGACCGCTTAAAAGGTCAACTACCCCTCTACGATAAGGACCGCATGTATTATTACAATCCTTTCAATCCTGCCTCGCATGCGGAAGCTATTGATTTTGCCCCGGTTGTTATAAAGCCTGCCGAAAAACACGGCCGCCACAGGCATGGTCGTGACAGGGAAGATCATCACCATAAAAAGCATAACGACAGCCAGAGCCGTAAAAAAAACCGCAGTAAAAAAAACCACCACGAGAAGGACTAATATCATCCAACCTCAATCTTACATCTCGTAACTCCAACGAATATTTATACGGTTCAAACCATAAAAAGCTTATTTTTACCACAGGTATCCACCCCGTACTTACACTATTGATAAATGTTTGATATTAAGTGCAGTTTCACCTTCTTCATCCTGATCCTCATATCCACCATCACCTTTCTTAAAGCAACCGCCCAGCCCGAGCTTGACCCCTGGGGGAATATTACGGGTATACGACATAAGAGCCAATTGTTTGCTTTTCAGTCGAGCATAAGGGTGCAGCGGGGCAACAATTTTATTTCAACGGTACAAGATCACCAGCACTACCAACGCATCGGCGAGGAACAAACTGTTAACACCAATCTCGACAGCCTTTTTATAAAAGAAGTTTATACTGATGAAGGCGGCGGGGAGATAAAACTCGTCATCACCATCAACGCCCACGCCGATTATAAATTCGATGCGGCATATCTTTGCCTGGACTTGCCCGCAGCATACTTCGGAAGTGGTATACAGCGGCTTAGCGGAGCATCCGATGCAGCCAAACGGTATTTAGCTGCCGGTCAGAATTATGACGGACCTGCATCCGGCGCGGAATTTAAGTCGAACGAAAGGGATTTAACCATTAAATTTAATGACCTTGAAACAGTTCGTATCCGGAAGGATAACTCCAATACCGGCGATCCGCAGCTTTTCATAACGTTAAAGCGGAACGGATTTAGCAAGGGAGAGACGCTCCAAAGCGCATTTAGCATAGCGGCCGACGGTGAGGTGGACCGCGAGGACATCGATTTAACGCTGAACACCCATGTGCAGGGGCGGCAGTTTGCCGGCTTGGGCGGAAACTTTCGCTTGCAGAACCCGAAATACGACCAGGAAGTGATCGACTACTGCCTTGATAACATACCCGTAGCTTTTGGCCGGGTAGAGCTGCCCTGGCGGTATTGGCAGCCGGTAGAGCATATGGACCCAACGGCAGCCGCTAAAGCCGGCAAGCTTAACCCAGCCGTAAAAAACGCCATGCAGATGGCTCGCCGGCTGGATAGCATGGGTGTTCCATTTATTCTTACGGCCTGGTTTCCACCCAACTGGGCTATCGTCGGCAAGCCAAATATGGTACCCGTGAAAGGCATTTGGGGCAACCCCCTGAACAAGGATAGCCTGAACGCCTCCTATAAGTCCATCGCCGATTATATCCTTTGCCTTAAGAAAAACTACGGCGCCGAACCCAAATACTTTTCTTTTAACGAATCGGACCTGGGCGTTAACGTTCGCATTAGCCCGCAGGAAGAGGATAGTTTTATAAAAGGCTGCGGAGCGTATTTCGCCGCGCATGGAGTTAAAACCAAAATGCTTTTGGGCGATAACTCCAATGCCACCACCTGGCATTTTATCGACATCGCTATGAATGATCCTGCTGCCAAGCCATATATCGGGGCAATTTCGTTTCATTCATGGAGCGGATACGACAGGGCTACGCTGCAGCATTGGACGGATGCCGCTGCCAAGTTGAACGTGCCCCTGCTGGTGGGCGAGGGAGGCTATGACGCAGCTGCTTACACCTATCCCGAAGTTTTCCAGGACCCCGCTTACGCCTTAAACGAGATCAATCTTTATACCCGGATAATCGCTATTTGCCAACCGATGTCTATCCTGCAATGGCAGCTTACCGCAGACTACTCCCCGCTTGTGGGCGGAGGCATATTTGGCGATAATGACCCGCTACACCCCGGTCAGCGATTTTGGAACCTGAAGCAATTAGCCAGTACCCCCAAAGGCTTGTTTGTGATGCCGTTGTTTGTTAACCGGCCCGACATTTCCGTAGCAGCCCTTGGTGATAACAGGAAATCGATATATGCCTTTCACCTCGTGAATACCGGCGCCCAGCGAAAAGTTGAGTTAACGGGTCTGCCCGAAGGCGTAAAGCAGCTCCGGATATACACCACCACTGATAAGCTCAATATGAAGGAAGGTGGCCTGATTAAGGTAAAACACGGCAAAGCCAAATTTAAGATTGAGGAAAGTAGTTATACTTCGCTGCTGAGCCAGTAGGTTCATTGGTTCATTAGTTCATTAGTTCATTAGTTCATTGGTGTTTGCTGCTTTTCAAATCTCATATCTCACATCTAATATCTTCCTCTCACGTAATATTTTCACTATTTTACACTTGGACATATAAAAGCGAGTAAATTTATCCTTGTATCCATCTCACCTTTATACCATAGGAAAAATGTCAAACAAAAAGTGCAGGTTCTCCTGCCTCATTATAACCCTGGTAGCCATCATCGCCTTTGTTAACGAAGCCTCGGCACAGGCAGAAGTTGAGCCCTGGGGAAACATCACCGGCATCCGGCACAAGGGACAGTTGTTTGAATTCGAGTCGAGCATCAAGGTGCAGCGGGGCGACAACTTTGTTTCAACCGCAAAGGAACGACAGCGCCCCCATTATAAACGAAACGGGGATGAACAGATCGTTACCACCAGTATCGACAGCTTGTTCATAAAAGAAGTGGTTGAAGACCAAAGCGCCGGAAAAATAAAAGTGACCGTTACCCTAAATGCACATACCGACTATAAGTTCGACGCTATTTATTTCTGCATGCAATTGCCAAATACCGACTACAGCGACGGCAAGCAGCGCCTTAAAGGGGTATCCGATACTTCAAAAAACTATTTACCCGCCGGCCAGAATTACGACGGAACTGCAACCGGCGCGCAGTTTAAATCGTCTACCCGGCATTTAATGATCGGGTTCGACGAACCGGAAACCGTCAGGATCCGAAAGGATATTTCAAATACCGGTGACCCGCAGTTATATGTCACAATGCAGCTAAACGGGCTGAACAAAGGCGATACCCTGCAAAAAACATTTACCATAAAAGCCTGCGGCAAGATTGACCGGACGACGATCAACCTGGCCGTAAATACCAGCTTGCAAGGCAGACCTTTTGAGGGGCTTGGAGGTAATTTTCGCTTACAGAATGCGAAGTTCGATCCAGAAGTGATCGACTATTGCCTGCAAAACCTGCGTGTGGCGTTTACCCGTGTGGAAATGCCCTGGCGGTTCTGGCAGCCCGTTCAAAACGTCGACCCAACAGCCGCCGCGAATGCAGGTAAGCTGCATCCGGCTGTAAAAAACGCTATGCAAATGGCCCACCGACTGGACAGCTTGGGCATCCCCTTTATCCTTTCGGCATGGTTTCCGCCAAACTGGGCCATTGTTGGAAAGCTCAATTTCAGGCCCGTCAACGGCGTTTGGGGCAATCCGTTGAATAAGGACAGCCTGAATGCTACGTATAAGTCTATTGCCGATTACATCCTTTACCTCAAAAGCAAATACGGCGCCGAGCCCAAATACTTTTCGTTTAACGAATCGGACCTGGGTATTAACGTCCGTATCAGCCCGCAGGAGCACGACGATTTTATAAAAGGTTGCGGCGCCTACTTCGCATCGCATGGCGTTAGCACCAAAATGTTGCTGGGCGATAATTCCGACGCCACCACGTATCACTTCATTGATATCGCTATGAACGACCCGGAAGCCCGGCCTTACATCGGCGCGATTTCGTTTCATTCATGGCGCGGCTTCGAAAGCGCTACCCTGCAGCACTGGGCCGATGCCGCCACAAAGCTCAACGTGCCGCTGCTGGTGGGTGAGGGAAGCATTGATGCCGCCGCATACAGCTATCCCGATATCTTCCAGGAGCAAACTTATGCTTTGAAAGAAATAAACCTTTATACCCGCCTGCTGGCCATTTGCCAGCCGCTTTCTATCCTGCAATGGCAGCTTACATCCGATTATTCCCCGCTCATCGGCGGAGGCATTTTTGGCAACAATGAGCCGTTGCATCCCGGTCAGCGGTTCTGGAACCTGAAGCAGCTGGCCAGTACGCCCAAAGGATTGTTTGCGATGACCATTACTGCCGACCGCCCTAATATTTCGGCAGCGGCGCTTGGTGATAACAGCCGATCGGTGTATGCGTTCCACCTGGTAAATACCGGGGCAAAACGAAAAATTGTGTTAACCGGCCTTCCAGACGGCGTGAAGGAGCTGAGGGTATTTACCACCACCAAAACGCGCAACATGGAGGAGGGGAGCCCCATCGGGGTAAAAGACGGTAAAGCCAAATTCAAGATCGACGCAACCAGCTATACTTCGCTCATGAGCCAGTGAGGGTTTTTCATTATCTTTGGATAATGAAAAACGATCCGCTGAGCCCGATGCTTTTTGAGATGCGGCTGGAAGAGATCCACCGCACCGACCCCGGCTTGCGATATGAAATGACTAACCGCGAATTTGTGGATTTGTTCCCGGTTAAGTACAAAAACGGAACCGCGCTTAAACCAGAGCACCCGGTAAAGGCGAGCGTCGATAGAGACGTTTATTTAAAAGTACTGGTTGCGTTTAAGCAGTGCTTTAATTAGTGGAAGCAAAGTGTCGCCCGAGACGCCCCGATAGATCGGGGCGTCTCGACGACCAATAATGATTAGATCCGGATGAATGTCAATACGTCAAAGAACTAATTATCAGCTATCTGCAATTGCTTTTATTTTTTGGGATTGTTCACGTGTCTTTTATTTCTTAGCGGCGTTCATGAGTCGCTTCGCTTTGTTACACCGATTATAGCGTTCATGAGTCGCTGCGCTTAGTTTTCTCATAGATTGTCGATTTCATAAGGCATTCGAGAGGGCTGCGGCGTTGACCGATTTTTATGCGTTTACCTTTAACGTTTAGGCATGACCTATTGTCGGTTCAATTCGAGGTTAATGCTATGTTTTCCGGCCCTCCAGCCCCCTAAAGGAGGAGTTAATGCGAGGTTAATGCTATTTTTTTTGCGAGTTTACTGATATGATTTATACTGCGGTAATGTTAGCCAATGTTAGCCTCCAAATGCTGCTATTTTAATTTAAGTATTTGATTTTCAATTGTTTAGTTATTATCAACCGAGCAAAATTAACACGACGATTTCCTGCAAAATAGCCAAGAATCTTGATTCCAAAAACCAACAGGGGAACTTGGCGTGTCTTTAATTAAAAAAAGGTACGTGTGAAATGCGCAATCACAATTTGCTAACAAAAATAGTATTTTAATATTTACTGTCAAGAGGAAATTTTCAACATTGTAATGAGTTGTGGAAGGTGAGCAGTAAAATGCGATCCGCCGTCGCTGCCACCTTCGCTTTAGCTACGACTGCCAAGAAAAGTTATGGCGGACGGAGAAGGCGAAAGTTCTTGACGTTATGAATCCCTAAAATTGATGTTAGCCGCGCCGGTTCTATCAACTAAAACTATCTACTTTTGCTTAATACCATAAAATCAGTTATGTTCAGTACCACCAAAGCATTCAGCGGTTTCTCTGTAAACGACTTGCAAAAGGCAAAAGAATTTTACCATGGTATACTCGGCATCGAAGTCTCCGAAAACGAAATGGGCATTTTAACCCTGCACATTGGTGCGGACACAAATGTTGTTATTTACCCTAAGCCAAATCATGTGCCGGCAACGTTTACCATCCTTAATTTCCCTGCAGACAATATCGACGAAGCCGTCGACGAACTAAGCGCCAAAGGCATCATCTTTGAACAATATAGCGAACCGGTAAGAACCGATGCAAAAGGTATTCTGAGAGGAAACGGCCGCGGCCGGATATAGCCTGGTTTATGGATCCGGCGGGGAATATTTTGGCGGTGCTGGAGGTGATGTGAGGTATTTTTTAATAAACATTTGCACCTCAAACCAGATCGCTGAACGAGTTGTTGAAACACTCTCTTGCACGGAATTTAGTTGGCAAGTTAATAATGAAATTCGCTTTTAGGCCATCCATGAATTATTGGCCTTCTACAGGTATTCTCACGTGAGCATGGACGCTCACAAATGGAAGCATTCAAGTGTGACACTTGAACGGGCGGGAGGGTGGAGATTAGGTAAAAACCACTAAAGCGAAAGATGTGAGCTATGAGAAAGTTCTTTGCGTGACAAATACCGCCCTCAAATTGTCGCTTTCGGCCCCCTGTTTGTCAAACAAAACTGACGTACCTTTGCTTCATATCAATAAAACCAATATGTTCAGCACCACCAAAGCATTCAGCGGTTTCTCCGTAAACGACTTGCAACAAGCAAAGGAATTTTACCATGGCAAACTTGGGATGGAAGTTTCCGAAAACGATATGGGCATTCTAACCCTGCACCTGGGTGGAGGCGCCAAAATCATCATCTATCCCAAGCCCAACCACCAGCCGGCAACATTCACCATCCTTAATTTTCCTGTTGCCGATATCGATCAAGCCGTTGACGAGCTTATTGCCAAAGGCATCACTTTTGAACAATACGGCGAACCGATCAAAACCGACAAAAAAGGCATCCTTCGAGGTAATGGACGTGGACCGAACATCGCCTGGTTTACAGATCCGGCCGGGAATATTTTGTCGGTGTTGGAGGAGATGTGATTCGGCAAAAATTAGGTGGAACACGTCGTTCCGCATAGGCCTACCAGCGAGGATAAGGCTAACCAGGGCTCTTGTCTCAATTAATTGTTATGTTTTCGAATTTATAGTAATCAGGAAGATTCTCAAATGCCTGTTTTGTCAGGACAAGCGGTTTGCCAATACTTAATACGGTAACCTTATAGCATTTGTAATACGATCCGTAACTTAACCCAGTGCCCGTAAAGTCCGGCTTCGTGTCGCTCGACGATCCCCATTCCTCAATTTTTGCATTTTCTATACTATCGGTTTGTAACCTGGCTTCTTTTTCATCGCTATTCACTTCGGCCGTCATACTTATCGAGTTGATATTCGGCCGGGTTATTCGGTTATGCGCCGGTATACGCTGATCGATGATGATATAAACAGTGGAGTCGTTAACAGGCACTTTTCTCAGCCAAATGCCCCTGCCGACATTCGGCAATGAATCAGCGACCGTAAATTTAATAACATTCGTTTTATAGGTATGACCGTTAAATTCAAAGGTGAGGGGGCCAATCTCGTTTTGGCCGATGTGTATTGCTTCGATGTTCGCACTGAACGACGTTTCCGCGCCGGTGAAGGCACTATAGGAGTTTACTCTAAATTTTTCGGGCGCCAGGTTAAAGATCTGTTTGCTTAAAGTGTCCGAACTGAAGGATAAATAAAAGCTTTCGCCCAACCGGGGTTGGGGCACTGATAGGTCCAGCTGAAGTGCTTGTGAATAACAATTGATCGAAAAAAACAGGGCAATAAAAAAAAAGAAATGTTTTATCATGGCTTACTTAGTTAAGGAATATTTAAAAGGGTTTAGAACGCTAATATACGAATAAATGGCTGGTCTCTATTCAACGCGACCAACGGCGACTTACGCGGCTATTATCTTTAAGCCAAAACCTTCTTTGTTTTATAGGCCACGCCCTACCGCCCAGCAACGGATGATTTTATCGCGGTTTTATCCGCCAGCCATCAAATGGTTTTACGGTAGCGCAGGCGGGGGCGCCATTTTTGCCGGTACCGGGGATTGTGGTTTCAAGTAGGGCAAGGGGATCGGCAGTTAAACGGCCGATGGTTTCCCAACTGATGTCCGAAAAGGGAATTTTGATCCTCCCGCCAAATGCGCCCAACTGTCCCGTAGATTGGCCGATATCGATATAGATAAACCGACCCAGGGGTGGCCCCTGTATAAATGGCCCGCCAAACCGGGGTTCACCTTTTGCCTGGCTGTCGTTTTTTAGCTCAACCTCAAGGCAAAACTCCACATCGCCGCCATCCGCCCTTTGTATTTGTACAGTTTGATAGTGGCTTCCTGAGCCTTTTTGCAGGCCATAATCAAGGCCGGCCGGCGGCTTTTGTACGATGATGCGCAGCGGTAAATTCATAGGCATTTTGGCGGTATTTTTACGTTTATTCAAATATAAATATCGGCGTGCATATCCCGTTCTGTCATTCCGCGGCGCATCCCCCTATCCGGACAATTGATCAAGCAATTCGTCAAGTTCTTTATCTGAAATACTTTCCCGCTCGGCCTTGTCGTACATCGTTAACAGGAATACAATGCCCTCACTGATTACAATATGGGAAATTACCCTTGCACCGCCGGATTTACCCCTTTCCTTTTGAGGCTATAGAAATGCGTATTTTATAACAATTTTTACCCAATGGGGTGCCTTGCTGCGGGTCTTGCTCAAGGCTGTTGATAAGAAGGGAATATTCGTTTTTTAAGGAAGGATACTTTTTAGCGAGCTTTTTAATGTCACGTTTAAAACGTGGCGTTGCTATTACGTCATAACTCATTCAGCAATTCTTTTGCAGGTATGCCTTTTAATTTGCCTTTCTTTATCAGGTTTACTTCTTCTACAGCTTCTTTCAGTCCTTCGAGTACATTGGCTTTGTAGCCGGTAAGCGGAATGGCTTTTACATCTTTAAAGTTTTTTAAAACCTCCATCATAAATGAAGCCTTATCGTCTTTTACGTCTAATAATATTTTCATAACCTTATTCCTCAAATAGCCTATTAGCAAATTTACAAAATAATTAGACTACCTGGCAATTTAGCGTTGCCAAATTTGAAAAGGCTGCAGTCGTTTTGCGGGGCCACCGGCCTACTTTACCACTCACAGGAGCAGGAGCGTCCCGTGCTTTAAGGCTTTGCCCGTCACACCGCTGGCTTCATAATTGAATTTCAATAACTATTTATTGCACCAACGTCTTCCCAACAGTAAAATGTTTCTTTTTATCATTATTTAAAGCGTCGATGATTTTTGCCGGATTTTTCCATTCAAATAAGTGGATCAGCCAAATGGTAAAAGCCAAAGCGCCGGTTTGCTCCACGATACTTTTGCCTAGTTGAAAAATATTTTGATCGCGCTCATGGATAGCGGCATTAACATCATCGCCTGTTTTGCCATATAGTTCTCCGGCGAAACACCAGGCCCCGTCGCGCGCCTCAACGATACTGAATTGTATTAAAACTGAATCGGTATTCCCGGCATGGAGGCCAAGGAAGGACAGTAGGGGAGAAACCTTGTCAAGTTCAGCTAATACCTCATAAGTAAACGAGGCGATAATGGTGTTCATGGTATCAAAATCGATATGAATAGCCTCCAGGGGTGCTTTGTTGTTGGTCTGCGTTTGTACGGTTGCTATGCCTAAGTCGAGATTGATATGGGCGCTCATGCCCAATAGCAATTGTTCCAAAATAAGCACTGAAGATTTTTCTGTTTCCTGGAATGCAAGCTCCCAGGACGCGGTTGGCTGTTGCTTGTTCTGCCATTGGTAATACGCTTCGAGATATCGGTTGGCAAAAATAACATCGAGTTCTTCCGTGCGGGACCCATTCTGAAACTGGCCTTTTGCAATACCTTCTTTTACGCTGTTAGTTACCTTAAGGTATAGCGTTGCAAAGTAACCGGCCCGGCTTTCTGTTCGAGTGGAATCAGCGATGATCTTTTCGATGGCGGCGATAACTTCATCTATAGTGGTTGCAGGTTTAAACATGACGGCGTGGTTTAAGAATAGTCCGAAAGTCAGTGAAGTCCGAAAGTCCGCAAGTCCGCAAGTCCGAAAGTCGGAAAGTCCGATAGCTATCGGGACCGACCGCGTGCCGCCTTAGCTTTAGCGGTGGCGCAAAGAAGCTGCAACTGACGTTTCGGCAAAAATAACTCAAGTTATATAGAAACTAAGATAGCAAAAAAACAACCTGTCGACAATTGCCTATAATTGTAACCGTATGAGTTCAGCTTTAGCAGATATTGTTACCCCACGCCTGGTGCTTCGATTAATGGGCAGCGATGTGATCGCTTTGCTGCTTGATGGTAAACTAAAGGAAGCGGCAACGCTGTTGAATGCGGCTATCCCTGAAGAAATATTGGAACGGCCCAGCAGTTTGAAGTTCACACAAGTGCAGCTTAATAAAGATAGCTTGTATCTTCCGTGGTCGGCACGGGCGATCCTGTTAAAAGACGAGCTAAAAATGGTTGGACTTATCCGGTTTCATAGCAGTCCCGACCCGGTTGAATTACATGCCTATGCCCGAGATGCAGTTGAATTGGGCTACCGAATCTTTTCAGCCTACCGGAACAACAGATATGCTGCCGAAGCGCTGGACGCTATGATGAACTGGGCACAGCTGCATTTTGGCATAACGAGCTTTGTTGCCTCTGTAGCTCCGGATAATATTGCTTCAAACCGGCTTATTTCCTCCTTTGGTTTTGTAAGAGTTGGGGAAGCGGTGGATGAAACAGACGGAATAGAATACATATTTCTGCGCAAAGCGGAGGGGTAAGCAGGGAAATCGCTTTTAGCCTCTAAAATTAATTTTAGTTAGAAGACATAGGTGTTTTCCGGCTAAAAAGGGGTAGCCCCTATGGGGCAATAAGAATTTGATGGTGAGGTGCTACAAACGTTTTGCCCGCCAGCTGGCGGGGCATAAAATGAAAAGTTAAAAAGCCAATTTTTTAAAAGCGATTTCCCTGAAGAGGCGAGTTTTTAACTCCCCGTTTCTCATAACTTAATCTATCTTTGAGCGTCAAAATTTATAAGCATAATTTTTATGGCAAAGGCATCTGAAGTTAAAGTGGGGAACATATTGCGTTTTAACGGCGAACTGGTAAGCGTTACCGAAGTGCTGCATCGTACACCGGGCAAAGGCGGCGCGTTCTACCTGGATAAGTTTCGCAATATCAAGACCGGCAAAATTGTAGAGGCCCGTTTAGCTACCGACGAACAGGTGGAGATTTGCCGGGTAGAAACCAACGATTATCAATACCTGTACCAGGAAGGTGATCAAATGGTGATAATGGATAACGTCACGTACGATCAGCACAGCATCCCCAAGTCATTATTCGGCCCGGCGGCAAAATTCCTGAAAGAGGGAATGAATGTAATGGTCTCCTTTGAAAGCGAATTGCCCATTATGGCACAAGCGCCCAATAACGTTGAACTTGAAATCACCTACGCAGAGCCGGCTGTTAAGGGCGATACATCTTCGGGCGCGCTGAAATCTGCCACCACAGAAAATGGCGTAGAAATAAAAGTGCCCCTTTTTGTAAACCAGGGGGATAAGATAAAGGTAGATACACGCACGGGGGAGTATGTGGAAAGGGTGAAGTAGTTCAGTTTGCAGTTAAGAGTTAGGGTATCAGAAAGTGGCAGTGGTAGTTTGCAGTTAAGAGTTTGCAGTTGGCTTAAAAAAAATCGGCTGTCACCTTTCCCGATATCAAAAGATTATAACTTTGGAAGAAAATAATTGCGGACTTAACCTATAGTAATTAACCTTCCTGAAGCCCATTAAGACTTAGCCCAGCTTCTCCAGCAGTTCCGCAGTAGTTAATACATGGGCAAATTCTCCGTTCAGCTGGGCCAATGCGGTTAAATGCATTGTTTCGGCATCATAATATTCGCCATTTATGCCGGTTTTTGGGAAAGTGGCTGTGGCGTCGGATATGACATAGGTATCATAACCATAGTTAGCGGCCATCCTCGTAGTGGTGGATATGCAATGATCGGTTGTTAAACCGGCGATTACCACTGTCGTCACGCCGGCGGCGTCTAAGCGGGCTTTCAGATCCGTGCCGATAAAAGCGCTGTTTACAGATTTTTTAATTACAGGTTCGCCGGGCCCGGGCTTAACTATTTCCTTAATAGCGTTTCCGGGATGACTTTCTGCAAGCAAAGAGGCTGGTGTTGTTGAGCAATGCTGAATATGAAAAAGCGGCAATTCATTTGCCCGCCAATAATCCAATAATTTTTTAGCTTTATTCTCCGCATCCGGGTTGTTTCGCTCACCACCCCAATACCCATGGTCATCAAAACCAACCTGGATATCTACCAGGATTAACGCGGGATTTTGCATGTCTTGCGTAGTTTAAATATATATGGAAGCGGGTCGCAGGTATAAAAATTAAGGCAAAGATAACCGCTATCCCACTCGCCTTAAACTGGCTTTTAATGATTTTTCTTCTGTGTAACTAAAGTCTAAAAGTTTTACCACACGGAGGAGGCACAGAGGCCGCAGAGCCTGTATAGTTTGCGAGTTTTTTCTCCGTGTTCCCTGCGTCTTCTTTGCGCTCCACGGTTTAAAAATAGATTGCTTTCTGCCAGTTATTTTAGCCGCAACATCAGGCCCTTATTTTAGACATCTATAGAACTTAGTCATTTTTTTCGGAAAATCTGTTGGAGTTTCTTTGCGCCACCGCTAAAGCTAAGGCGGCACGCGGTCGGTCCCGATCGCTACCGGATTCGGACTTTCCGACTTCCGAACTAATCGAACCACTCATCCAATCCACCCAATCAGCCACTCGCCATCTTCCGGACTATAACGGATTGCTCGTCACCGGGTCGATGATCGCTCTTACCTCGGCGATGGAATTGATAGGGAAATTTCCAAGACGGGCATGTTCTCTTACGGTCTCTTCGTTTTCGGCAATGTGGATGCAGTAGATCTTGTCGTCGGTGACAAAGGATTGTACCCAGTGGTAAGGCTTGTTTAGCCCGGTGACCACCGCGCAGGAGGTTTGAGAGATGGACTGTAGCTCTTCAGGGGTCAGGTTTCCCGCTCCTGGCAGGTTTCTTTCGATAATAAACTTTTTCATGTTGATTCTTTGCTGATGCACAAAAGTACCCCAACGACGCATTCAGGGGAACAGGGTTATTCCCTATTTAAACCGTGTGCGTTCCCTATTTTAGAATACCCGACTGAATAGCCTGCTGCACCGCCCTGGCGCGGGAGTTAACCTGGAGCTTTAAAAGGATAGATGAGATATGATGATCGACCGTTTTGGCGGATATAAAAAGCCGGTCGCCTATTTCTTTGTTCTGCAGGCTTTCTTTCAGCAATTTTAGAACATCGAGCTCTCTTAATGTAAGATGCGCCTGGTTCGACAGGGTGGATTGCCGGGCGCCGCGTGGAATACTTTTGATGCCGGTAGCCCGCATTTCCTGTTTTATTTTTTCGCAAACGGCGGTGGCGCCGAGCGCCTGCAGCAAAGCAAGCGCCTTTTTTTTATCCTTATCAGCTCCTTCAAATAATGCGAGCGCCTGCTCATACGGACAACCCCAATTTTCCCATACCTCCACGTCATTTACTACCGACCGGCTGCTACCTCGTTCGTCTTTTTCTCCCGGGTTTTCATCAGCAACCAAATAGTCTTTCCCGGTTTTGCCAAGCCAAAAATAAAACCTGCTTTTCTTTGAAAATACTTTCAACTGCACCATGGCG
This sequence comes from Bacteroidota bacterium, assembly GCA_013286235.1. GTDB lineage: Bacteria > Bacteroidota > Bacteroidia > Sphingobacteriales > Sphingobacteriaceae > Mucilaginibacter. The sequence continues at coordinate 16,828 of JABDGE010000028.1, forward strand.
TCAACTGCCCCCGAAAGCGCCGCCGGTTCGATATAACTTTTTCCGGTCAGCCATTCATATTCCAGTAAAGCTAAATAAACCGGGATAATCCGTTGCAGCTCCATGGTCTGGAACGCCAGTGTTCTTGCATCGAGCAATAAGGGAAGGGCATCCTGCTCCCCTCTTCTGAATTTTATAGTCGCTAATACAGTAAGAGCGCCGATTTTAGCTATCGGAAAAAGATCCTCAATTTTAACCAGGCTGCCCGCAATACCATAAGCCTCGTCCCAATGGCCGGTCTCGAGCTTTAGCCTGGCTTGTGAGGCTAACATATACACTTTTTGGGAGTCGAGATCCCGTTCTTCACAGTAAAGAATTCCCGCCGTTAAGGCTGTTTTTGCCAGTTGATATTCTTTTACTGTTACCCCATTGGTGCCAATGGCAGTATAGGCGCGGGCCACATGTTCATGATAGCCGTTTTCCAGGGCAATTTCCAGGCTTTTCTGCAGCAGTTCAACACCTTTTTGTATGGATGATTTGCTCGTCATCAGTGTAGAACCCATACAGGCCAGCGCCTGGGCGTAGGTTTCTTTATCGTCAATATCCTGCGCAATAGCAATTGCCTTTTCACCCCAGAACAGACAATCATCGGATTGATCCAGCGTCAATTTCAGTTGCGACATATTGCTGAAGGCCATTGCTTTTGCTTTGGATGAGGGCTGCCCTTGCAACACCTCTATCGCCTGGCCGCCGTAACTTTCCGCTTGTTTCCGGTTGCCTTCGTACCACCACAGTCGCGACAAAAATTGCATAGCCTTACCTATGTGTTCCGCGTCGTTTTTCTCTTTCCAAATGTTTAATGCCCGCGTTGTATAAATAATAGCTTCTTTGTGCTTATTGGTTAAATAACATTCATAAGCATAGCATTCGTAACACTGGAGTAACAAGTCGTTGTTATCACCCTGGTAATATTCTATCGCCGATAAATATAGCCTTCGTGCTTCGGTGTGGGAGCCAACGGATGCTGCGTGCCTGGCGGCAATTGGTGCATAGTGGGTAACCCATTCATATTCATTCGCATTTTTTGCATGATGAATAATGCGCTCAATTTCCCCGCTCCCTTCAAAGTCTTCCCTGAACAGGGAGAGTATTCTTTTATTGAGCGCTATTCTCACAAACGGCGATAAGGAGGCTTCAATGGTTCTGCGGTATAGCTCGTGTTTAAAGAATATTATTCCGGCATTGAGTATCAATATTTTTGAGCTTATCGAGTGTTCGATCCCTTCAATATACGCCGGTTCCATCCGTTCGAGGTATTTGACCTCAAAGCCGGTGGGCAGAACCGACAATATTTCCCACACACGTTTTGTTTTTTCGGTTTGCTGGTTATAGACCGATAAAACGGAATCCTTAATATTGTCGGGCACACCTTCACTATAACCCGCCAGTATTTCGTTTATATAAAATGGATTGCCCCCGGAAATGCTATAAACATCTTCTCCGCTGTACCCCCTTTCAACTGCCATTTTTTCAACGGCCGGCCTGGTTAGGGGCTTTAATGTCAGCCTGGTTAAGGAATGTACCGGCAACTGCCCAAGTACGTTTCTTAGCGGGTGACCGGGATAAATCTCGTTGTCGCGGTAGGTAAGGATAAACAGACACGAGAGTTGGGAAATACGCCTGCCCAGGAACTTCACAAAGTCGAGCGTGGCCTCATCTGCCCAGTGGACGTCTTCAAATACAATAATAGTTGTTTGTTTTTGCTTGCTAAGTTCCTGGAAAATACTGCTGAAAAAGGCGGCACGGTCGGGCGTATCACCGGCCTGCGGCCAGAGATCGGGCCGAAGCTGCCAGGCTATATCATAAAGCGGGGCCAGCGGGCGCGGCGTAAAAAGCGCGTCGCATGTGCCCTGGAGAATGGTATGTTCATTGTCATTTGCTGCGCAAAACTGCCTCACCACCGAGGTTTTGCCCAGGCCGGCCTCACCGGCCAGCATTACGCAACAGCCTTCGCCGCGGCCGGCCCTTCGCAAGTCCGACTGCAATGATGCCAGAAATTCTTCTCTTTCTATTAGGTACATGTGCGGCTAAAATAAGGAGTTCGCCCTTCTAAATTAGGGAAAACCCCCGACATATTAGAGCGAGATTAAAACGTCCTTTGTGATAAGATTTATTTTTTACTTAACATCAACAAGCTATGAAAAAAATTGAAGTTATTGCTACGCTCGTGCTTTGCTCACTGAGCGTTCTTAATTTGGCGGCACAATCGACAGATACGACCCGAAACCTTTACATTGATGTGCATCATTTTGGCCCTGGCAAAGTAAAACTTGCCGATGTGGCCGCTGCCCATCAAAAAGATCTTGCTATTGAGAAAAAATTCGGGGTGAACTTTATTGACTATTGGGTGGATGAAAAGGAAGGCACCGTTTATTGCCTTTCGACCGCACCAGACAGCATGGCTATCCGCAATACCCATGCCTCCGCTCATGGTTTACTGCCTGACCAGATCTATTCGGTGAAAAGCGGGCAGGAGTCGCCTGTCAATAATGGAAAGAAGTTTTTTTTAGATATTCATTACCTCGGCGCGGGTAAAGTAACCGCCAAAGACGTTGCGGCAGCCCATTTGAAGGACCTTGCAGTAGAGAAAAAACACGGCGTTAATTTTATCAATTACTGGGTAAATGAGCGAAGCGGTACGGTAATGTGTTTATCGCAGGCGCCGGATTCCGCTGCTGTAGTGGAAACGCACAGGGAAGCACATGGCCTTCTTCCGGCCAGCGTTGAAGAGGTGAAGCCGGGTGGGCAGTAGGCAGTTGGCAGTGGGCAGTGGGGAGTAGTGAATGGTGAGTTGTGAGTGGGGGTTGTTTGGAAAGTAGCAGTGGCAGTAGCAGTTGGCAGTTGTGAGTGGCAGTTTGCAGTGGGCAGTGCGGAGTACGGTTTATTTGGAAAGTGGCAGTGGCAGTAGGCAGTTAGCGGTTTGCAGGGAAATAGCAATTTCGCATCCGGTCATTTTATTTGCCCCAAAAAGCGTACCTTTGCAAAATTATTTTCTTGAACATCGCCGTAATTATTCCACGTGCTATCAATTCAATGACAATAAGTTAAGGAATTGAACCGATGAAAAAAATTACAGACTACCGCAAACTTTTAGAAGTAGATAAAGACGCCGAACTGCAGGAACTAAAAACCGTTTACCGCAGTTTAATGAAAACCTGGCATCCCGATAAGTTTCATGATAATGCCGAAGAAAAGCTGGCGGCCGAAGAAAAAAGCAAAACCATTATTGAAGCTTACCACTTTTTGGTAAGCATTGCCCCTGAAACGCTTAACCAAACCGCTTCGGAATACAACCAAACTACCGCCAATTCGGGCATCCTTGATTTTGAATATAAGGCACAGGTGCTAAAAATATACTTTGCTGACGGCAATACCTATGAATACTTCGATGTGCCAAAGGAGGTTTACCGCAAGCTCGTCAATGCAGATTCGCCTGGCCGCTTTGCCCGGAGGCATATTTTCAATGCCTACGTTTACCGGAGCCTGAATAAATTGGTTGCGACGGCGTGATGGTGAGTTGGGAATGGTGAGTTATGAGTGGCAATGGCAGTAGCAGTTTGTTCATGGTTCATAGTTCATGGTTCATGGCCGGAGTAAGCGGGAGAGTGAGTAGGGAGTGGTGAATGGAGAGTTGGAAAACGCACGACTGATAAATTTTGATTTTCAACTATTTAGGCTTAATATTATACTCAAATAGAGCTGTTCAATCCTTTCAATCAAGCTTTAAGCCCATGCCCAATCATCTTTCAACCTTAGGAATTATCCATACCGCCATCAGCATTATTGCGATTTTGGTGGCATTTTATGCTTTGTACCGCGAAGGGAAGATCAACCCGCTAAGCGGCCCGGGAAAATTATATATCTGGCTGACGGTGCTGACCTGCGTAACCGGTTTCCCTATTATGAAGACGGGGCATCTTTCCGGGGGACACTTTATTGCCATTCTCATTGTGATCCTGTTGCCATTGGGAATATATGCCGGCAGGATATTCGGCAAAGCAGCTCCCTACGTACAGGTTATCGCCCTATCGGCAACTCTTTTTCTGTCTTTAGTGCCTGCGGTTATCGAAACGCTAACCAGGCTCCCCATCAGCAGCCCGATAGCTGGCGGCCCGGCCGCCCCGATCGTAAAAACAGGGCTTGCCATTTTGTTTGCCCTTTTTATTGTTGGGGTTATTTACCAGGTGTTTAGGCTGAGGCGTCTGCAAGTCAGCCATCGCAAAGTTGACCTTTGAGGGGTTTATTTGCCGAAATAAGTTTTGTATATTTGTGAGTAAGATATTTGCCCGGCATGGAAACTGTTTTGCTTCAGATTAATAGCGACAAAGCTTATAAGCTTATTGAGGACCTTGAAGCCTTGCATATCGTTAAAGTGCTCGAAAAAAACCTACACGTTAAAGAAAAATTATCTGAAAGATTTGCAGGCGCACTCAATCTCTCTGACGAAGAATACATTCGCTTTCAGGAATCCGTCATTCAAAGCAGAAACGAGTGGGAAAGGGATATTTAATAGACACTAACATTGTTATTTGATATTTAGACGATAAGTTACCCGCTCACGGAATGCTGTTGATGCATTCCATAATTGACGATATTCCCAATATATCGGCGATAACCAAAATAGAAGTTTTGAGATTTAATACTCCTGAAGATGCGTATGCAATTTTGGAAGATTTTATCAGCCGAAGTGCGATTTTTGATTTGAATGATTTGGTCGTTGACCGGACTATTCAGATTTGCAAGGCTAACCGAATTAAATTACCAGATGCAATTATTGCAGCTACGGCGCTTGTCTATAACCTTACGTTAATTACCCGCAACATCTCTGATTTTAAAAATATAAACGGTTTAGAATTATTGAATCCCTGGGACGTGCCAGGTAATTAGTCACGAGTCACCAACCATTCCTAATTTTGTATGGTAATATTAAAACAAGGGAGTGAAATATTTACGTTTACTTTTTTTCGCGGCTCTATTATTGACATTGTCGATCAATTCATTTGGGCAAACGGAAGCTAAAAAATTCAGCCGGGCCGACAGTCTTTTTGTTTTCAACCCCGGGCTGGATTTAAAGACGAGGCAGAAAATGCTCGATAGCGCATTTGCCAATAATAGCACCGCACCAAACTTTGTAGTGATATTCGCTACAAATCAGTTAATCGGGGTTACTAAGGAAATTTGTACAGAAGCCCCATTCGTTGAGGGCGGAATCGACAGAAACAACGGCAAGCAAAAAAACCAAAATTACAAATCACAACATTTTTATTTCAACACCAAGGCTGCTTTGGAAAACATAGGTTTTAATGAATATACTTACAGTGAATTATTGGCGTATGGACAAAATCAAGAAGTAAGAAAAATCGTCACTGAGGTTTTAAAAACCGACAGAGCCTTTGATTTAAATTTTCAGGGAACCACCAAACAGCAACGGATGCTTGCACATATTTTATTTAACAATGCGATTATGTCGATAACCGGAGATATTGCCGGAAATCTTATGACTTTGACTAAAATCAAATAGCGCATTAAATCCGGCAAAGATATTGTTGGCCCTTTTTCCTCCCCTTCCCTCACCCCAATTTCCCATATTTTTTCTGGTATTCCTTTGGGTTGAGGGCAACATTCCTTTTAAATATTTTTCGAAAAAATCCAATGTCGTCATAACCACATTTGAAAGCTACCTCGTCAATGCTGTCATAACTGTTTTCGAGCAGCTTTTTTGCCGCCTCAATCCGTACCCGCTGTAAATATTCAAGCGGTGTATTGCCGGTTGCTGCCTCAAAGCGGCGGATAAAATTGCGGTTGCTCATGTAGTATCTCCCGGCTAAACCTTCGATGGACAGGGAATGCTCATAATTTTTCTCAATAAATAGCTGTGCCTCCACAATCTTTTCATCAGAATGGTTCCGTTGAAGCTGAAAAACAGAAAAGGTATGCTGGGGCAGCTGATGGGTATTGATCATCAGGATCTTCGACACCATGATAGCTTCCTGGTGACCAAAATATTTTTCAACCAGGTAGATCATAAAAGTAGTAAAAACAAAGGCCCCGCCGCATGTATAGATATTCCCCTGGTCGATGATGATTTTGTCATCTTGTACTTCCACCTCGGGGTATCTCTGCCTGAACAGATCTGCAAACCTTATATTGGTAGTTACTTTTTTACCTTTAAGTAAGCCCGTTTCCGCCAATAAAAAGGCGCCTATGCAAATACTCGCCAAATCAGCTTTGTTGTCGTGCTGATGCCCAAGCCAGTCAATAAGCCTGCGTTCGCTGTTTAACACATCGTCAATTTTAGCCGAACGCATCGCAGGGATGATCACGAGGTCATATACATTGTCAGCAGTTAGTTGTTCTTCTTTGCCGGTATCCATCGCTTTGCGCCATAAATCACCGTTATCCGCCCTTACATAGTCTATCGCAATAGGATATTTTAAAGGGCTGCCCGTCAGCTGGGGCACGGTAAGCGCCAATGCGGTCCATATTTCAGCCGGCCCGGTTACACAGGTAGCTACGGCATATTCATAATTGAGTATGGCTATACGCATTTTGATTTACGATTTACGAATTACGATTTACGATTTTTCGCGATCGTGATATTTTTAAAGGTGCTCAAGAGTGTTTCGCCGTTTACGATTTTTTATTTCTTCGTCATCACATCCATCATCCGTGCATTTTCTATTCCTCATTTGCACATCTGCATATCCGCACATCTGCACATCCACAACACATCCGCACATCCGCACGTCACAAAGATATTGTTCAAATGGCAAAATCGACTAATTTAATTGTCATTTCTGCCATGTAAATCGCATTGCAGATTCATCTACTTTTGACATAACAAAAAGAGTTAATCATGGAAAATCAAAATTTCACTGCTACCCTAATGGTAGATCAAACTCCACAAGAGGTGTTTGATGCATTCAATAATGTTCGCGGGTGGTGGTCAGAGAATATCGAAGGTGGTACCGAAAAACTTAACGGTGAATTTTCCTATCACTACGAGGATATTCATTACTGTAAGATCAAATTGATCGAAGTGGTTCCGGGTCAAAGAGTGGTTTGGCTGGTGCTCGACAATTATTTCAAATTCACCAACGATAAAAACGAATGGATCGGCACAAAGATCGTTTTTGACATTTCGGAGAAAGATGGACAAACTGTGGCTACGTTTACGCATGAAGGTTTGGTTCCGCAGTATGAATGTTTTGAGATATGCCGCGAAGCCTGGACCAATTACATAAAGTACAGTTTACGTAACCTGATCACCACAGGCCAGGGACAGCCCAGCGGAAAAGACCATGATGACTTTGATGTTAGTATGGTTGAGAAGTGGAGGCTGGATCAGGAGATATAGTGTTAAGTCGAGGTTTCGGTGTGCTATTAGGTAAGGATTGGATGGCGATAATGAACGCGCTCCGTTGACTCACCCCGGCATTTCCGCCCCCTGACGGATCGCCGACCCTCACTATCGCAGGCGATAAAGAGGGTAAAGCCCGGCACTTTTTTGACTTAATTGCATTGAGGGTTTCTGGCCAGGAACCCTGTGTGCCAGATTTTAAAAATCAAATATAAAAAAGGAAATAAAATGAAAACATCAGATTTTACAACTACCATATTGGTAGACCAAACGCCAGAAGAAGCCTTTGCCGCCATTAATAACGTCCGCGGATGGTGGACCGGGGAACCCGGGGTTGAGGGCAGCACCGACAAGCTCAATGATGAGTTTACCTATGACTACAAACCCTACCATCACACCAAACAGAAGATAATGGAGTTGATCCCGGGAAAGAAAATTACCTGGCTTGTGATTGACAGTGAAATTAACTTTGTTGAAGACAAAAACGAATGGACAGGCACAAAGATTATGTTTGAGATTAGCAAAAAGGCCGACAAAACTGAGGTTCGTTTTACGCACGTCGGCCTGGTTCCGGGTGTTCCGTGCTATAACGACTGTTCAAACGCATGGGGCTCGTACATAAAAGGAAGTTTGTTCAAATTAATAACAGAGGGAAAAGGAGTGACCGCGCCGGAATAAAATTTCCAGGATTCTTAAAATGTTTCCCTTTGCCGGTCGTCTTAATTATTAAACAAACCCGATGGAAACAACTTTTTTACAACACATCAAAAAACGCGCCGGCAAGCTGATCGAACCGGCTTTATTAAAATCGGGCAGGGTATTGGAAGTCCGTTCATGGGAGCCTTCTACGATGATTGAGATCGACCTGCATCTGCCGACCGCTGATATGCGGCACTGGGCGGATGTGCCTTATATCAAATTCAGGGTGGATGGGCTCACTTTCCGGGACTATACACCATCCGGCTGGGATGCCGATACGCATACGTGCACTCTTTACGTCGACGCCGCACATAAGGGGCCTGGCAGCAACTGGGCGCGGCGACTGCAGAAGAATGACATAGTTCAATACCTGAAGATAGATACCACACACCATATGCCCGATCCCACCAATTTGGTTGTTGGCCTGGGCGATCAAAGCAGCCTGGGGCATTTTTTCGGGCTTCAGCAATTAGTGTACCCGGTTACGCGTTTTACCGGCGCTGTGACTTTGACCGATAGCAATCATCGCAGCTTGTTCGCTGAATATTTCCGGTCGCCATTACAGCCGATAGCTGATACCGATAGCACAGGTCACGAACGGTTAATGCATTGGGTGGGGGAGCAGGGCTTTTGTGCCGATCACACTTACTTTTACCTGGCAGGTAATAACAGCCTGGTAAGCGGTCTGCAAAGATCATTGCGTCAGCAGGGATTTAATTCCGGGCACATAAAAGTTAAGGGCTTTTGGTCCTGAGGGGTTTTGATGAAATGGTCCTTTGTTAATTAACGGGCGCCGCCTAACCACTAATCTCCAATCTCCAACCTCTGCCTCAATGCCTGTCCAAAGAGTTTAAACAAATAACCGGGATCGCTATATTAATGCTTACATAGAAAATAAACGTGATCACAAACGTGATCCATTTATTTAATGAATTTAGTTCCGGGTTATTCCTTAAAATATACCTGATAGCCGTTTCCCTGCCGGCAATCAATAGAACCGTTATCAAGCTGACGTCGTTTACGATTTCGGCGACCGAAATGCCCGTTGTTGAGGGGATCCTCGACATGATAATATTCAATGTTGCGGCAGCGAAAAACAGGCTGCCAACAATCACCCTCATTTTGTCGTTCTCAGCGGCAAAAAAGGATAAGAAACCCAAAAGGGCGGCTATATACAGTGTGATGAATGCTTTCAGGTAGATGCTGATGCCTCCCCTTTTTATAAAAAGCGCGAACCTTAATTGCGAAGCAGTATTGCGCTGATTTTGATTGATGCGGGGATCGCCCAGGGACGATTTTATGGTATGGGGTTTTGACAGTATAAAATTTCGGGCTATTTCAAAACCGGCAACCGACACGCGGCTGCTTACATTTGAATTAGCCGAATCGGGCGAGAAGGCAAGCCGGTGTATATCATAAACAGTGCTCTCCAATTGTATCATCAACAGGTAATTATCCAGCGGATATAGGGCAATATCGAAAAATTTGGTGGTTGAGCCCACCATATGCAATAGCACGTAAGCGGAATCGCCTTTATTGTTCACGTAAAATGTGCGCGTTTCAATGTGCTCAATGGATCCATTTACAATTCTTACGGGGGCGTTTTCGAGCCTTATAGCGCCCTTAACCGAATCCTTCAGATTAATAAACTCAATCTTTTTTGGGTTCCATTTAAACCAGGCATAAAATTCATAGCTCCACCGGGCGTGTACGATATCAAAATCCTGGATGCGGTCCAAATAGACACCGCCAGTCACCTGCCCGGGTTTTGATTCTTTTACCTGGGCCCAATCTATCTTTGTGAGCCCGACATCGTTTTTTATTGGGCTTAATTCAGCCTCCTTCCGCTGTTGATTCTCCGCAATAATTTCTTTAATGTAATTATGGCAATAGATAAATAAAATCGTGAGGACGACGGCTTGAGACAGCCCGATAAGGGCGCCTTTAATAATGGTTGGTTTTGAAAACACGCAGCAAATTAATCGTTAATATGCTAAAAAGCAAATGCTGCCGTTTTCCGGGAATTCAACGCTAAAAGGTGGACAACGGCTGCTCCAGGTACAGTAAACAATCCGGGATAGTATTTGGATAAAAATAGCAAGCTAACATAAGTGCAAAACCATTATTTTCGTTCGCCCAATATTACCTGTATGAAGAGATTAATTTGCCTGCTGTCACTCACAGCAGTTTGCGCGGCATCATTTTGCCAGTCATCGGCGCCTAAAATCAAACAAGTTATCGATGGCCATCCCGCCTGGATCATGAACGGGAATATTTACGAGGTAAACGTTCGCCAGTACACCCCCCAGGGGACCTTCAATGCATTTTCCAAACACCTCGTTCGTTTAAAAAACATGGGTGTACAAACGCTTTGGTTTATGCCGATAAACCCTATCAGCAAGGTTGGGCGCAAAGGGAAGCTTGGCAGTTATTATGCGGTGGAAAATTACACGGCTGTTAACCCCGAATTCGGTAATATAAACGACTTTAAAGTATTGGTGTCGAAGGCCCATGCGCTGGGCATGAAGGTGGTAATTGACTGGGTGCCCAACCATACCGGCGCCGATAACGTTTGGCTAACAACCCACCCTGATTTTTTTGTTAAAGACAGCACCGGCAAGGCCGCCGTTCCTTACAACTGGTCCGACGTGCGCCAGCTCGACTATAAGAACGTGGTGATGCAGGACAGCATGATCGCTGCCATGAAATTCTGGATGCGTACCTGTAATATCGACGGCTTCCGCTGCGACGTGGCCTGGAACGTTCCCGGAACGTTCTGGAAGAGATGCATCACCGAATTGCGGAAAAAGAAATACATTTTTATGCTTGCCGAAGGGGATAAAACCTACCTGCATCCCTCCGGCTTTGATGCTACCTACTCCTGGGAGCTCTTCCATGCCATGACCCAGGTGGCAAAAGGCAAACTTCCGGCCACAGCGCTCGACAGCGTAGAGGCGAAGTACGGGAAACAATATCCCAAAAACGCGCTGGAAATGTTATTCACCAGCAACCACGACGAAAACAGCGACAACAAAGCCGACTACGGCATTTTTCCCGGGCCGGTGCATGCGCCGTTTGCCGTATTCACCTTTACCATGCCCCATAATGTGCCCCTGATCTATAGCGGCCAGGAAGAACCGATCTTACGGGCCATCCGGTTTTTTGATAAGGATACCATCGTATTCAAAAATTTTGCGAGGGCGCCGTTTTATAAAACCCTCATCGCCATGAGGAAGAATAATATTGCCCTTTCGCCGGAAGCTTCATTCCGCAAAGTTCATTTAGGCGATGACAAGGCCGTTTACGCATTTGCAAGAGAGAAAGCCGGCAAAAAAGTCCTGGTTATTCTGAATTTGTCGGCGGCCCCGCAAACTATAACGCTTACCGATGGCGGCCTGATGGGCAACCCATACAATGTATTCGGGCATAAAAGGGCGCGGTTAACCGCCAAGCCCTGGACGATGGAGGCATGGGGTTATGCGATTTACGAATATTAAAGGCTTAGTTGGCAGTTAGGAGTGGGCTCCCGATAGCCATAGGGATTGCAGGGTAATCTAAATATCTCTAACTTAGTCGCTCGTCGAATCAACTACCGTTACTAAATGATTTATTATACCCAATTGATCTACATAAAGCCGGGATGTGAGCAGGAATTCCATGCTTTCGAGGACAAAGTGCTACCCCTTTTGCAGAACCATAATGGAGAACTGGTTTACCGTGTAAGGCCTCCGGAAAGCGCATTTATAGCAGGCACCCGCGAATTGCCTTACGAGATCCATTTGGTGACCTTCGGCAGCAAAGCAGATTTTGAAGGTTATAAAACCGATCCCAAACGCCTTGAATTTATGGACATGAAAAACAGATCGGTGGAAAAGATCACCCTTATTGAAGGTTTTGAATTGTGATACTCCCAGATGTTGTATCAATCACGGAATGACGTTTAGCTCCGAGTCGAAAGCGGCAATTCAGAAAACACAATTTGACTTAGGATTTAAGACTTACGGCTTTTGACTTAAATCACCGGTTAATCTCCACCAACAGTACCCACGAATCCACCAGCGCTTTAATAAACGAAACGGTAATACCGGGTATAAGGCAATAAAACCCGATGGGAGAATTGTTCAGCAAAAATATACCCCCGGCAATGTAAGGCAGGATTGCTAATTGGGTGAAACATATGTTTTGCAGATAGTGCACTTTATAAAGCTTTTCCACACTCCGGTACATGATGATGTCCATCCGGGTGGTTACAGCCCAAACAATAAGCGCTACAGCTGCCAGCTCACAGCCAAGCAGGCTCGGCGATTGACCCGGAATAAGGCAAAACGAACCGCTGACGAGGATATTGCTCAACAAAATAAGCGACTCCAGGGCGCGTCCCGGCAAATGCTTGCCCGCCAGTATTTGCTTGAGGTTAAGCGAAACGCTCACAAAAATAAGCCCCGTCAGCGCTGCCGCCCCACCCGCTGTGGCTATAAAGTAGTTGGCCCATTGCCCCATGACCTGAAAAATTAATAAACACTAATTAATAAACACTAATTATCACGAATTTAGGCGAATTTCACGAATTAAAATGGACACTAATTAGCTCGAATTTAATCGAATTTCACGAATTTAAGTACCGCCTTCTTTTTAAGCCTGTTTTTACGGAAACACAAGTCGTAGCGCCTTTCGGTCCCGATTGCTATTGGGATTCGGACTAATCCCCAGTCTCAAATCTCATATCTCAAATCTCATATCTCAACGGCTTTTTCCGTAATTTCAACACCTGAATTAATTGGCGCCAATGAAATACTTTTTAAGCTGTGATTGGGGTACGTCGTCGTTAAGGCTGCGCCTCGCCGACATTGGTACCGGTGAGGTTTTGGCCGAAGAATCGTCAGGCGAAGGTATTGCCGCAACATTTGACGAATGGCAAAAAAGCGGCGAACCGGAAGAAAATAAGGCCGCCTTTTACCTGGATAAGCTAAACAAGCATATCGAAGCGATAAAAAGCAAAACGCACATGCCCTTGCAGGGGATAAAGCTTGTCATTTCGGGAATGGCGTCGTCATCCCTCGGTTTTGTCGATGTGCCCTACAGCGACGTTCCTGTGGCGCTGGATGGATCGGGCGTCAAAACTGCGGTAATAAACGAAGGTCAGAATCATCCCTTTGATACATTGGTCATAGGCGGCGTAAAGACGGAATCCGACGTTATCCGCGGGGAAGAGACGCAACTGATGGGGGCCATAGCCGCTTTAGCCAAAGATAGCGTTGTAAACGTTGAGCTCTTTATCTTTCCCGGCACGCATTCAAAACATCTCCGGGTAACAGACAATTTGCTAACCGGCTTTAAAACCTATATGACCGGTGAAGTTTTTAATTTGCTCGCAAATCACAGCATTTTGAAAGCTTCTGTCGACACCGGGGGGATGTGGTCGTTGCCTGATTTCCTGAAAGGCGTGCGCGAAACAAAGACAACCAACCTGCTGCATGCTATTTTTCAGGTTCGAACGAATCAATTATTTGATGTTAACACAAAAAGCGAAAACTATCATTACTTAAGTGGATTGCTGATCGGTCGGGAGTTGATCGATTTGGCCGAATCCGGTGAGCAGTCCATTTGCCTGGTCGCAGGCGGCGTTTTGGCGGTATATTACCTTGCAGCGTTAAAAGAGCTCCTGCCAAAGGCGAATATCGCTGTTTTATTCGCAGAACGAGCCGATAACACCGTGGTGCAGGGCCAGTTAAGGATCGCAAAGCATTTAAACTTTTTTGCATGAACAAATTTTCATTCGATCTATTTCAGCAAATGCCGGTGGTGGGCATCATGCGGAACGTGCCATTGGAGCATATACAATCCATCGCAGGCGTGTATCAGCGCTCCGGTTTAACCTGCCTGGAGATCACGATGAATTCGCCAGGCGCCGAAGATGCTATCATGCTGCTTTCCGAAGTTTTTGGCGATAAGCTGAACATCGGCGCCGGCACCGTATGCAGTATCGCCGATCTTGAAAAAGCCATTGCGGCCGGGGCTGGTTTTATCGTAACACCAATTATCAGCGAAGAAGTGATCAGCCATTGTGTGGCACAGCATATCCCGATATTCCCCGGGGCATATACACCCTCCGAAATTTATAAAGCCTGGTCTTTAGGCGCCACCATGGTAAAGCTGTTTCCGGCAGGCGATATGAAACCATCGCGCCTGAAGGAAATATTAGCCCCCTTAAACTTTGTCAGCCTGATGCCTACCGGCGGTGTAAGCCCCGAAAATTTTACCCACTGGTTTGCACATGGAGCTAAGGCTGCCGGCATGGGCAGCTACCTGTTTCCAAAAGATATTATCGCCGCGCAGGATTGGACAGCGCTGGGGAATATTTATACGTCTGTAGTTGAGAAATACCGGGATTTTATTGCCGGGACATGAGCTGTTTCAACCTTACAAAGAAAGCGCCGGCGGCGCGATTAACCTCCTGCGCAAATCAGGGCCAACACATAAAAATAATGTTTGGCTTAAATAGTTGGCGACAGGAGGCTCCGCTGGAGCCCTAAGCGTTATTTGTATGTGTTCTATAAACAGGCGACTCCTAACGGAGTCAAAATGGACTATGAAGAGCAAGCGATTGGCTCCAGAGCCCCCTGTCTATAGAAAAGACCGAAGAAGTTCAGTGCTCCGTTAGGAGCCTCCTATAACCGGACTATTTTGAGCCAGATTGTGCAGTACTATTTTAATGCGTTTACTTTTTGCCCCAGGGGCCGTTTGCAGAGCACATCATAAATGAGCCCCCCAATCAATCACGCCAAAGAAAAGGGAATAACAATAACGCTGTCGTTATCACAATGGCGTTGATCGCCAGCAGCACGCCCATCCCTCCATAGCTAAAACTGCGGCTGATGCCGTCCATGGCGTTTTTGCTGATGCGGATGAGCAGTAGAATAACCGGGATCACGACGGGGAAACTTAAGATAGCCATCAGTGTTCCATTATTGCCTGCTTTTGAAGCGATGGCGGATATCATGGTAAACACCGTGGAAAAGCTCATGCTCCCTAATAAAACAGCGGTGAAATACAGTAAAGGGTCGCCGATGGTATTGGTAAAGAAAATAAGGTAAACCAACAGAGCGAGCACAATAAGCAGGGACATTAATAAAACATTATAGATGGTTTTCGAAAGAATGATAGCCTGGGGGCTGGCAATAGAATAATAGTATAGTAATCGCCCTTTACCTTCCTGCAGAAAACTTTTGGCGATGGCGTTCACCGCCGCAAAAAGCATGATGATCCAAAACAAAACGTTCCATACAATGGGGTATCCCTGGGTGCCAGTGAATCCGCCGCTAAGGTTGAACGAGATATAACAAACAAATACAGTCGACACCACATAAAGCAACACGCCATTAAAGGCGTATTTTGACCGCCATTCGAGGAGTATCTCTTTTTTCAACAGGAACCAGGTTTGGTTGAGCAAATTCATTAAGCAAAGGTAATTTTTTATTAGTTCATTGGTTCAATAGTTCATTGGTTCATTAGTTCAATAGTTCAATAGTTCTCCCGATAGCTATCGGGAGGTTCATTGGCTCATTAGCTCATTGGTTCAATAGTTCAATAGTTCATTAATGAATGCCTCCGGCTATGAACTATGATCCATGAACTATGAACCTTCTCATATCTCATATCTCACATCTCACATCTCAGATAGCGGTTTATTGGGATTCAAATATTAATTTAGCGGGTACCATTCTATTGAAAATGCCTGTTGCTTATTTTAAAACACCCATAGGTTTTGTGCGGATAACAGAGGAAGATGGATTTATTGCCTCCATTTACCTGCTGGACGGTGAGTTTGAGGTTGTGCCGCCTGAAACTGAACTTTTGGCCGATGCTATCGAACAGATGAACGAATATTTCAGGGGCGAAAGAAGATCATTTGACCTGCCGCTTAAACAGCGGGGATCGCCATTCCAGCAACAGGTTTGGGAGCAATTATCCAAGATTGAATATGGCAAAACCATCAGCTACCTCCAGCAGTCTAAATTGATGGGTAACCCTTTGGGGATACGTGCAATTGCATCGGCCAACGGGAAAAACCACCTGGTCATTGTTGTTCCCTGTCACCGGGTTATCGGGTCGGATGGAAGCCTAACCGGCTTTGGCTGCGGTATCTGGCGAAAAAAATGGCTATTGGAACATGAAGCGAGGGTGATGGGGCAGGGGCAGATGGAATTGGGGTTTTGAAGGAGTATTTTTAGTGATTGTACAGGCCCCCAATCTGCATATCCGCAATCTACACATCCGCACATGCGCACATCTGCACATACGCACATCTGCACTAACTTTGCAGCAACTCAAATATCTCATCGGTGTTGAGAATATAATCTACTGCCCCGGCGTTTATTGCGGCGAGAGGCATTTCAGGCAATTCAGCTTCTTCAGGGTTTTGGGCGATGGTTAAGGCTCCGGCCTGTTTTAGCCTGAGCATCCCCCGGGCGCCGTCGGGATTTGCTCCTGACAGTAAAATTGCCGTTGCTTTACCTTCGTAAACATCGGCCGCGCTCTCAAACGTTACATCAATGGATGGCTTGGAATACCACATAGCTTCGGAAACATCTAATCCGAAAAGGCCGTTCTTTTCAATAAGTGTATGGTAGTTTGCCGGAGCAATATAAATGGCGTTCGGCGTTATTTTGTCTTTGTCGCTTATTTCTTTGAGCGGGAGGCGGCTGTTGAGCGAAAACATTTTTTCAATCTCACTCTGGTGATTCTTTTTGCGGTGCATCACGATCACTACCGCCTTGTTGAGGCCGGGTGGCAAAATACTCACAGCCTTAAATAATATTTTAAAGGCGCCCGCTGAACCCCCAAATAATAAAACCTCCGACCTCCTCCAGCGATCAATAAGGGATTTATCAGCTTTCAATTTTTTGGTATATGTTTTCCTTAACGTTTACCGGTTTGAATTTCTTTTTAAATTTATCCGACCTGATGGTTTCCTTGCTGCCGAGGCACAAAAATCCATGCGGCGATAAGCTTTTATAAAAAAGGTCCAGCACCCGTTCCTGCAGGGCCGTTTCAAAGTAAATAAAAACGTTCCGGCAGCAGATGAGCTGAAATTCGTTAAAGGCTGTATCGGATATCAGGTTATGAACCGAAAAAAGCGTATTGGTCTTTAGTTCGTTATGCACGGTTGCGGCATCGTATAGGGTGGTGAAATTATCGGTTAATGAGCCTTTCAGGCCGGTTAGCAGGTAATTTTCGGCGTAGCTTTTAACGTTTCGCAGGCTGTATATGCCTTTTTTTGCTTCTTTTAAAACGATGGTATTGATATCGGTGCCATAGATAAAAGATTTGTTTTTTAAACCCGACTGGTTCATTAAAATTGCCAGTGAGTAGGCCTCCTCGCCGGAGGAACACCCGGCCGACCATATTTTTATATGCTGCCAGGTAGAAAGGTAAGGCACCACGTCATGACAAAGGGCCTTAAAAAAAGCAGGATCGCGGAACATTTCGGTTACATTAACGGTAACCTCTTCCAGGAAATCCTGGAAAAATCCCTGGTCGTTCACCAACAAATGCTTCAGGTCATGAAAATCAAGTTTTTTGACCATCAACACCCGGTTTACACGCCTTTTAAACGATGCTTTTGAATAGTCGGAAAAATCGAAGCCATGGATCTGTTTTACCAGGTCAATGATCTCCGACAATTGTTCGTTTGTTATCGTTTTTGAGGCTTCGTCCATTATCAGTTCCCCAGCCAAAGCTGCATCAAAGCCACCAGGCGATCCATGTCAACGGGCTTGGTAATATAGTCATTTGCGCCTGCCGCCATACATTTTTCTTTATCGTCTTTCATGGCTTTTGCTGTTAAAGCTATTACAGGCAGTTTGGCCCATTTGTTTTGCCGGCGTATTTGACGTGTAGCCTCGTAACCGTCCATCCTGGGCATCATGATATCCATCAGTACGATGTCAATACCGGGTAATTCTTCCAGTTTTTCAATCGCCTCCTGCCCATCGTTAGCGGTTTCGACGATCATATCATAGCCCTGCAGTGCGCTGCTCAATGCAAAAATATTACGAATGTCGTCATCCACCACCAAAACCTTGCGACCCCTGAGCAGATCTTTACGATTTGCGCTCATCCGGGTTTGACTGAGTTTGAGTATCCCCGGGGAGTTGGTGGCTGTCTTGCTGAGCTTATTTAAAAACAGGTTCACTTCGTCTATGAGGCGGTTTGACGATTTGGTGGTTTTTACCACCATGGCGTTTGCATATTGCATCAGCCTGTTTACAGTAGTCTTATCCAGCTGCATGGCCGTATTGATGATAACCGGCAAGGATTTAAAACGATCTTCCGCTTTGATCTTATCCAGGAAGTCGAGGCCCGAAATATCGGGGAGGTTGAGATCAAGGATGATGCACTGGTATTCATTTTCATCAAGCAGGGTGTAGGCGCCCGCGCCGTCAAATGCCTGGTCGACCGTTATGCCCTCGGTTTGCATTAACTCCCTGAGTGCATTATTCTGGGTTTTGTTATCTTCGATCAATAGCACTTTTCTGAATTTTTCACCGCTTTGCGACATGATGTCGTTAAACAGGCGGTCGAGCACCCCCGGATCAACCGGTTTTTTGAGGAAGCTGATGGCGCCCTCGCGGTCGACCCTGTTGGCCGGAACCTCGCCAGCCGACATTAAGTGAATAGGAATGTGCCGGGTATCCCCGTCCTCCTTTAACTCTTTCAATATCTGCCAGCCATCCTTGCCTGGCAGCATAATGTCCAGTATCACTGCGTCGGGCTGGTTTTCTTTTATCGTCACAACAGCGTCCGTTCCATCATGGATAATTAAAGACTCGTAACCATGGTCGCGCGCATAATCCTTCAGGATGCCGGCAAAATTTTTGTCGTCCTCCACAATCACCACAAAGGGTTCCCTGTTGCTATCGAGGGGCATCTCTGCCGCGGGCTGGAGAGAAGAGGCGCTGACATTAAAACTTTCCACAGTCGGAAGGATCGAATCGTCATTTGGAGCAGTTGAGCTCGCTTTTAGGGGGATGGTCAGAATAAATTCTGCACCCTGGCCGGGTTCGCTTACCACCGTAATTTTACCACCTAATAAGTTCACCAATTCGCGGCTGATGGAGAGTCCCAGGCCCGTACCGCCGAACCTGCGGCTGGTTGAGCCGTCAGCCTGCTGAAATGCCTCAAAGATAATTTGCTGTTTATCCTTCGGGATGCCGATACCCGAATCTTTGATGAAAAAACTTACGGTTTTATCATCCGTCCCGGGCGCAACCCTGACAGTCACGGCGCCATTTTCGGGAGTGAATTTGAAGGCGTTGGATAGCAGGTTTTTTAGCACCTGTTCAACCTTCACCTTGTCAGTAAATAATGTTTTTGGTAATTCTTTGGCTGAGGTTGTCGAATAGTGTATTTTCTTGTTCCGGGCGACTTCGGCAAACAGCATTTCAACGTTTTGCATAATATCTGCAATTTTTACCGTTTCGTTCATTACCTCAACCTTGCCTGATTCAATCTTTGCCAAATCCAGGATGTCGTTGATCAGGGTAAGCAGATCATTTCCCGCATTGACGATTACGCCGGCATATTTTACCTGGTCCTCGGATAGGTTTGCCGGTTTGTTTTCCCGCAGAATGTGGGCCAATACCATGATGCTGTTCAACGGCGTCCGAAGTTCATGGCTCATGTTCGCCAAAAATTCCGATTTGTATTTTCCGGTAGCTTCAAGCTCCTTTATCTTCAAGCCGATAGCGTTCCTCGCTTCCTCTATAGCCTGGTTTTTCTCTTCCAAAAGAGTTGCTTTTTCTTCCAGTTCAGCGTTGGTGCTGCGCAATTCCTCCTGCTGAACGATCAACTCTTCTTCCGATGCCTGCAGCATTTCGGTTTTGCTGAGCAATTCTTCGTTGGTAATGCGCATTTCCTCTTGCTGAGCCTGCAGCTCTTCGGCCTGCTGCTGCACCTGCATCAGCAAATCATGCATAATGGTACGCGCCTGGGCGGTATTTATGGCTATGCCTATATCGTCGGCTACGTTCAAAATATATTCCTGTCCGGCGATAGTTGCCCCGTCGTTGAACGCTACTTCGATAACACCTTTTAACCGCTTATCAAAAAAGAATGGAACGATGAAGCTTTCAACTAAGGGTTGCCTGACTAAAGAAGAGCCGAGTTCGAGCTTATCATTTAACCTGCCTTTTACCACTTCAGCTTTTTGATTCCTTGCAGCCTGTCCGATCCAGCCTTCATTGAGCTTTATTGTTTTCTTTACTGCGTCGTGGTCATTAAATGCATAGGTGGCGTAAAGCTCCAGGCTTTCAGTTGCTTCATTGAACAAGTAAAAGGTGCCGGTTAAGGCTTTCGCGTAGTTGCAGATTTCCGTGAGGACATTTTCTGATAATTCCTTTTCGCTTTGCTGGCCCTGCATTTTCTCATTGAGCAAACCTGAGCCGGTGAGCAGCCAGTTTTGCTCACGGTTCTCGTTTAACACCTTTTCGAGCTCTGAATTGGTGGCGCTGATCTTGTTTTCAATCAGCTTTTGCTGCTCAAATGTTTCCTGGATATAAAAGAAAAGTACAATGATGATGACAAGGAAGACAATGGAACCTATAATAATAATATCGAGGGCGCTTGAAGCGGCTGCCTCTGAGCTTGCCTTACGGGCGACCAGCACTTTGTTATCGGCATTCCGGATATCATCCAAAACCGCACGGATTTGGTCCATGTTTTGTTTGCCATTACTGAGCATATGGTTTTGAACCATATAGTCCAATCCCTTAACCGGCCGTGCCTCAATGTTCGCTTTTAGGATTCCTAATTGCTCGTTCACCATTGCCGATAATTTTTCAACCCGTTTAGCCTGGTCGGGATTTTCCGAAACCAGGTCGCGCAGTTGCTCAAGGTCGAATCTTATGGCCGGAAGTGCGGGCTTATAAGGATCGAGAAATACATCGTCGCCGGTAGCCACATAGCCGCGCACACCGGTTTCAGCATCGATCATTAGCTGTAGCAGGTTTGTGGATGTTTTGATCACCTTTTGTGTGTGATCAACCAAAGCGGAATCGCTTTCGAGCTGACTGATGCTTTTATAAGATAGAATGCCCACCAGTAATACCAGCACCACAGAAACGGCAAAGCCGGCAAATACCTGCTGCCTGAACGAGAGTTTTAACATATGTATTTCAAATAGGGTTGTGATACAAATATGTTAAAAATTTTATTTTTTAATATATTTTATTGATTAAGAGTATATCAGCTTGCGATGGTGAGTGGTGAGTAGTGAGTAGCGAGTGGTGGGTAGAATTAGTGAGTGGGAGTAGTTCATGGTTGATGGCTCATAGTTCATGGCCGGAGGGGGAGTGGCAGTAGCAGTGGCAACTCCGCCGCCGGGGCTATGGCAGAGGAAAGGCAGTGACAGTTGCCAGGGCTATTGCTGTGGGCTATTGCCGTGAGTACTAATGGTCCGCATTTTACCGAAGAGCGCGCCGATCATCGCAAGTATAGCACCGCCAAATAACACGTACCAGCCCCACTTGTAGCGGACATGTTTCACCATATAATCCTCCCATGAACGGAAGGGCAGAAAAGTAAAGGAAGTATGAATTTTTAACCAGGCCAGTAAAAGAAACAACACAATAAGACCAAATGTCAACCAGGCTGTTGAACGAACGATCTTTTGCTGTCCCAATACCGCGCCTATGATACCGATAACCGCAACCAGCAGGATCACTATCCCATAAGGTTGGTTTCCCTGGAAAACATTCCAGTTAACCAAAGGCACGGGTCGAAGGATCGGACAATAGGTACCTATAATAACAGTAACAAATCCCGCGAACGCTATTAAATGACTAAGACGCATCTCAATTTTGACTTAATTCCATTTTTTCAGCAAAGTGGGCGCAGTAATCACGCAAGTCTTCCACAATGTTTTTTTCACCGGTAGCACGCAGAAAGCTGTCGCCCATGGTTTGCAGGGTTTCATAAAAAAAGCGCTTCATTTCATCTACCGGCATATCCTTGGTCCACAAATCTATCCGAAGGGTGTTTTTGTAATTCTGATCCCAAAGGGCGAGCATTATGGATTTAACGGGGAGCGCTTCCTTAGTTTGCGCGTCGGTTGATTCCCACATGATGGTCTCGGGCACATTATTATCGTCGAGTTCAATAGTAAGCTTTATTTCAGCCTTCTTCATTAACGGTTATTTAAGTAGTAAAAATATGATAGCGGCCAAAGTTATAAAGCTTAGCTCTATTAGCCACAACTTTTTAATATCCGTGAAAAAATTACGGAACAATATGTCCATAAATGACACAACGATAGCAAACAGCAAAAATATCCATCCTATCGAGGCGCTGATGACCGAAAGATGCAAACCGGAAATCGTGACCCCGAATATCCAGCTGTAAACAGCGACGAATAAAAAGAACGCGCTTGCAAAATTGAGCGGCGTGATCCTGAGCTTCATGTTATTTTTTCTTTCTGAACGTCCGGGGAACTTTCTTTTTACCCGGACTTGAATTGGGATTTAGGCGGCCCTTTGCCGCATCAAATTTTTTGTGCTGGTTTGGCGTTTTCTTTTCGTGAAACGCACCCTTAAACTCGGGATTTTCACGGCGCTTCTGCATGTCTATCTCTTTCGCCTGTTCCTGCTTTTCGGCGTAAGGAGTGGTTTCTACAAATACGTCGTCGGGGAGATCGCTCACAGGGATGGTTTGTTTGATCAACTTTTCAATCCGGCGTATATAATAAACCTCGGCCGGGTTGCAGAATGTGATCGCCTCGCCGGAATTATACGCGCGCCCTGTACGGCCGATACGATGCACATAATCTTCGATCACCACCGGTACGTCAAAATTGATCACATGGCTCACATCGCTTACGTCAATGCCCCTTGAAGCAACATCGGTTGCAACCAGCACTTTGGCTTCATCATCCCGGAATGCTTGTATCGCGTTTATACGCGTGTTTTGCCCTTTGTTGGCATGTAAAACTTTAACTTCCGTTTCGTTAAATTTCCGAAGCAGGAATTTGTGCACATCCCCGGCCGACGTCCGTGTTTTGCAAAATATCATCAGCTTTTTGATGCCGGCATCGTCCTCGAGCAGCTTTTTCAAAAGGTTTATTTTGGTCTTGAGGTTGGGAACAAA
>JABDGE010000029.1 GCA_013286235.1 Bacteroidota bacterium
GGAAACCTGGCTGCGCAAATACGTAACGGCGCGCCTTTCGACCTGTTTTTGTCGGCAGATGTGAGTTTCCCCCAAACTTTGTACAAGGAGGGGTTCAGCAGCAAACAGCCTGTTGTTTACGCGCAGGGCAGCCTGATCATTTGCAGTAACCAGGACATCGGGTTTGAAAACTGGGAAAGGCTATTATTAACCGAACGTATAAAAAAGATAGCGATAGCCAACCCTGCTATTGCGCCCTATGGCAAGGCGGCCGAAGAGGCGCTTAAGCAAAAGGGCATCATGGACGACATTAAGGCAAAGCTTGTGACAGGCGAAAGTATTTCACAGGTGAATACTTATATTACAACAGGCGTCGCAGATGTGGGATTTACAACGCAATCACTGGTAAAAGACGCGGCA
Organism: Bacteroidota bacterium; assembly: GCA_013286235.1. Taxonomy (GTDB): domain Bacteria; phylum Bacteroidota; class Bacteroidia; order Sphingobacteriales; family Sphingobacteriaceae; genus Mucilaginibacter. The sequence goes on from JABDGE010000029.1 coordinate 400, forward strand.
GATAAAACCAAGTTGTACTGGATTGCCATCGACCCTAACTTGTACGCACCGATTGAACAGGGGATGGTTTTATTGAAACGGTCGGAAAGCAATGCAGACGCTCAAAAATTTTATGACTATATACAAAGCCCGGCAGCAAAAGCTATCTTTAAGGACTATGGGTATCATGAATAAAATAGGGGAACCTTTGCGACAATGGGCGATCAGCGGTTCTGTTTTTTTAAGCTAATACATGGATCTGAACCCGATATGGCTTACTTTGAGATTGGCCGTGATCACCTCCCTGGTGCTTTTGGCAATGGGGCTTCCACTGGCATGGTTTCTTTCAAGGGGGCGCTCCATTTTCAAGATACTCCTCGAGGCAATTATTACCATGCCGCTGGTACTGCCGCCATCGGTATTGGGCTTTTACCTGTTGCTTGCCTTTAGCCCGCAGCATGGTGTTGGCAAATGGCTGCAGCAGGTGTTTAATATTCAGTTTGTGTTTTCCTTCCAGGGCCTGGTGCTGGCATCGGTCATCTACAGCATGCCATTTATGATCGGTCCAATCAAATCGGGATTGCAAGGCTTGCCTGTCTCACTTTCACAAGCATCATATTCTATTGGCAAAAGTAAATGGCAAACCTTTGTTCATGTTTTACTGCCGAACATCAAACCCTCCTTGCTGACCGCCATTGTACTCACTTTTGCGCATACGCTGGGTGAATTTGGGGTGGTACTGATGATTGGCGGTAACATACCGGGTGTAACGCGCGTAGCTTCCATTGCGGTTTACGATTCGGTAGAGCAAATGGATTATGCCACAGCCAATGCCTACTCGCTCATCCTGTTCTGCATCACATTTATTTTAGTCGTGTCGGTATTCGTATTCAACAAATACCGTTTGAAAAGCCCTTTGGAATGATAAGCGTCGACATTGAAAAAAAGCTAAAAACCTATAAGGGACAGCAGACATTGAAGATAAACCATCAGTTCACCGAAGCTGGCGTTACTAAGATTTATGGGCCGTCCGGTGCTGGCAAAACCACCTTTTTGAAAATGATTGCCGGTTTCATACAGCCGGAAAAAGGGAAGATCGTTGTTGACGGGACTACCTGGGTTGGTACGGAAGCCGGAATTTCGCTGCCGCCGCAAAAACGATTGGCCGGCTTTGTTTTCCAGGATTATGCCCTTTTTCCAAATATGACCGTTCGGGAGCACCTTGAATATGCTACAACCGATCAAGCCTGGATAAAAAGACTGCTTGCCCTGGGTAAACTTGAAACGCTGGCCGATCATAAACCCTTGCACCTTTCAGGCGGGCAGCAGCAGCGCCTGGCGATCTTAAGGGCGTTGGCCATAAAACCGAAGTTGATATTGATGGATGAACCATTCTCGGCACTCGACCCGGAAATGAAAACCACGCTGTTAAAAGAACTAAAAAACCTATTTGATGAATTAGCGACGACCGTTTTAATTGTGAGCCATAACTTGCCCGAACTGGAAAGCCTTAATGGTGACACCTTTAACATCGCTCTAAACGCTTAAAAATTTTCTTCATGTTAATTTGAACTTTGCAGGAATCTTATAAATTTGGTACCATGAAAACCAAACCAACATTTGCTTTGCTTACAATGATAATTTTGTTTGCCGGCTTGGTGCTTTTGGTTCGCTGCAAAACAGCCATGAAACCAAATTCGGGAGAGATAACCCAATTCCTCAACAAATTTAATAACAGTATTAAGGAGGGTAATACCGATACACTCGCGGCTTGCTTTCAACCCAATGCGAAGATACGCCAGGTAAAACGATTCATTAATTTACTTGCAGGTAAAGCAGATAAAAACGGGAACAAGCGATTAGCTACATTGACGCTTGACGTTGACCACGCGACGATAAACCCCGGCGATAATGGTTTGATTATGGCAACCATCCCGGTAGTTTTTAGTCATGAAGCACTTGAATCAAAAGCATCGGTTTTGGTGCTTGGGTTGGTAAAGACTGCACCGGGACAGTTACAGATAGTGCAGGTTGAAACCCGCAAATTTTTATCAAATTATGTGGCTTATGAAAACTATGTGAAAAGCAAAACCGGCGCTCAGGGCGTATTCAGTGCAATCACGATTGCCGCGTTTAAAACAGCAAAGCAATTAAAAACGAGATACGACAGCGTAATATGGTTTGATCATGTTAATGGCAAAACTTTTTTTTATGTGGTAAAAGGCAATTGGAATATGTATAAACTCGATAGCCTGCAAGACAAAGGCTATGACCCGAAGTACGCCATGGGATTAGTGAGTCCCGAACTGAAGGAGATCATCCCGACAGAATTTGATCTGGTGCACAATGTTAGCGGCACAATTGAGGGATTGATCGAGGTTGAGAAAAAAGATAAAAAAGGATTTTACAATCTGGACGGAAAACTTGTTGTGCCGGCAGATTACGACCAGGTTTTCCCCCTAACCGAAAATGATAATTCCGCCCTCCTGCGCAAAGGCGACGATTATTTTTACCTCACCAAGGATCTGGTCATAACAAATAAGATCGCCGGTTTTAAGATCACCGATGCGCTGCCGAAAATTAAAACATATGGCAGTTCGTACACGTTGTCAGACAGCACATCGAAAAACTTAATGGAGTACAATGCGGACGATGAATTTACCTCTATCGTCATCCCACCCTCTTATTTGGTTGATTTGCAGATTCTGCCTAAATATATTGATTTTCAAAACCCCTTGCGACATCCCTCGGCAGACGACGAGGGGGACGGCGAAGGGAGCGAATCAATGGATGTTGAGTATCACGGGGCCAATCCTGCCGCGGGAAACTGGTTTGAAAGCATTTATTATTCGGTGATAGATGACTATTTGGGCGCCCGATCGGGTTTGTATGAAACCAAACAAGTACTGCTGGTGGATAAGCGCGATGAAAGGATATTTGGCTATAAAGCCAATAGTTACTATGGTAACGCCGAGGGTGGAAGCCCTATTTCCGGACGATGTAATGAGAATTATTTACGGGAAATCAACGACACTTTATTTGAGTATAAAACCACGTCGAGTTTAGCGCAGCATTTGCTCGACGGCGAAGACCTGAACGAAGGGCCATATTTTCATTACCTGCACTTTGTAAACGGCAAGCTTACTGCGTTGCCCTGCGACCGGATATTCTCCTGCACAAAGTTTGTAAAGCTGGACGACTCGTACCTGCAAGGTTGTTATGTTATCGGTGAAAAGCCCGTCGACCATATGACGCCGGAGATCCTCTCGTACATGAAAAACGAAATATTCGCCTCATACGGCTACAAATTCAAAGATGATAAATGGAACGAGGTTTTTGGAGGAAGATTCAACCGCGACACGTTAAAATCGAATGTTGACGATTCGCTCACGGTGATTGAAAAATACAATGTTAGTTGGATAAACCAAAAGCTTAAGGAGACCAGTGTGAAACCCAATGCGCTGGCAGTAAAATGAAAATCGCCCGGCGGCTTCTCTGGTATTTCGCCTTTTTCTGGGTGCTGGTCCTATGTGCGGGAACTTTTTTCCAGTACTACGATTTCAAAAACAATTCGCATTTCTTAGAGATCAAGCAGGCGGCTATCAGAACAGGCTGGTATTTACCTGCTTTTTACTGCCATATCATCGGCAGCAGCATTATTTTGATCGTCGGTTTTTTCCAGTTTTCCAAATGGGTTTACAATAACCGGCCGCTGCATAAGACATTGGGGAAAGTGTATGTATTCGGCGTGTTGTTTTTTGCTGCCCCGGGCGCTTACATCATGACTTTGTTCATCAACCGCGGGGCGGGTGTATTTACTTCCTTCGTGATACAAAATACGCTTTGGGTGACCTTTACGCTTGCTGCATGGATCTACATCAAAAACCGGAAAATTGACGAGCATGTGCAAATGATGCGCCGTAGCTATGCGTTGGCATTTGCAGCAGTTACGCTTAGATTTTATATCTGGGGTTGTATGGTTTTTGGCAACGGCGTAGGCTTTAAACACAATTATATTATCATTGCCTTTTTAAGCTGGGTGCCAAACCTGCTTGTGGTGGAACTGATCAATTATTACGAAAAGAAGAAAGCGGTTCCTGCTAACCTTAGCCGCTAATTTGCCTCGCTCACCTGAGTTTGACAGGTAAAAAGTAAAAAAGTGCGATTCCAGCACGTATAAGGGGTTTTTTTTCCGGATTTTGAAATTTTGTATTGCGAAACGGGTATTGACTGGTGCATACAAAACCCCGTAATTTGTGTAACCAGGCGCATATGGCTACGCTTAAAATCGATAAAAAAGACGGCGAAAAATATGTTCGGATCGTAGAGTCCTACCGCGATGGGTCCGGCGCATCGCGTATGCGTACTTTGGTAAGCCTGGGCAAACTGGATGACAAGAAGATCGAATCCCTGAAGCGACTGGGCATAAAGCTTTACCAGGCAATGGGCGGCAATCCGGAAGAGTTAACAAGCAAAATTATCACAGAAAAGGGCCGTTATAATTATGGTGCTGGTCTGCAAACACACACTTTCTTATTATAAACTGGATATACTGCTCGAACGCATCGGCAAGAAAGCCAAACTGCAGTTTTCTTTAGTTAACACCATCTTACTGATGCTATGCGAGCGGTTGAATGACCCGGTAAGCAAGCGTCAGACTTTCTTTAACCAGGCAGAATATATTGGTCTGGAACAAGTGCCTCTTCATCACCTGTACCGCAGCCTTGACAAGCTGGCAGCATGGAAGGAACAAATACAGGAACGTATTTATAATACGGGCCGTGACCTTTTTAACCAGCGGCTGGATGTGGTGTTCTATGATGTGACCACCTTCTACTTTGAAAGCGAACAGGAAACAGAAGGAGAGCTCCGGCAAAAAGGTTTTTCTAAAGATGGTAAAATCGGCAATACACAGGTATTGCTGGGATTGCTGATCGATAAAGACAAGCAGCCTGTGGGTTACCAGGTCTATAAAGGCGATACGTTTGAAGGCCACACTTTTAAAGATGCGCTCTCTTCATTAAAAAAACGATACCAGTTAGACCAGATCATTGTAGTAGCTGACCGGGGAATGTTATCCAAAGAGAATATCCTGGAACTCACCGAAAATCAGGGCTATCAATATATCCTGGGTGAAAAGCTCAAAATGCTCCCTAAAGAAGTACAGAAGCCATTATTGGAGTTGAGTAATTATAACAAGGAATGGATTATGAACGAAGAAAACAACCTTGTCGTAAAATATCACATCATTGAGCATGAAGGCCGCCGTATTATCGGTACCTGGTCAGGCAGCCGGGCGGAAAAAGACCGCAACGAGAGGCAGGAGCGGATAGACAAAGCAACGCTGATGCAAAACAACCCCACCCTGCTTAAAAAGAAAGCAGCGCATTACTTCCTGAAAAATGATAAGGAGGAGAATTACCAAATTGATCAGCAGAAAATTGAAAAGCACCAAAAGTATGATGGGTTTCTTGCAATTGCAACCAATGTGAAAGACATGGACACAGCGATCATCCTCGATCATTACAAACATCTCTATCAGATCGAACATGCCTTCCGTACTTTTAAAAGCTTTTTGGAAACCAGGCCTATGTTCCACTGGACAGATCAGCGGATAGAAGGGCACATCTGTTTATGCTATATCGCCTATACCTTTCAAATCTATTTGAGCAACCAGCTTAAAAAGAACAACACGCCGCTTTCCGAAAATCAAATACGGAAGGCTTTAGACCATATGCAGCTCAGCCTTATTGATCAGGCAGGCCAGCAGTACTACCTCCGATCAACGCAAACCGCGCAAGCCGGCGACATTCTCAGGGTGCTGGGCGCGAAGCCACTGCCGGACATGTTTCATAACGATCAGATAGTCAGATACTTATAAAAGATGTATTGCGAAAATCAATATCACAATACGTTGACTATCAAATATTTGACTCACAACCGTGTCAAACTCAGGAAGAAGAAAGCGGTTCCTGCTAACCTTAGCCGCTAATTTGCCTCGCTCACTACGATTTTATCGAGGTTATGCAAGTAGCGGCGGCCTGTCTTTTGGTCCATCATGGATGCCATCTGGATGCTTTCAGGCATTTTATCAGCAGTAACGCCGTTTTTCTCCATGATAATAAATACGTGATCGCCCACGGGTGTATTGAACAATTCATTCCAGGAATAAACCACCTTATAGCCGTCGCTGCCTGTGCAGGTAAAATAAAATCCGCTGTAAAAATGAGGGCCGGCCGCATCGATGAGTGTGTGTGCTAAGATGTCTTTTAGCAGAACACCCTTCAGGTCGGCATCTGTGTGTTTTAAAGTCCCTACATGATCTGTAACGGCCATTCCACCTATCGGCACAATGGCATACTTCGCAAGGGAGTCCATGGTAATAACCGAGGGGTTTTTTATCTTACCCGAAATGGAAAACTGGTGGGTAACGGGGCCGAATTTATCCTGGGCGAAAGCGGTAATGCCCGAAAGCAGGAATATTAAAATGGTCAGCTTTTTCATGGTTGAATATTTTCAGCACAAATTAGCTAATTCCCAAAGGATTTATTGATGCAGACAGCAAAATTTCAACCGGTCACAAAACTTTTATAATGTCGCTGACCGATGCACGCTTCGTGTAATCCTTATCGAAATGTACAAAGATGATCTTACCTGAATGGTCTATCACATAGGTTGCTGGCACTGGGAGCACATGATCGGTATTGCCGTTATTTTTTTCGAGATCGACGCCATATCCTTTTAGTTTTGCGTTCAGGGCATCATCTACCGTGTACTTTACATCATAAGCTTTCATAATTTGATAGCCATCGTCGTGAACCAGCGAAAACGACGCATGTGTTTTGTCAACGGTCTTGTTGATGTTTTCGATAGTCTCCGGTGTCACGCCAATCACATATGCCCCTTTTCCGGTTAATAGCTGTAATGAATCCTGCAATTGTTTGATATGCTTATTGCAGTAGGGGCACCATTGCCCGCGATAGAAAAATAGCACTACCGCTTTATGGGTTTTGAGCAAAGTTCCGAGATCAAGCGTTTTCCCTGAATTGTCAACTACTGTGAAATTAGGTGCTTCGGCGCCTTTTTTCAGGCCGGACTGGGCCCAGCCTGCAAGGCTTAAACCCATTAAAAGAATTGTGTAAAGATATTTTTTCATGATCGTTCTAAATTAAACATAAGAAGGGGGGATTGCTCCCCTCCCTCCAAACAAAACAACTCACATTTTACCTGTTGTGTCCTTTTTTGCCATTTTGGATTTCGGCTTATCCATCTTGCTCATTTTGGCCATTTTGGTGTGGCTCATTTTGGACATTTTCCCGGTGTCCTTCTTGCTCATCTTGCTCATTTTGCCGGTATCGCTTGCTGCCGAAACCCGGGCGGCTAAATTGTTAACGGGTTTTGCATCAGCGGTAAACGTTAAAAATGCCAGAACGGTGGCGGCAACTGCCCCATAGATAATTGATTTCATAACTGTTGTTGGTTTTAATATTAATTTTCAGGCTTGGTCGGGGAAGATGGGGAAACCTTACAAAATATTTATTGACACGAATTTCACGAACGAATTAGCACGAATTTCACGAATTGAATAAACACGAATTGCAAGAATGTTAATTAACACGAATTTTTCGCGGGTTGTTTTTTTCAGCGGCGCTCAAGAGGGCCGTTTCACGAATTGGATGGACATGAATTGCACGAATTTTTGTGTAGCGAATTGTAGAGATTTGGCACCGGAGTTTAACTATTGTCGTTTAATAGATTCTCTATCCGGTCCTGGAGCTCTTTTTTGAAGCCATCGTCCAGGCGGCTGCGTTGCGGGTCCGAGCGTTTGAAAAGCTCTTTTACCATTTCATTGATCATCAAACTTTGTTTTTTATAGAGCCTGCAAAAAGAGCAGCCAAATAAATGAATCCGCAGCTCAATAAACTCACGGAGGGTCAGCCTGCCCATTTCCTGTTTTTCGATCAGGAGCGTTGCTTTTTTGCAGTTGTATATAATTCTTTTCAAATAGCTCATGTCGTTAATTTTAAATCCAGTTTTTTTGCAAACAGGCCCTCAGGTTTAGCTTCGCCCGGTGAATGATCACCCAAAAATTTGCCGATGTTACTTTCATTTCCGTACAGATGGTTTCGGTGGCTTCCTCATCGATGTGCTTCATGGTAAAAACAGCCTTCCATAATACCGGCAGCTTAGCCAGGCATTTTTGCAGTATCAGCTGAAACTCTTTTTTCTCAAGATGATCTTCGTGTTCGATGCCGAACGCTTTTGGTCCGTGTTCGATAAGCCAATGACCGTCTTCTTCAAAGAATTTATCCGGCTCCATATCAGGGTCATTTATTGCAACCGGTTTCAGCCCGGACGATTTTTTCCGGTAAACATCCACGATCTTATTTTTCAGGATAGCGGTAAGCCACGTTCGCTCCGAGCTTCGGCCTTCAAATTTGTCAACCCGCTGCAGCGCGGCCAAAAAAGTATCCTGCACCAGGTCGCGGGCCTGTTCCTCGTCGTTAACACGGGTGATGGCATAACCATACAGGTAATCGGCGTGGGCTGCAACCCATTGACGGGGATCTAAAATCATATGGACACGAATTGATTGACACGAATTTCACGAATTAGGACGAATTTCACTAATCTTGTTGGTTAGTCGGATTGCCGGGCATATCCTTACAAGTGTAAGTGTTCTTTATAGCTGCGGGTCGTCGACCTGGTACGTTTAACCATATTATAATCAATGCTCCTAATTCGATCCGATCTTAATTTGTGAAATCCATATAATTCCTCATTCGTGAAATTCGGCTTAATTCGTGAAATTCGTGTCTATTCAAAGTTGTACAAGTTCATACAATTTACACTGGTGTTCTAAAAAGATTTACTTTTATTGTAAGGTTTGGTCCTGGAGGCCGTCTAACCGGAAAAAGACCATCTAATTTTTGAAGATATGAAACCTGTTAAAATATTTACCATCGCCGCCCTGCTGGTCATTGCAGGCATCGGGGCCACTGCTTTCATTAATGGAAAATTGTTAAAAACCGCCAATGATACAGGTAACAAAGGCTTTGCCGTTGTAGAGCTTTTCACCTCGGAAGGCTGCTCCAGCTGTCCGCCGGCCGATCAATTAGTTGCCAAAATACAAAAAGAAGATGCGGACAAACCGGTGTATGTCCTCGCCTTCCATGTGGACTACTGGAACCGGCTCGGCTGGAAGGACATGTTCAGCAGCGCGGATTATTCAAAACGGCAGGAGGACTATGCAGCCTATCTGCATTTACAATCTGTCTATACCCCGCAGGCCGTAGTAAACGGAACAACCGAGCTTGTGGGTTCGGAGGAAGGTACACTTCGCAAAGCGATTCAGAGCAACCTGGCAAAAGCGCCGGCGGCAAAGCTTAGCATCAACGCCTCAGCACCGAATGATAATAATACGACCATCTCCTATACAACCGAAGGGACAGACAAAAGCACTGTGCTGCTCATAGCCCTGCTTCAAAAAAATGCGCAAACCAAAGTTGAACGCGGCGAAAACCAGGGAAGGACGCTTAACCACGTACAGATCGTGCGCAAGCTGCAAAAGGTAAGCTTAAGCGGAGATAGCGGATCTGTGAATGTTTCCCTGTCGCAGGGTTTTGATCCGGCTGCCTGGGAGATCATCGGCATTTTGCAAAATACTTCCACCGGGGAGATCATCGCAGCAGCACGGGTTTAGTCCGGATGTAAGTATGCCTTAGCTTTCCTCTTCCAGGGTTAAAATCACTTTGGAATAAAACAACCGTTACTTCAAAAATTCCGTAATTTCACTAAGTTTTTATGTGTCCCCATGAAAGTTATCAAAGATAAACACTCCCTTGCTATGCGCTGGACACACTGGGTAAACTTCCCGGTGCTAACCATTATGATCTGGAGCGGGATGCTCATCTATTGGGCAAATGATATTTATTCCATTACTATATTCGGGCATACGTTCGTCCGCTTTTTCCCGGATTGGTTTTACAGAACATTGGGCATACCGCAGCGCCTTGCCGAAGGAATGGCCTTCCACTTCCTGTTCATGTGGTTTTTTACACTGAACGGCCTGTTTTATGTATTGTACACCATTATATCCGGTGAATGGCGCGAGCTGATTCCACAGAAGAAATCCTTTAAGGAAGCCTGGCTGGTGCTTTTGCATGACCTGCACATCCGCAAAACCGCCCCTCCTCAAAAAAAATACAACGCCGCCCAGCGCATAGCCTATACGGCCATTATTATTATGGGCTTCGGATCGGTGATCACTGGTTTGGCCATTTACAAGCCCGTGCAGTTCTATTATTTAACCTGGCTATGCGGCGGGTACCACTTCGCGCGCATCCTGCATTTCGCACTCACGTTAGGCTACGTATTCTTTTTCCTGGTGCATGTTTTCCAGGTGACCATAACCGGGTGGCGTAACTTTTGGTCGGTGATATCGGGCTTCGAGGCAGAAAACGAGCTGTACAAGCCCTTTCTTTCCTTCCTTTTTTCATTAAAGGTTTGGCTGAGCACGGTGATTTTGACCCCGGCCTTTGGCTTGCTAATCAAATGGATAAGCCATTTCTTTGGAATTACGTTCAAGTCCGGCACCTATTACTCCATGCTGATGAGCGGGCTAATTGATTTTATCCCTGCTGTGATCGCCTTATGGCTATTTGCTACGCTTATCAATCACAGGCCATTGCACGAGGTTAAAAAGAAGATCTATTTATCCATCGTCGTGGTGATTGCAGCGCTGTTAACTGCGCCGGCCTATGGTATTATAGCTATTGCCTGCACCTGGTTCTACCAATTGAAAAGCGATAGCGGTGGCAAAGTTGCTGATGGAGAAGGATCAAAAGCGGAATCGCTGGTTGAGAAAAAAATAAACAGGCGAAATTTTGTGTCGATCTCTGCTTATTCCGCGCTGGCTGTGGGCGCTTTTGAAGGATGGCGCTGGCTGTATAAATCGCCCGACGAGACGGCGACAATTACCGCAGGAGCCCACGCCCCGCTGCGTAAGGCGCTGAACAAAACGGAAATATTTTTCAGGCGGCTTACCTTCAGCGAGAATCACCTCGTAAAAACCTATCCAAAGGAAATGGCGGCCAAACATGTGCGCGTTAATAGCGACATCGGCGTGGAGGCCGGCAAAAAATTCGATCCATCCACCTGGAACCTGCAGGTGATAAAAAATGGCGGCGAAGTGCTGAAGGTTTCGCTGCAGGAATTGATGGCGCTGCCCAAAACCGAGATCATTTATGATTTCAAATGCGTGGAAGGATGGGACCAGATCTCGCATTGGGCCGGCGTTAAGTTCAGTGATTTCATCAAACACTATGGACTGGATGATTATGCCAAAATGCAATATGTGGGTATGGAAACGCCCGATAAAAACTATTACGTCGGCCTCGACATGCCCAGCGCTATTCATCCCCAAACACTGCTGGCCTACGAGATGAATGACAAACTGTTGCCTTTACAGAACGGCGCGCCGTTGCGCCTTATTATCCCGGTAAAATACGGCATCAAGAATCTGAAACGCATTGGCACGATTTCCTTCAGCAACACCCGCCCGCACGATTATTGGGCCGAGCAGGGGTATGATTATTATTCGGGACTGTAGTGGTGAGTGGTCAGTCGTGAGTAGGGTTAGTTTAAGAGGAATAGTGCTGCAATCCGAATTGTATATTAAAAATCAGTAACTTCGGATAATCCTTACTGAAAATGAAAACGAAATATATTTTCTTGTTGTTTATTTTCGGCTCTATATTAGGATTAATTGGAGCCCTAATTAAAATTCTGCATTGGCCGGGAGCAAGTACTTTAATCATATTAGCAACAATGCTGAATGTGTGTTTTTGGATATTACTTCTTTGGAAAATATTTACACATCCTTCACTGCGAGATTTTATGAATAAATGATGGCTGCGATTTTGCCATAATTCTGTCACCTCACGCCCCTATAGGCATATAGTTACCTCCGAATTTATCAAGTCCATCCCATAATATTCATCATTCTCAAAAATTCCGGCTGCAATGGTGCTTCGATATGTATGGGTTCGTGCGTAACCGGATGTGTCAACATCAGTTCAGAGGCATGCAGGAGCATGGCGTCCAGCTCCCAGCGTTCCTTAAACATCTTGTTTTGCTTATTACAGCCGTGGGTGCGGTCGGCGATGATGGGATGGAAGATGTGGCTGAAATGTTTCCGTAGCTGGTGCATACGGCCGGTTGCCGGGTTGGCTTCCACCAGTGAATAGCGTGAAGTTCGGTGATTGCCCAGCGCTACGTCCAGTTCTGCGCGGGCAAGCGTTTTGTAGCGGGTGAAGGCTTCCTGCAGTGTGCCGTTTTCCTTTCGCAGCGGGTAGTCTATTTCGCCTGCATCGTAGGTATAACCGCGAACAATGGCCAGGTATTTCTTATCCACCAAATTTTCCTGGAACTGCTGCTGCATCTGCTTTTCCACTTCCTTGCTCAAAGCAAACAATAGTACGCCGCCTGTTTTCCGGTCGAGGCGGTGGGCGGGATATACAAGCCTGTTCAGCTGGTCGCGAAGGATCTGCAATGCGAATTCGGTGGCATCACTGGCAATCGGTGAGCGGTGTACCAACAAACCATGCGGCTTGTTGATGGCGACGAGGTAGTCGTCCTGGTATATGATATCGAGTGCGGGCATGCCGGGGCTAAGTTAGGGGAAAGAAAAGTAGGGGTGGATGTTCAAATTTACCTGATGAGCGTGATGAACCCCGACGCTACTACCTTGCTGTGGTCGTATGTGTTGATACCGTCGAACAACCAATAGTAGGTACCCACCGGGGCAGGCCGGCCATTGTATTTTCCATCCCAGGGTGTATCGGGTGATTTTGTTTGGAACACCAATTGGCCATAACGGCTGTATATCCTTAGTGATCCGAATTCGCCATATCCGACAATCGTTACCGAAAAATAATCATTTATTCCGTCGTTATTTGGGGTGAAGGTATTAACCGCCTGCGTTATCGGTGGTGGCGGCGGGTTAACCACAATGGTTACGGGTTTAATTGTTACACAGCCGGTTTTGCTTGTTGCTTTGATATAGTAGGTGCCGCTGTGGGCAATATACTGATAGTCGTCAACCGGGGAAGTCGCTTCAATATCTGTAAAGTAAGCATAGGTAGTATTGGCGGTATGCGCAAACGTGGTTGAAATGTCGACTGTAGCCGGGTAATTCACAGGCGGAGGATTGGTAACCGTGACTACAGGGTTGCCAATCATCACAGTCACGGGGAGAATATTGTTACAGCCCTGCGGGCTTACGGCTTTTATATAGTAAGTTCCGCTTGTTGTAATGCTTTGGGGTTGATACAAATAATAAAGCCCATCGGCATCGGTGCTATAGCTAATCTGCAGTGTGCTGCTGCTTCCGGCGGTCACCGCCGGCGCCGTAAGGTTCACCGTTTCGCCCGCGCAGGCATACAAGGTGTCAGTTACTTTAAAAATGAAATTCGAGTTGTTTTCATTTACTGTTGTGTACAGAGTGTCGGCACAGCCCAGGCCGTTAAACGGATAGGTGATAACAGCGTATTGCGTGCCGTCTGCCGGCGGGGGCGAAATGGTATAGACCTGCCCATCGAAAAGTTGTTTTGAAAGATCGGAAGTGTACCACTGGTAGTCGCCAAAACCACCCGGGGCGGTCAGGGTTACCGAATTTTGGTTAGTGCAATACGCATTTCCGGTTACCGGTGGCCCGCAATCCTCGTTTACATCAAGATAGGCATAGCCAAAATGCCCGCCGAGGGTACAATCATTGGCGGTAAACTCCAACTCGACCTGCTTGCCTGCGTAGCCATCAAGATTGATCGTTGCGGGCGCCCAATCCTTGTAATAGACCGTATCTTTCGGGTTTAGCGTGGGAGCCTTCGAGAGCTTGAAACCGGGCAGCGAGGCGGAGGCAATAAAATCGAAAGATGAGCAGGCAATATAGGTGCTGTCGGTCAGATCGTAGGTTTTTACCGTAAATCTTGGCTGCTGATAATCGAGATGGTGCGGGTTTTGTAGTACCACCGCATAGTAAAAGATCAAAGCGTACTGGTTAGCCCCTGCAGGCACCGTAAATGTGTACGAGATACGCTCTGCCTTGCGGTTGGTATCGATGTTGCCGATTACGATGGAATGTGTGCCGCCATAGGGGCAAAGCGTGGGGAAATTCCCGTAGGGATCAAGCCGCGGGTTATAGTTATTATCAATCATCGTCTGCCAGCCAAGAACCGGCCCGGATGGAACAACGTTAATATTCCCGGCCATGTCAATGCGCCCTGTATCGCACACCCAGTTATCAAAAGTACCGGTCTCAAAGCCTATGTTGGCTGGCGGGCAATAACTGCCCTGTGCGTTAATTTTTACGACATTTAAAAGAAGAAAAACAAAGACGAGGGTAAAAAACCGCATTGCACGATAAAATTACCAAATATTTTCCCGGCATTCTTTTGCTGTTTATCCTGTATTTATATATTGTTTGTTTCCGGGCATTATCACTGGGTAACACCAGCGACAAACGCGGAAACCCGCTCCGGCTTTTACCGGGCGGAATAGGTATTATTATTTACTCAGATTTGAATTGAAGGAATTCGGCTTTAATATTAGGTAATTCGGGACCGGCTTTAAAGAATTGGTTACTGGATGGCAAACCTGATGATGATCGCCCAAAAGATGATCATGAATACAACGATCAGAACAAAACCAGGTTTAAGCATTTTCCTGGCGTCTTCCCTTGCTTTTGTGTAGTCTTCCCTTGCTTTTGTGTAGTTTTCTTCCATACATTCCTCGCTCTTTAAAATAGGGTTAAAAAATTTGCTTTAAAGCGGCGTTGTCGCAATAGTTTATCATTTTAAATGTAATGAATGGTTTAATAATTAACCTATTATTACAAAAAAAACCGCCAAAATTAATCGAAGGTTGACGATTCTTTTCCCCGTGCGAAAAAAACGGACACTATTAAGATACCGGGGAAATGAGGGGCGGCGGTGGGGGCGGCAATTGTTATGGAAATTGTTTAAAAGGCGGGAACTTTCAGATCGTTTTTTACACCGCCGGTAGACGTACAAACGCATTTGGATAGCTGGAAACATGAAACTAAATTTGTATAAACAGCTGAAATAACAAACCCGGTTTTTATCGTGATTTTGGCAGGCTACCTGTCGCCGGAGCACGACTACCCACCTCTTTTGCCCGACGCGTTAGTCCCTCGCGCTTGCGAAGGGGAGTCTTAAAGCAATATTCCAAGCAGATTTACAGTATCTAATTCAATAAAAGTCAGGTTGTATTTCAAGCATTTTGAATTATCGTCGAAAATTTACCCTGAAGTAAATCAGAGATTGCTATCGCATTTAACCAATTTTTGTTTTCCTTAAGGGCCAAATACGATTGAGGAGGAATTAAGTCGGCACCCAAAAAATTTGATAATTGACTTAAAAATATTGGATTCTTATAAGGTGTGACTTCCGTCAGTTTTATTGCAAAGACTTTATCTAAGTTCCCAGTATAATCTTTATATTCTGTTTGCGAACAACCGAGTTCTGAACCATATTCCTCCCAAATCTTTTCAGGCGTATTGCTAATGACTTTTTGAATTACTGCATAGCCTATTATTGACTTGTTTGGAGCAGATGAATATAAAGTAATTCTTCTTTGAGTCCATTTGGAATTAAATTTTTTTCTCAATTCAATAACCTTATCACCATTAAGTATCCTGTCAGTAAACTTTGGTTGGACACTCATCATTAATCCGTTAACTACATTGCTTTTATCGGCCGCCTGTATTTCCATAATCTTTGGAAGTTTGATTAAGGTGGATTCCCAAACCTTCTTAAAGGTAGCATTGCAGGAGAGTTCTTCTTCGGATTTTCGGTACTGAGTTTTAGATTTTTTTGCTTGTTCAAACCCAAAAGATGAAAAAAAGCCTTTTTCGTCTTCCCAAAGACTTTCAGGCAACGTGAAATGGATAGATTGGGCCATGTGCCTGACATCCACAATCATCATCGCGAAGAAAAGCTCTCCGATGCTTTTATCTTGGAATTTTTTTTCGATATGCAAATGACAAAACTTTGATGAAGGGCCGATTTTAACAACTGCAGTAACGACCGGTTCTCCATTATATAAACCTAAATACGCGATTCGTTGGCCACTTTCGATACCAGGCAGTACTTTATTCTTTAACCATAAAGAAATTTTAGGATACATTTCTTCATGCTTAAGAATAGAAGTTTTAAATAATTTTAAGGTGTCTGAATTGAGGATGACATCTCCCTTATTTATTTTGACTATCTCTAGGTTTGCCTCTGATGTGAATAAATCCATTATATTTTGATTTCAGTTACTTTATTTTCCACGTTACGATTTAGTTTCTGTGGCCAGGCCTTAAAAAATTTCGACAAAGTTAATTCTTGATTATTATAAATTTTTTGTTCTTGCACTTCGTCTTTTTTAGGCGGCTCTTGACAATCTTCCGACATTCTATAAAATACCAGTCTTGCCAATTTTTCTCCATGAGTTAGGTTTACCTGAACATTGTGTCCTCTAACTTCAAAAATTAACGGAGTACCTTCTTTATCGTCATCGCGATCCATCCCAAAAAATGGATGGGCAAATCCAGCGTAATGAATTCTCATCTCTCCCAAAGTTTCGTCCATTGCTTGACAATATACTGCGACTCCCTTGGGTAATGATATTCTCTCTTTTGATCTTAGAATATAAAATTCATTCGGTTCAATTGTAAATCGATTTTTCCCCTGTATATTTTCCGAGGCAATGCATTTCCAATACATCGTAGAATCGGAATGCTCTTTACCCCAAACTGGAAGATAATCTTTATTTCCTCCATTTACGCCAATTGCTGAAAATGCGGCAACTTCTAACCCGCCAACTATTTCATTTTCTAAATTAATTGCCAAAGTCCCATCGTTGTGTTTGTCACCTCTTAACACAATCTCTGATATGCTCGAGCTTGAAATTATTGATTTAGATGGTTCATCAATAAAAAATCTAATTTGAGATAATGAAACCCCTTCTTTAACTTTTATATTAAAGGTAATGGGCGTTATCTCTAAAAACATTCTACCAGAAGATATTTTCGTAGGAATCATGTACTCATAAGCGTGCATACCGTCAACAATTAATCTTGCGACAACATCTAACCGACCTATTGAACTTTTAGCAGTAGCCTGTGCAAAAATCATACTGTCTTTTAAAGGAAGAAGGGATTCTTTTAATTTGAAAAGATAAGTTTTATTGTGTTCTAAAAGAAATTCTCCATTTTCTTCAGGCTTTAGGGGCTTTGCTAATTTTCTATTATTATAAAACGTTTTGTACTCATCACCCATGGGCTTAATTGAGCCTTTAATCATTTCGTAGCCTTCATCACTAAGATGTAAATCTAAAGAAGAATGATCTGAGGAGTCTTCTAGTTCGATGCCGGTTTTTGTATACAATAAAAATTCCCCTTCGACAAGTTTTCGAAGTTGGTCTTTTGATAGAACACCAGGGATCCAGTTTTCTTCTTTCCAAATCATTTTTTATTGCATGTATAGTTTGAAATTAAAAATAGACAAAAACCAATTTCGGTTGTTAGGAAGTTCTTCACAAATAAACATTACACTTCAAACGTCCCATTCCTTTCCTGCTCCTGGTAATTTTGGACGGTTTCGATGGCGTTATCAATTACGTCGCTTAACGCAACGATGAATGCCCCCGGTATTGCCAGGCTCATGGAATGTTTAATGGCATCGATCTCGTTGGGGACGATCTCAAATTTCTTTTCGATTTCCACGGATTCTATCCCTTCAATTAATAGGGTTAGGATGTTTTCGGCGGTACGGCCGCGAAGGAATTTTTCCTGGCGCAGGATGATATAATCGAACATTTCGGCGGATAGCCTGCCCAGTTCGCGGATATCTTCGTCGCGCCGGTCGCCGGTGCCGGCGATGATGCCGATCTTAAAGGGTGAGTCGATGTGTTTCAGGAATTCTTTGATGCCTTTGAATCCGGCCGGGTTATGGGCAAAGTCGATCATAAAGCGGAAGTTCCGGAAGTTGAAGATGTTCATCCTGCCCGGTGTTTGGGCAGCGGATGGGATAAAGGTTTCGAGTGCTATTTTGATGTCCTCCGTCTTAAAGTCATGCAGGAATGCTGCCAGCGTCGCTGCCAGCACATTCTCGATCATGAAAGGCACCGTACCGCCAAAAGTAACCGGGATAAGGCTGGAGCGCTGCACACGTATTTTCCAGTCGCCTTTTTGGATGGTGACAAAGCCATTTTCGTAAACGCAGGCAATCCCGTTGCGGCGGCAATGCGATTTGATCACCGGGTTGTTTTCGTTCATGCTAAAGTAGGCCACCTTGCAGGAGGCGTTCTTACCCATGCGCACGCAATATTCATTATCGGCATTCAGCACGGCCCAACCGTCTTTTTTTATGGCATCTACGATCACATTTTTTACCCGGGTCAGGTCGTCCAGCGTGTGGATATCGGCCAGGCCCAGGTGGTCCTCCTGGATGTTGGTCACCACGCCTATGTCACAAAAGCTAAAGCCCAGCCCGGCCCTTAAGATGCCGCCTCGCGCGGTTTCCAGCACGGCAAATTCAACAGTGGGGTCCTTTAAAATAAATTCCGAGCTTACCGGGCCGGTAGTATCGCCTTTGAGCATCATGTTATTCTGGACGTAAATACCATCGGAGGTGGTAAAGCCAACCCGGTAGCCGTTATTTTTTACGATGTGCGCGATGAGGCGTGTGGTGGTAGTTTTGCCGTTAGTACCTGTAACAGCTATAATGGGTATGCGCGCCGATTTGCCCGGAGGGTACAGCATATCGATGACATGGCCGGCTACGTTACGCGGCAAGCCTTCGCTGGGCGCGATGTGCATGCGGAAACCCGGCGCGGCGTTCACCTCCAATACCACGCCGCCGTTTTCGGTGAGCGGCTCGCTAAGGTTCTGCGCCATGATGTCAATACCGCAGATGTCGAGGCCGATGATCTTGGAGATGCGCTCACAGATAAACACATTCTGCGGGTGCACATGATCGGTCACGTCGATGGAAGTGCCGCCGGTGCTTAAGTTGGCCGTGGATTTGACAAAAACCTTTTCGCCTTTTTCAGGCACAGTTGCCAGTGTGTAACCCTTTTTCTCCAGCAGGTCCATGGTGTCGCGGTCGACGGTGATCAGTGTGAGCACTTTTTCGTGTCCGTAACCGCGGCGGGGGTCTGTATTTTCCTTGTCGATAAGCTCTTGTATGGTCGAAACGCCGTCGCCTTTTACATGGGCTGGGTCGCGCAGCGCGGCGGCCACCATTTTGTTATCGATGACCAAAACCCTGAAATCATAGCCCGTAACAAAGCGCTCCACAATTACCCTTCTTGAAATTTTTGCGGCATGCTCATAAGCGGCGATGGCGTCGTCCTTTGTGCGGATGTTGATGGATATGCCCCTGCCATGGTTGCCGTCCAGCGGCTTGAATACCAGGGGAAAGCCTACCTTACGGATCGCCTCATCCACGCCAAGGGTAGATGATATGGTGATGCCTTTAGCCACCGGGATGGCCTGCTCCTGCAGCATCCGTTTGGTTTCGTCCTTGTTGCTGGCAATATCCACCGCAATGCTGCTGGTCTTCTCCGTCATAGTGGCGCGGAAACGCACCTGGTTTTTGCCATAACCCAATTGAACCAGGGATTGGTTGTTTAACCTTATCCAGGGAATATCGCGCGCGATGGCTTCTTCCACGATGGAGCCGGTGCTTGGCCCCAGCCGGGTATTTTCGCGGATCTCACGCATTTCCTGTATGTCCTTCTCCAGGTCGTAGTCATCGCCTTTTATCAGCGCCTCAGCAATCCTAACCGATGCCTCAGCGGCATAAACACCGACCTTTTCTTCGAGGTAGGTAAAAACCACGTTGTACACGCCCGGGGTTTTGGTTTCGCGGGTGCGGCCAAAACCGGTATCCATGCCGGCCAGGGTTTGTATCTCCAGTGCGATGTGCTCAATCACATGGCCCATCCAGGTACCGGCGATCACGCGTTGAAAAAAACCTCCTGGCACACCCGGCGAACAGCGGTGGCTATACAGGCTGGGTATCAGCTTTTCCAGGCGCTCGTGAAAGCCTTCGATGAGATTGGTGGGCTTCTGCTCCAGCTCGCCAATGTCAAGGCGCATCTGGATGAGTTTCTTATTGGTTACGCTCCAGATGTTCGGTCCGCGGAGTACTTGAATGTTTTCTATTTTCATGTTAGTAGATTTCGCCGGCAGGAATTTCCCTTAAAACTAAAAAACTTAATGGTGTTATAAAATTTTTGACCTAAATAACGAGAAATATCGATTACACCCTGCCTTTATCCTTGTTTTTATTTTAATTTGTAGTTTATGTAGGGTTGGTATGGTGGAACACTATTTTTTGGTTAATGTTTACCGGAGTGTAAAATCAGAGCCTGACGTTTCGGCTAAAATAGTTATTAAAAAATCAATTTATTTTAACCACAGAGAGCGCTGAGAATGCACAGAGAACACAGAGAAAAATTGGCAAACTTACAAAGGCTCTGCGATCTCCGCGCCTTCTCCGTGACGTCTGTGGTAAAACTTTTAACCGGTTTTGTTATATGGAAGAATTCAACTATTCCATTCAATCCCGCAGGCATTTAATAAAAATAGAAAATGATCGTCCCGAAAGGTAAACTCATCATCATAGGCGGCGCCGTCGACATGGGGACCAACCTGAGCTCGCAGGAAGGTATCGTAAAGCCGAACTATTTGAAATTTTTCGAGGAAGGCATTTTAAAAAGGATCTTAACCGAATCTGCCAACCACCTGGATCCTGTGGTGGAGGTGATCACCACAGCATCGCAAATACCCGAAATGGTAGGCGAGGAATATATCGCATCCTTTAAACAGCTTAACGTAAAGCAGGTGGGTATCCTGGATATCCGCACCCGCGAGGACGCCAAAAAAGAGGAATATATCAACCGTATCCGCAAAGCCGACGTGGTGATGTTCAGCGGGGGCGACCAGCTGCGGCTAAGTTCGATATTTGGCGGCACCGAGTTTTTACAGATGGTGAAGCTGCGGTATTTTAATGAAGACCTGGTAGTGGCGGGCACATCTGCAGGTGCTGCAGCAGCGTCAACCAATATGATCTACCGCGGACAGAGCAATAAAGCACTGATCAAAGGTGAAGTACAGATCACAGCCGGCTTAGGCTTTATAGATTCGGTTATCATTGACACACATTTTGTACAGCGCGGGCGGATTGGCCGGCTGCTGTATGCCGTTGCGAGCAACCCTGGCATGCTGGGCATCGGCCTGGGCGAAGATGCCGGGTTGCTGATCACCGGCGGAACGATGATGGAAGCGATAGGGTCGGGGCTTACTATTTTGGTAAACGGCCGCAAGATGAGCGAAACCAATATTTACGAAGTTGAAATGGGCTCGCCGGTATCCATCCGGAATATGCGGGTAAGCGTAATGTCGATCCTCGATAAATACGACCTGGTGCAAAACCAATTAATTATCAAAAAAGGCGTTAAACACGAGGAAGGGTTTATGAATGTGCCGGATGAGAATTTGTAAGTAGTGGTGGGGAAAGTGGCAGCAGCAGTGGCAGTGGCAGTTTGATTGTTCTATTTTACGCACCAACTCAGTCTCACATCTCATATCTATCTAATATGAAACTGATCATCCACGGTGGTTTCTTCAGCGAATCGCAGACTAACCAGGAAATTAAAAAAGCCAAACAGGAAGCCTTAGCCGAAATTGTGAAGCTGGGGTACAAACACCTGCAAAGTCATACTGCCGTTGAAACGGTGGTTTACACGGTGAGTTTATTGGAGGACTGCGATTTGTTTAATGCTGGTACCGGTTCGCAGATTCAAAGCGATGGCAGGATCAGGCTGAGTGCATCGCTCATGGATGGGAAAACGATGCGATTTTCGGGCGTGATCAATATCGAGGAGGTAAAAAATCCTATTTGCATAGCCGAAAAGCTGCTTGGTTATGACGACCGTGTTTTAAGCGGAAAAGGGGCACAGAATTTTGCGCGCGAAAACGGCTTTGATTATTATAACCCCGAAACGCCGCAGCGCAGAAAAGAATACGAACAAAAATTAAGCGATTCGATCCGCCTCGGAACAGTCGGGTGTGTGGCGCTGGATATTTTGGGTAACCTGGCCGCTGCTACTTCTACCGGCGGCAAGGGTTTTGAGATACCGGGGCGGGTAAGCGATTCAGCTACGACCGCCGGGAACTACGCGAACGCCTTTGGGGCCATATCCTGCACGGGTGTAGGCGAAGACATTGTTAGCGGAGCGGTAGCATCCAGCATCGTAATTAGGGTAACAGACGGCATGCCGCTTGGATTAGCGGTTGAAAAAACGCTGAACGAGTTAAAGCCGTTTGAGGGCTTTGCGGGCGTAGTGGGCATTAGCGCAAGGGGAGAACTATACCATGCCGATACGCATCCTTATATGGTATGGGCATCGTTCGACGACAAAATAGAGGTGTTTTCCTGAATTTAACCAGAGCCGCATAATTGCTCACCGGGCGGAAATAAATGCCGACTCTTTTTTCATCTTAATATAATCGTCCTTCCATTCTTTCCGAAACCCCTGGCTTGGCTTCTTTAACAAAAGAATATAACTTCCGCATTCCCTTGCATAGGGATTCGCTACGCTGTCAACGATAGCCGCAGAAGCAAATTGTTTGATATAGTCTTCATGAATTTCATTCCGATAATCCGTCACCATAATAAAATTGTCGTTTTTGTTGAAATCCATTCGCGTCCAGAATAAAAAACTTGCCGCGTGGCACATCACCGCTGGTAAGTGATAGGGTTGGCCGTAATATTCAACAGCTGCCGCTTCTCCATAGTTGCCGCAATCAATGATTGTCTTTTTCCGCTCGTCCGGGCTTAACGAGGCATACACTGCCGCCACTTTGTCCGTCATCTCGCGCCAGGAAAGCATGTCTGCAAAGTCCTGCGGTAGCGGATGATTCTTTCCGTCTTCCCATTTTAAAAAATTCACTTTAGCGAATGCGGGGTGCCCGGCGTAATAATCAGCAAGTTGTTTGGGCTGCAGGAATGGAATCGAAACGGAATCTATGATAACACCTGTTAGTACCGAAAACAAAACAATGCCGTACCTTAACCACAAGCTTTTCCTACTGGTCCATGCTTCAAGGGAAACGGCGCCTACCGCAAATAAAATTGGGTATGCCGGCATGCCATAATATCCTTTGCCGTGGCCGATCACGATGATGGCCATTGCAATGCTAAGACCGATGCCCACAAAGCGGAAGTCCCGGTATTTGCCTGCGAAAAATACCTGGTAAAGCCCAACCGGCCATATCATAATGGCCGGAAGATTATATATAAGCTGGTCCTCCAGGAACTCCCCCCGGCTCACATTTTGTAACTGCTGCTTTTGCAGCTCCTTCATTTGCTCAAAAAAAGGCAGGCCATGCTGCCACTCCCAAATAAGGTTAGGCAGGAAGATAAGCAGGCCAATAGACGCCGCAAACCAAAAATGTTTATTGAGGTAAACTTTTCGCTCCCTTGTGCATATTAATCCAACCAGCAGTCCGAATATAAAAAAGGCAATTGCGTATTTGCTTAACAGGCCCAGGCCAACTGCAACGCCCGCCAGGTATAAGCCGCTGGTTTTCCCCGCCCGGAAGTAAAATACAAGTCCATAAGCCATCAATGTCCAAAAAAACACTTCAAGGAAGTTAGGCTGAAGCATAAAATGCACATGAACATAATAGCCCAAAACGAAGGGAATAAAGCCGAGCACCAGCGCAAAAGCCCTGCCGCCCAGCAACACGATCAGCCGCGCCACCAGTAAATAAGTTAAACTGCCGAACAGGCTGGGCCAAAACTTAATCCAAAACAGCGAGCCGCCCATCAAATTGGCGAACCACGACAAAATGGAAAGCATTGGCGGAACTTCATAATATCCCCAGGCCAGGTGCCGCGCTTCAGCCAAATACAAAAACTCATCCCGGTGAGGCTCATATGCTGAACTTTGTACAACGTAAGGCAGGATGAATTTGAGTATTGCAAGGAAGCAGATCAAGGCCATTAGGTGGTAGCGCTTCCCGCCTGCCAAATCTTTTTCTTTCTCCATTTATCGTCGATAGTTAGTGAACAATAACGAACAATAAGATGTAAAATAAAACAGCGTGTTGCATATTAATCCTGCTACACGATGAAGAGTTTTTACCGCGGAGAGCACAGAGGGAAAAACACAGAGGACACAGAGTTTTTTAATTTATCGATTTTCCCTCTGCATTCTCTACTGCCTCCTCCGTGTTCTTCTATGTTTAATTTTTTTTAAATTATTTTAAAAATAAAAAGGCCACTCATAAATGAATGGCCAAAAAAAAATTTCTGTCGACCTTATACGGTCATGATGTCCTTTTCCTTCACTTCGAGGTGCTTGTCAACTTTAACAATATAAGTATCGGTCAACTTTTGCACTTC
The DNA here is from genome assembly GCA_013286235.1 of Bacteroidota bacterium. Taxonomy (GTDB): domain Bacteria; phylum Bacteroidota; class Bacteroidia; order Sphingobacteriales; family Sphingobacteriaceae; genus Mucilaginibacter. The sequence continues at coordinate 24,864 of JABDGE010000029.1, forward strand.
GGCTTCGCCCACCTTCATTTCGTCTTCGGATACGCCGTCTGCTTTCAGTTTCCTGATCTTTTCATTGGCGTCCTTGCGGATGTTGCGGATAGCTACCTTGCCCGTTTCGGCTTCGGCCTTTGCTTTTTTTACCAGCTCGCGGCGGCGCTCTTCGGTAAGTGGCGGCACGTTGATGCGGATAATTACCCCGTCATTTTGTGGGTTAACACCCAGGTTAGCTTCCTTGATAGCCTTTTCAATCGGGCCAAGCAGGGATTTTTCCCAGGGCTGTATAACGATGGTACGTGCGTCGGGGGTATTTACACTACCTACCTGGTTTAAAGGAGTTGGCGTGCCATAGTATTCAACCGTTATGTCATCCAGCATGGAGGGGCTTGCCTTGCCGGCCCGTATTTTTTGCAGTTCCGACTCGCAATGGTCAATTGCTTTGTCCATATTAACCTTTGCGTCGTTTACCTGTTTTTTAATGAGTTCGCTCATCGGAGTATAATTTCGACAAAAGTAGTAATTATTCGTGATTAGAGATTAGGAAAAGTCCGGAAGTCCGGAAGTCCGAAAGACGAAAAGTCGGGAAGTTCGAGAGATGGGAAGTGAAAAGTCGAATCGCTGAAAATTGCAAGGGACATAGGCTAATAAGGAAAATGCAATTCGAAGATCCCTCCATCTGCACATCCGCATATCTGCACATTTTCCCCGTATTCGCACATCAACTTCACTCCCATTGATGCGGAAACTGCTGCGACACAAGGTTCTCCGTAGGATACCCCATGGCTTTGCATTTAGCAACGATCTCGTCATACAGCTTCTTGTCCATCTGGGGTTTGCGGCTCATGATGAACAGGAAACGGTAATCAGGGTGACCGACCACAGCCCAGGAATAATCCGGCGCAAGTGCCACAATCCAGTAATCCACCTTGATGGGCCAGATAAATTGCGCCTTCATTTCGCCGGGATGATCGGCGTCCTCGGCGAATATTTTTGATTTTACGGTTTTGATCGAATTATCTTCTTCCTTGCAGGTGGTGATAACGTTGTAATAATTATCGCTGTTCAAGGTGTAATGGGTGGTGGTTTCGCGGCTGCCTTTATCAAACATCGTGGGTATCGACGCCAGCGAATACCAGGTACCGCCAAAACGTTTCAGATCAACCCTTTCAACCGTTCTGTTGGGGATGCTTCCGCTGAATATGGCGAGCCATGTGAATACGCCCATGCAAATAGCTTTCATACAAGTATAATCTGTTAACTTGTATTACGGATTTTTTTACAAAGGGGTTTTTTACGGAAGCAATTTTTTTAAAGTCCGGCCGGTATCGCCAGCCGTTTACGATTTCACCAATGTTCCGATACGTTCTCCCGAGGCGATCTTTGCAAAATTGCCGGGCTTATTCATATCGAATACAATGATGGGCAGATCATTCTCCTGGCAAAGGGTAATGGCCGTCATGTCCATCACGTTGAGGCCCTTGTCGTAAACTTCCTGGTAAGTTATTTCTTCGTAGCGGGTAGCGGTTGGATCTTTTTCAGGGTCGGCGGTATAGATGCCGTCGACGCGAGTGCCCTTTAGTACAACGTCCGCTTTTATCTCGATGGCGCGCAGGGAAGCGGCTGTGTCGGTGGTAAAATAAGGATTTCCTGTACCTGCCCCGAAGATCACGATCTTGTTCATTTCCAGGTGGTGCATCGCCCGGCGGCGGATGTACGGCTCGCAGATCTGTTCCATTTTGATGGCCGATTGCAGGCGGGTTTCCACGCCGATGCTTTCGAGCGCATTTTGAAGCGCCATGCAATTGATCACCGTGGCCAGCATGCCCATATAATCAGCCTGGGCGCGGTCCATGCCTGATTTTTCGGCACTTAATCCGCGGAAGATATTCCCGCCGCCCACGACGACGGCAATCTGTACCCCCTCATCATAAACATTTTTAATATCCCTGGCATACTGTATTACCTGTTTGTTATCAATTCCGTACTGCTTGTCGCCCATCAGCGACTCTCCGCTCAACTTTAATAGGATCCTTTTATATGCCATGAAATCTTGTTTGTCAAAAATATAGAAATATACTTATTGTTAAAATTATGTTACACGAATTACACGAACTAAGTCGAATTGCACGAATTCTGCTTCGTCAGGTCAATTCAAACGGGTTAAATTCCCCTTAAATATCGTACCCTGCACTTCAAAACTTTCGTTAAAAATTACCAGGTCGGCGTCAAATCCGGCTGCTATTTTGCCCTTTTTTGCCTTTTTGGCCAATTGGGCTGGGTATAGCGAGGCCATGTTTATCGCTTCCGCCAGTGTTATCCCAACCTTTTCCACGCAGTTTTGGACTGCTTTGAGCATGGTTAAGCAGGAACCCGATAAAGTCCCGTCCGGCATTACATAGCGGTCGCCGGTGAAGTGGTGGTGGTAAACGCCTTCGGTTGATTCGGTAACCCGGTCGGTAATCAAAAACAATTTATCGCCCAATTCGCGTTTGGCCAGCCGCACCATGGCAAAATCAACGTGGATACCGTCGTTAACAATGCTGGTAAATGGTTTTTCCTCAAAAATAGCCGGAATATAGCCAGGGTCGCGATGGTGCATCTGCGGCATGGCGTTATATAAATGCGTTACAGCCGCTACCGGGTTATTCAAAAAGGCTTTCCCCTGCTGGTAAGTAGCATTGCTATGGCCGGATGAGATAATAACGCCGTGGTCGTGCAGGTAATCGATCACCTCCTGGTCCTGCAGCTCCGGGGCGATGGTCATCATTTTGATCTCGCCGTCGGCCATCGCTATCCAGCGTTCCACTTCGGCCAAAGTTCCTTTCTTGATATATTTCGCAGGATGTGCGCCTTTCTTTTCAGCATTCAGGTACGGCCCTTCGAGGTGCAAACCCCAAAAATTGCCTTTACATTGTTCCCGGTAAGCTTTGGCAGCCGCTATGCCTTGTTCAACAACTTCATTGGTATTCGTAGCGATAGTAGCAAAAAAGCCGGTTGTGCCTTCATTTAAAAGGTCCTGCTCCATTTGTACCAGTGCCGAAACTTCGGGAACACCGCCAAAGTTTTTCCCGCCGCTGCCATATAGCTGCAGGTCAATCAGGCCCGGCGCCAGGAAGCTATCTTCAAGATCGATCCTTTCCGCGTCTTCAGGAATGGAATGCTCGTCAATAATATCGGTGATCTGCTCGCCGGAAATAAGAACGGCTTTGCCCCGGGTGATATTCCCGTCGCTGATGATGCGGAGGTTGTGGAGGGCGGTTGTCATAGCTATATGTTCAACGTAGCGATGGGTTTGAAACCCATCGCTATAATGGTAAGAACCGTAAGGCCAAAAAAAATCCCCCTCGTTTTAGCGAGGGGGATAATCTATTTAAGCTCCTAAAGCAACCCGCTTAAAGGCGGTTACTGTTAATCCTTTTTCAACCCCGTTTAAAAACTGGGCTACTGTTTTCGATGGATCCTTTACAAATTCCTGGTTCAGCAGGGTGCTGTCCTTGTAAAACTTGTTCAACCGACCAATCGCGATCTTTTCAACCATGGCTTCGGGTTTACCTTCAGCGCGGGTTTGCTCTTTAGCAATTTCCAGCTCGCGGTTAATGGTAGTGGCATCAACACCGTCTTTATCGATCGCTACGGGACTCATGGCAGCAATTTGCATCGCTACGTCTTTGCCCGTATCGGCGGCGCCTTCAAAGTCCGCGCTCAAAGCAACCAATACACCCAGGCGATAATTGCCATGTATGTAAGCGATCACTTTTTCACCTTCAACCACTGCGTATTTGCTAACGCCGATCTTCTCGCCGATCTTTCCAGTTTTGCTGATGATCACCTCGCCGATAGTAGCGCGGTTCACTTCAGTATCTATAGTAAGCTCGTTCAATGCAGCCAGGTCTTCAGGGTTCTGCTCAACAGCTTCGTTGGCGATCTGGTTAGCAAAAGCGATAAACTCCGCGTTCTTTGCCACGAAATCGGTTTCGCAATTCAGCTCGATGATCACACCGCGTTTGCCGTCGGCCGAAGTACGCGCGATTACTACGCCTTCATTCGATTCACGATCCTGGCGACTGGCAGCCACTTTGGCGCCTTTTTTCCTTAAATAATCTATTGCAGCTTCAAAATCACCGTTTGTTTCGGTTAAAGCCTTTTTGCAGTCCATCATCCCTGCGCCGGTTTGCTGGCGCAGCTTATTTACGTCGGATGCAGATATCATTACTGTTGACATTTCTTTATTTATTTATTACAAGTGGCAGTTTAAAGTGGCAGTAATATTACCGCTACATTTAAACCGCCTGCTTTTATTGGTTAATAACTAGTAACTGATCAAGTATTAGCGCAGCAAAACTGCTACTGCTACTGCCTCTGCTACTACTCTTCAACAGCCGGTTCCGTCCCTGTCTCAGCGGAAGCTTCAACAACTGCGGCTATAACTTCAGGCGATCCTTTACGTGCCCTTCTGCCGCCTTCGTTTGGCGCCCGTTCAACGGTAACCAGTTCCGGAGCATCAGCTTTGGCTTTCGCCGCTACTGCTTCTTTTTCAGCTTCGTCTTCCTTCTCGCGTTTGCGTTCTTCCAAACCTTCTACTATTGCCTGGATGATCACACCGGTTATCAACGCGATCGATTTGGTAGCATCGTCATTCGCCGGGATCGGGAAGTCGATGTTCGAAGGATCCGAGTTGGTATCCACCATCGCGAAAGTCGGGATGTTCAGCTTTAAAGCTTCCGACACCGCGATGTGTTCTTTCTTAACGTCGATCAGGAACAGCGCTGCAGGCAAACGGTTCAGGTCGGATATACCGCCCAGTAAAGTTTCCAGCTTAATACGCTCACGCTGTATCATCAGCCTTTCCTTTTTCGAAAGGTTTGCGTACGTACCGTCCTTGGTCAATTTATCGATGTTCGACATCTTTTTGATCGACTTGCGCACAGTAGCGAAGTTGGTTAACATACCACCCAGCCATCTTTCGGTGATGAAGGGCATGTTCACTGTTTTTGCATAATCGGCAACAATGTCTTTCGCTTGCTTTTTGGTAGCAACAAATAACACCTTGCGGCCTGATTTTACAATTTGTTTTATAGCTGCAGCAGCTTCTTCAACCTTTGTTAAGGTTTTATTTAAATCGATAATGTGGATACCGTTGCGCTCCATAAAAATGTACTGCGACATTTTTGGGTCCCATTTGCGGGTAAGGTGACCAAAGTGTACACCTGCATCCAGTAAATCCTGATATGTTGTTCTTGCCATTTTGTTGTCCTCCTTTGATTAACGTTTGCTGAATTGGAATCTCTTGCGTGCTTTCTTGCGTCCTGGTTTTTTACGCTCAACCATACGGTCGTCGCGGGTCATTATGCCTTTGGCGCGCAAAGCAGGTTTCTTTTCAGCATCAAGTTCAACAATAGCTTTCGCAATGGCTAAACGAACGGCCTCTGCCTGTCCTTTTACACCGCCGCCTGCAACGTTTACCTTAACATCAAATTTACCGGCCGAACCTGAAACCAGGGTGCTTTGGGTAACGATGTATTGTAAAGGCAAGGTGGGGAAGTAGTCTTTGTAATCTTTACCGTTTACGGTAATTGCGCCGCTGCCGTCAGCTAAGTAGATGCGGGCAACAGCTGTTTTTCTTCTGCCTGAGGTGTTTGTTGTTGGCATTTCTTTTCTCCTTGATTGTTAAAGTTAAATGGTTGTCGGGTTTTGAGCGGCATGAGGATGTGTCGCGCCTGCATACACATGCAGGTTACCAAATAAGGCTCGGCCCAAACGATTTTTAGGTAACATACCGCGCACCGCTTTTTCAATAACGCGCTCGGGATGCTTTGCCATTAACTCCTTAGGAGAAATGAAACGCTGACCACCGGGGTAGCCGGTGTACGAAACATATTGCTTTTCGGCAAATTTGTTCCCGGTCAGTTTTACCTTGTCTGCATTGATAACTATTACATTGTCACCGCAGTCTACGTGTGGGGTGAACTCTGGCTTGGTTTTTCCACGGATGATCATTGCGATCCTCGTAGACAAGCGCCCCAAAATCTCGCCATTAGCATCAACAACAACCCATTGCTTGTTGACGGTTTTTTTGTTGGCCGAGACAGTTTTGTAACTTAACGTATTCACTTGCTTAAAATTAAATTAATTAAACGTTTACTATACCCCGTATTTTCGGGACTGCAAAGATACGGGTTTTTGTTTTATTGTCAAATAGATTTTTGGGTTTTGGGATTACACCGATTGTTTTTTGATTTCACCGATTTTTGGTGGGTGGTTTTTTTGTTGAAAGGTTGGAAGGTTGATTGATTTTTGTAGATGTAACACATTGTGTATCTCACCAGAAATTTAAAAAAGCAGGGGCCCCGTGCGATTCCTTCCCGGGGAAGGGAAGGTAGGGGTTTAGCGAACTATGCAAAAATTTCTTCCTGCGAACTCATAACTGTTAAATGAGTTTGGGCGTTGCCTGCGGCCCGGGCCATCCGTTCATACGCCCTCAGGCCTTAGGCTCGGGCCGGTATCCACTTCTGTCCCTAACGCGAGTATTTATCTTGTAAATATCATCAGTCTTATTTTTTGTATTTTTGATTGCAATAAATCTTTTCCCAACCCCCACCCGATGACAAAAGACCAATATAACAGATCGATCCAAACCGGTGAACTGCAGCTACCCGGATTTTGGGCGAAAGCAACTCATTTTAGTCTGCCTGTTTTTTCGCTTTTTGTAGCTATGTTGTTACCCGTCTTGCACTTGTACCATTTTTTGTCCGGGGAGTCTGCACCTTTTGCCAGCGGCGAAGTTTGGATCATCTGTATTGTTTTGCTATTAAGCCTCCTTTTTTTCTGGATGCAAAAACGCAGGCTGAAGTTCCGGGTTGTGCAAACCCGGTTAAACGCAGCTACCATGAAGCTTGTTATTGAGAACGTCGCTAAGGCATTGGAATGGAAAGGCACATTCACTTCGGAAAACGTTTATGAAGCAAAAACCCACCCCGGGTTTTTTTCCGGAAGCTGGGGCGAACAGATCACAGTTTTATTGGCTGATGGACGGGTGTTTGTAAACAGCATCTGCGATCCTGATCAAAAAACCTCCGTATTCTCCAATGGAAGGAACAGGGAAAACGGAAATACGCTGGTAAAGTGCATAAAAGACACGGAGAAAGTTAACACAGTTATTAATTGAGACAAATCGCGGCGCTCCCACTTCTTTCCCTAACGCGAACAACAAGAAAGATATGAGATATGAGAAGCCTTTGTCTTAACCCAATGCCTCAGCTGGAAACGGGGGTAACCACTGCCAATTTATTTTGAACTGCTCCGATATAAAAACAAGTAAATGGAAATTTAATGTCTTTCGCCACACATTTTTCGCAAAACGTTGTTTTAAGTACTCAACTCTTATACATTAAAAAAACAGCTATGAAAAAATTATTTTTATTATGTGGCGTCCTCCTGCTAACCGCCTCATTGTCTTTCGCGCAACAAGGGCCGCCGCCTCCGCACATTAGTATCGAAGTGATCGTGGGAAGCCGGCCACCAAATACTCATGAGCGCTCGCTAATGGCGGCGGAAGAAGCTAACCATCCCAACATTGCCCAATCTATGCACGACATGGAAAATGCCATGAAGCATTTGAACGCGGCGCCGGATAATTTTGGCGGCCACAAAGGACAAGCGCAGGCCGATATAAGACAGGCATGGATATCGCTGAGAAAAGCTTTGTACTATCGCTTGTACGCGGACACTCATTAACATAAGCAGGTTGGCTTAAGCCGCATCCACTTATCTAAGTAAAAAGCCCTTCGGGGCTTTTTACTTTTAGGTGTACAGCCTCAATCGGCACTCACCTTTCCTGCTTCTTTCAATTTCGCCATTTTCAATTTACAAAGTTCGGCGATCGCGTTTTGTACCGCCGTTTGACCGGGCATATTTACAAGTCCATATTTCAATATAGCATTCATGTACAAATCTGCCGAGTCCACATTGTCAACGGTTATAAAGTAGCGGCACATGGTTCCAAAAAAAGCAGCCGCCTCGGTTTTGTGGAATACCTGCCTGCCTGGGTACAGGTAATTCAAATCCGGTTTTCCGTCAAATACAGCCAAAACCTCACCCGGCAGGTCTATATCCATCAATAAATTTGCATACGCCACCCTTGAAAATAAATAGCCAGGAAATAGTCCGTTCATATCATGAACCATTTCATCTGCCTTGCCCAATTGATCGTCAATGGTGTATGCTGTCAGCAGCAGGTTGTAAAACAATGGTTTGCCGGGATATGTCACCAGGGCTTCGTTTAATTCTTCAATTACTTCACCCATATCTTCACTTTCAAAAGTTAATTGATGCAGCCGGGCGTAGTCCTGGCTTTCTTCCTGGCTATCAAACCTTGTATATTCGGTTTCTATCGGGTTGCCGGTTAATTCATAACCGGCTCCAATGGTGGAATTGCTAAGTATCTCCTTAACATCGGGCGTTCTTATAAATTCATCATAATCCTTGCTCACTTCCTCCAAAATGTTCAGAAACGGATTATAGTCGTCGTCTAAAAAATCCTCGTCTTCATCATCGTCATCAAATTCAAAATCACCGGGGGCGTCCATTATGCTATAATTACCCGGCCCGGCGGTATGGAGCAGCGTGGCCTCTATGCCTTTTACTTTAGCATCATTGTCATAAGGGCCACGCATATAGCAGGGCAATCCGTCAAGTCCGAAATCAATCTCCATTAGTTCAACAGCCTCGTCATCTTCTTCCAAAATAAACCGGGTAATGGCAAAATCCTTGTGCGGTTTAAAGCCATAGTCTTCAGCAAAGGCTATACCTCCATATATAATATTATGGGCGAGCACATATTCGCAGTTTATCCAGTTGCGGTCCATTTTTAAAAAATCGAAGTCCTCCGGCGAAACATTGAATTGATAACCGGTATCCTTCAACCCAAGGCAATAAAGGTCGATAAGGTATATGGCAGTGGTGTAGTTGCCTGTTTTATGCTTCCGCGCAATTACCACATTGCAAATCCCGGCGTCCTCCCATCCTTCTGTTACCAGGCACTCGTCAATGGGGAGTGAACGCGCCTGTGTCCTGACATATTTTTCCGGGCTTAAACCGCCGGTATGAAACGGGCCTTTTTTATTTTTTGCCATGCCGCTGTTTGTATCTCGAAACAAATATTGACAATTCGGCGAAGTATTTTCACTGTTGTTTAAAACTAATGCGGGGTGGTGGAAAAATGGAATAAGAGAACAATTGTACCGGTAATACCCACGCCAACTGCCCTTCGTCCGCCATAGCTTTAGCGACGGCGGAACTGCCACTGCTACTGCCACTCAAACCACCCCGCTTGCACTTCTCCCCAATTAACCTTTCCTTTACTAAGCCCTAACAAACCACCCAATGCGCCCATCCTTTAAGCCAGTCCCCTACCGTTACCGTGTGCTGGCACTGCTGTGCTGGCTCACCACGCTCACCTATATGGACCGCATCTGCATCTCCATTGTGGGCGTGCGCATCAAGGCCGCCCTGCATTTGAGCAACGAACAGTTCGGCTGGGTACTCGCCGCCTTCGCGCTGGCTTATGCCATCTTCGAAATCCCCTCAGGCATGCTGGGCGACCGTATCGGCCCTAAAAAGGTATTTATACGCATTGTCATCGCCTGGTCGGTGTTTACGGCCCTTACAGGATTGGCTACCGGGCTGATCAGCCTGCTCATCATCCGTTTTTTGTTTGGCGCGGGCGAATCGGGCACTTATCCCAACAGCATTTTGACGGTATCGCGGTGGTTCCCTGTACGCGAAACAGGCAGGGCGCTGTCGTGGGTGGGCATTGGCTCGCAAATAGGCGCCGCGCTGGCTCCGCTCATCATCGTGCCTATCGCCATGGCTTACGGCTGGCGGGCGCCTTTTTTTGTCGTCGGCGCAATCGGCCTGGGTTGGGCGGGGGTTTGCTATGCCTGGTTCCGCGATTTCCCCGCCCGGGTAAAAGCCATGCCCGATGCCGAAAAAGCACTCATCAAAGCCGAATGCCGCCATAACGAAGGCCAGCACCTCGTGCCCTGGAAGCTCATCGTACGCAACAGCACCTTGTGGCCGCTTTTGCTGATGTATTTTTGCTGCCAGTGGGCCAATTATTTTTTTATCGCCTGGATGCCGGTTTACCTGCAGGAGGGCCGCGGTTTTACCGAAAACGGCATGAAAAAGGTTACCTCGCTGCTCTTTGTGGTAGGCATAGGCGGTTTCCTGGCCGGCGGCGTAGCCGGCGACTGGCTCCTAAAACGCACCGGACTCAAATGGGGCCGCCGCCTTACCGGCATGCCCGGCCTTGGCTGTTGCGGCATATTGTTGTTTATTGCCGCGCTCTCGGCCAATAATACACTCACGGCCTGCTGCCTTATCGGGGCCAATTTCTCTTTTTCATTCGGGGTGATGGTCTCCTATGCCGTATGTGCCGATATTGGCCGCAATAACACCGGCACGGTAACCGGCGCCATGAACTTTTTCGGGCAGATGGGCGCCTTCTTCCTCGCCCTCATCTTCGGGCACATTGTACAGGCCACGCACCGTTTTGATTACCCGGTGTACGTAGTAGGTGCCGTATTGATGGCAGGCTGCCTGCTCTGGCTGGCTATCGATGCGGAGAAGCAGCTGCCGCAGACGGGCGATGGCGTTAAAATTTTGTAGAGACACAATATTTTGCATGTCCCGTTATAAAGAAAGCAGGGCCCGTACGATTATGAAGGGTATTAATTGTTTTTTAAAGGCATTCATGAGCTCCTTCGTCGGTTCCTTCCTCGGGGAAGGGAAGGTAGGGGTTTAGCGAACTATGTAAAACTGCCGGGAAATCGCATTAAACTTCGGAAGTTTTCACCAGGGCTTTAGAAACCCGTGCCGGTGCGGTAACTGCGCTTTGCTCAGCTTCTTTTAATTTATAATTGCGGATATACTCACTTATCGCATTTTTCTCCGCCGTCGAAAGTTCACGCGGATCGACGGTAAAATCTACGCCCAAAGGTTCTCTTATCAGCCCCATACTATTATGATTTAAAATATCTTTCAACTAATGTTTTTGCAGCCACTGTATTAATGATCATCAGGTGTCCTCCAAAATGGTAGGCGCCAAGCGTTTTTTCGTAATGAGCAATCAACTTGGTTTTCGAATGAAACGAGACGAACCCATCAAAACCTTTCTGAAATGCAAGCCGGCAAGCATAGGCGATCAGGTTGCCTGGTACACCGACATACATTTTTGATTTGCCTTTATTAAAAGGCGCACTCTCAATCAAAGGCATATAGATATGATCTCCTTCAATCTTTAAACTCATCAATCCCTGTATTATCCCCGGATTATTTATTATTGTCAATTTATAAACCTCTCGGTCGACCTGAGCCAACTCGCTTGCCCAGGCAAATTCCCAGCCATTCTTTTTGGTTACCTGTTTTACGTCAACCTTTGTGAAATTAAGTACCTCTGTCGCGAAGCTATCACCAGTAACTACATTTTCAATGGATCATGTTAGCTTATCAATTTCAAAATCAAGATAATTGACCGGTCCTTTTTTCATTATCCTAATTTACGAATTATTGAATTATCGTTATATTTAAAGTTAGAAATATCCCCAGGTTGGTGTCTTCTATTTAACTCCGGCACGGTAACCGGCGCCATGAATTTTTTCGGGCAGATGGGCGCTTTCTTCCCCGCCCTCATCTTCGGGCACATTGTACCGGCCACACACCGTTTCGATTACCCGGTGTACGTGGTAGCCGTGGTATTGCTGGCAGGCTCCCTGCTGTGGCTGGCTACCGATGCGGAGTAGCAGCTAGCGGAGACGGGCGATGGGGATGATCAGCGCAAGATACTGGGTTGACTGTTGATCCTGCAGAAGGTTCCACGCCTGTCAGCAGGGCATTGGTACGACCGCTCCCGCAAGCAATTCTTTCGCTTCCGCAAGCCTCCCGGCTTGTGGCCCACATGCTAAGTAGCAACGTGCTATTCGCAGGTTTGAAACTACGAATCACTATGGCCCGGAGACTTTGTCTCCATTTACCAACCAAATAAGACAATACAGTCGCATCCATTCCAACCCATCAAAATTTCTTAATTTTGTCAATAGTCCCAATTATTAGCCTATGTATATCATAAGTCAAAAATGAAATTCACCCGCTTTTTTCTTCTCCTTTTCATCCCCTCTGCCGCTTTTAGTCAGCAAAAAAACACCGGTTGCAACTGCCCAATTTCCAAATTCGGCGGCACCAAAGCAGATACCGTTTTTCATTTGTCGCGGAATCACTCCATCGCTTTATGCGGCTCGGAAGCAACAAACATCATCAAAGGCAAAAAGTTGTTTAGTGAATTCGTACTCTCCGTGTGCGGCGCTGACACGATTATCAAGTTCTGGGAAGCCGTACTCCTTTGCGATGTAAAAACATCCGGTGATACCTTATTGGTTCAAACCATATACGATCTACCGGTCGGCAAGTCAATGGAGTACCGGCAAGCCGTTTGGAATACCGAGCACATCTACTTTAAAAACGATAAACTATTTCGCGATTCCGTGATCAACCGTGGCTTGCCTAAGTACACGCCGCAGCAGATTGCCGCAGTGCTTGATCTTTATCAGCGCTTGCCCAATGCGAATAACGATACCACATCCGTCCTGGTCGATAAATTATTGATTAGCACCCTATCGGGCAGCAAAAAAGCAAGAGAATACCTCGTTAATTTCCGGCAGAAATTTACTGCGCTAAGTGGTGTCAACTGGGAGGACTACGACACCAAAATAAGGATGCTAAAAGCCTGGGAAAAACAGAAGGAAGCCAATCATCAGCAGTAGACAGATTTTTACCCTCCCTGTAACTATCTCACCTGCCAATACTCTAATCATTAAAACCTTATGAGAAAAATATACCTTATCCCGGTCTTTTTATTGCTCGGAGCCCGTTTTTCGTTTAGCCAAACAACCGGTGCAAAAGATTCAATGGTTTATGTTTGCCCGCCTTGCGGCGGTGGCAGCTGCGACCAAATAGCATTTGATAAACCCGGAAAATGCCCCCATTGCGGCATGGAATTAACAAAAATATCCTTGGTCGATTTTAAAAAACAATTAGCTTTAAAACCCCTTACCGTTTGTTTTTACCTGCAGGATGGCGTTGAAGTGCTTGATCTTGCCGGCCCGATGGAGGTGTTCAGCGTTGCGGGTTTTAATTACTTTACGGTTTCAAAAACAGACAAACCCATCCGTTCACAAGGCGTTTTATTTATAACGCCCGACTTTACCATAGCTAACGCCCCACCCGCAGACATATTGGTCGTATTAGGCGGCAACACGAGCCCGGCGGTTATTGATTCGACGGTTATTAATTGGATAAAGTCGCAGAAGCCACACCTCCAATACTATATGTCCGTTTGTACCGGCGCATTTATTTTGGGCAGGGCCGGTATTTTAGATAATTTAACAGCCACCACCTATCATTTGGCTATTGACGACCTGGCCAAAGAATTCCCGAAAACAAAAGTTTTGGCCAATACCCGTTTTGTCGACAACGGTACGGTAATTACCACGGCCGGTATCTCGGCCGGCATCGACGGCGCTTTGCACCTTGTTGAAAAACTACGCGGAAGGCTCTATGCGCAAGGCGTCGCCGCTACCATGGAATATGATAAATGGGTACCTGACCAGGGCCTGGTAATAAATCCAGGGGAGTAATTAATTCCTGTAACTGTTTTCTGCTATCATCCGGCCGCTTTTGTCAATTAGTTGCCGGCCTCCATTGATTGATTTGTATCGAATATTTTCCGTTTGAGATGTCGTAGTTCAAGTAAATTGTCGTGGGCGCGCCCCAGGGCTTTCCATCCCAACTAATAAGGTCAATAGCACTAATTGCGAAAGCGATTTTATCGCCGTTAACATCAGAAGCAGATGAGAAAACAGTCAGCGGGTCAGTACCTTGTGGTATAGGATAAGACTTTAAGACAAAACTACCAATCGCGGGCAGGGATTGGCCTCCCTTTTTATTTAATTTATAGCCAAAATATATTATTAAGCCACCAATCTGGTTTTTTTCACCAGGAAACAGCGCAGTCCCAATTGACACGCGTTGGTCTTTAACGAAGGTTGAATCTTTTCCCAAATATTCCTCCATCTTAATAAATCTTAAAGAGTCCGCAACTCCCGTTACTCCATCCGCACGATAAGGTTTAGTACCGGTAGTTAAGTATGGATCGTAAATGCATATAGACGCCTGCTGATTGTCTAACAAATGGGTGGATACCTCTGAATTCGTCGAAAAAGCCAAAAGGTTTACAGTTAAAGTACTTTGCGCCATTAATGAATAGCTATTCAAAAAGGTAGCTGTGAAAAACAGGAGAAAATATTTCTTATTCATAACAAATGATTTAGGTCAATAGATACTGCAAAAATAACGATCTTTTATCTATCTAACAAGTCCCGCTGTCCGCAGTTTCGAAAACCGCGAACGAAATGCCCGCAAACTGCGCCTCCTTTTGGTACCAGCAAAGCACCCTTCTGTCCGTAAACTGTTTTCCATTGTCAAGCCGGTAGTTTAAAGCCATCAACGTCCATTTTCAATTCTTTATAAATTTTCTTAAATTTGTTATATGACTATCGTAGTTAATCCCCATAATCCACAGGAAGAAAAAGCTTTGCTGACATTTTTGGACAGCATGAAATATGACTATAGCCAGGAGGATGAAGCGTTGATTTTGTCGGAGGCCCAACAAAAAGAAATACTGGAACGCGACAGGGAGTATGAGGCCGGAGAAACCGAAACCTATTCCATCGACGAGATCATCGATCACTTTAATATCAAAGAAAAATAATGTATCAATTGCAGGTTCTTCGTAAAGCGAGGGACGACATGCGAAAATCTGCCGCCTGGTATGACAAGCATCAAACCGGCCTGGGCGATAGGTTTTTATTAGAAGTGATCAGCACCTTTAGAGCAATCGAGGTCAACCCCTTACACTATCAGGAAAGATTTTCAAAAACATTCAGATATGCCGGGGTACACAATTTT
>JABDGE010000030.1 GCA_013286235.1 Bacteroidota bacterium
TTTTACGCAGAGCGCCCTCGCAGTTGACACTTCCAGCAGAACCAATAATACCAGCCGCTTCAGCGATAACACCATCGACTTTAGCCTGGCTTACAAAAAGACATTCAGTCAGAAGGACCAGGAGCTGGATATTTTGATCAATGAAAGTTTAGGTTCCAATACCAACGATTATACAACCCAGCAGGATTACACCAACGTCATTTATCCTTCCACCGGGTCAATCGGGACAAACCCCGGCGCCGACAAGGAGACCGTTATCCAGGTTGACTATACGCAACCCATCACCAAAACATTCTCCTTCGAAACAGGGGCCAAGGCCACTATTGAAAATATCAATAACACGGTCAACACACAAACGCTTGATACCACGACGGGGGTTTATGCATTTAACCCTTTGCAAAGCTACAGTTTCCAGTACAACAGCCGGGTGTACGCCTATTACCTGTCGGCTAACTTTACCTTATTCGATGATTTCCTCGACGGCAAGGCCGGTCTGAGAGACGAATACACTTCTTTAAGCTCTGATTTTCCGAACACGATTTTGCCCTCATACAACACCTTAGCCCCGTCGTTCGTGCTCTCGCATAAGCTGGATAAAACACAAAGTATTAAAATAAGTTACTCCTACAGGATCCAGCGGCCCAATTACAATTCGCTCAATCCATTTGATAACGTCGCCGACCCTCATAACATCAGTACGGGCAACCCGGACCTGAAACCGGAATTCGGCCACAATTTTGAGCTGGGCTATAATAAATCATTCAGCGACGGCGCAAATATCTATTTTGCAGGATTTTATCGCTATACCACCAACGACATCCAGTCTTTTACAACGTTTGCGCCCGAATTAACGATTGACGGTACCACCTATAGTGATGTTTTTCTTAGTGAGCAGGCAAATATTGGCAAGCAGATCGATGAAGGCGCTAACCTCTTCGCTTCGCTGCCTGCAGGCAAATTTACCTTCCGGACGAATATGTTTTTTGCCAACAGGGAAGTTGAAGATCCGGGCCTGGCGACTGTAAATGGTTTTTATTACCGGATGAATTTGAATACCAGCTACGAATTTGCTAAAGACCTTGCAGCAGAGTTCTTCATCAACTACCGGTCATCCCAGGTAACTATCCAGGGAACCAACCCGGGGTTTGTTTTTTACAATTTCGCAGTGCGTAAGCAGTTATGGAAGAGAAAGGCAAGCATTGGCCTGACGGCGGCAAATCCGTTTAACCAGTATGTTGATGTGCGCACAACTACTTATGGCAGCAACTTTAATCAAAGCGCCTTGCGCGAAATACCATTACGTTCATTCGGTATCAGCCTGATGTATAAGTTTGGTAAGATGGAATTCAAGAAGGAAAAACCAACCGAAGATCAGCAGGATAACGACACTACACCAGTACCTGTCGGCACCACGCCTGCTACTGGCACTGCGCCCGCCGGAGGCGGAGGCACACCTGGCGGCGGACGCGGCCAGTAACGCAAGGAATACGATTACGCAACGGAGCCCGAAGATGTTAATCCTCGGGCTTCGTTATAATTTGTCCATCTCACCCATATTTTTCTTTCCCGCGCGTGCGGGATTGGTTCTTGGCTCTTGATTCTTCCTCCTGCTACTACCACTTCCTTCCTGGCTCTTTCCCGCACGTGCGGGATTGATTCTTGGCTCTTGACTCGCGTATATATTAAAAACACAAATAGTAGGAGCATCTCAAATTATTTCAGTTTATTTACAGGGAAATGGGTTCCGGCGAAGGAATTTCCATTTTGTTTAAACTTATCTGCTTAATAGCGGTTTTAAAGGGAGTAAGCATAATTTTAATACCCATCGAATTTATTATAGCCGCAGTTGAAGACGCTTAAACCTTTCTTTCCCCTGTTATTGGTTTTAATTTCTTTAAACGCACCTGGCCAGGTAAATACTTCCGCGCTCCTGCCGCAAACTCGTCGTGATACATTAAAGATCGATTCATCCAGGCAAAGAGATATTGTGGATGTTTACCAGCATTTTTTCTATAAGGATGCATCGCCGCAAAAACGGACGGCATCAGGCGCTTTTAATTTTTCGATCATCCCCTATGTTGGGTACTCGCTTTCAACTGGCGCTATCGCCGATGTGAGTTCCAATGCAGGGTTTTACACCGCTGCAAACCATCATCAAAATCTGTCGGTCATCACATCGGATATCGGTCTTGATTCAAAATTGCAAAAGATACTGAGGATCCGATCCGAAATTTGGGGAAGCGATAATGAATTAAAGCTTGTTTCCGACTTGCGCTTTGATATTTATCCCACAGATACATACGGTCTCGGCACATTCAGCAAATTATCCACCGACGATGACATCGATTACCACTATATGAGGGTTTACGAAACGGTTTTTAAAAGGGTGGCAGGAAGTTATTATGTCGGCGCCGGTTACAACCTCGACGACCACTATGATATTACAGCATCGGGCGATGCCGACGGCACTGTATCAGACTTCGAGAAGTATGGGCAACCCAAATCATCCGTGTCTTCCGGGTTTAACATTTCACTCTTATTTGACAACCGGAAAAACCCGATCAACCCGCTTGGAGGAGCCTATGCAAGCCTGATTTTTCGCGAAAACCCTAAGTTTTTAGGAAGCGATAACAGTTGGCGGCAGATAAAGGCCGATTTTAGAAAATACATCAGGCTGTCGCCCAATTCAAATGACATATTAGCGATATGGACTATCGCCGCATTTACATCGGGTTATGCGCCTTATCTTGATCTTCCAGCCACAGGAGCCGACATGTATAATACCAGCGGCCGCGGCTACATTTTAGGTCGATACAGGGGGAAAAACGAGTTGTATGCGGAAGCCGAATACCGGTTCGGGATCACTGAAAACGGGTTGATCGGTGCGGTGGTGTTTGCAAATGCCGAAAGCTTTTCGGGCCTGCAAAGCAACTCATTCGAAGGGGTCGCACCCGCAGCCGGGCCCGGCTTACGCATAAAAGTGAACAAACATTCCAACTCCAATATTTGTATAGATTACGGCGTAGGCATTAATGGCTCCAGGGGCTTGTTTGTAAACCTGGGCGAAGTGTTCTAAACAAAGCTATTAGCATTCCATGCCACCGCTACCATCATTCAAGAAAGATTAAGATCATCGTAAATTCAGAAATTAGCGTATATATTTAGCCAAAAAGTTTTAGTCAGTGAAAACGCTCCTATATTTTCACTTCCGGCATGTCGATGAGCTTAGTAACACAATTACGCACGTTTTTTTTCTGAATGCGTCCTCTGTAACAAATACATAGCGCTTTGCGATTCGTTGGTATCAATAAATACCATATTCCTGATATTTCTGTTATCTACCGGACGCGCCTTAAGATGACAGCGGATTTGACAAGTTTTATTTTTAAACAAGCTAAACTTAGCGCCCCGGTTTCTGTCTTAAGATGGAAGTCATAGTTTTGAGCTTACTGAGAAATTAATTGCCGCAAACCATTTGAAGTCGCCACAACTTAAACTTTTGTTCGCAGTGGTCTTCGCCTGTTCAAATACATTTGCCCAGCAAAATAACTCGCCCCTCGTAAAACAAAACAACTCCGACACACTTGTCGTGGATTCGTCAAACCAAAGGGATATTGTTGATTTGTTTGAAAAAATTGTTAACAAAAACACGTCGCCCGAAAAAAGATCAGCGGCCGGAAAATTCAACTTTTCGGTGATTCCCTACGGCGGCTATTCCCTCTCGACCGGTTATATTGCGGACCTCAGCGCCAATGCCGGTTTTTACACGGCGTCCGATCATCACCAAAACCTTTCGGTTGTTTCCTCCGACCTGGGTTACGATTCTAAGATCCAAAAACTGCTCCGAATCCGTTCAGAGATTTGGGGTACGGCCAATGATTTCAAGGTAGTATCCGATCTGCGTTACGAAATTTACCCTACCGACACTTATGGCCTCGGCACGTTCAGCAAATTAGCCAATGCCGATGCCATCGACTATCGTTACATAAGGGTTTATGAAACGGTTCTAAAAAAAATCACCGGAAGTTATTACGTCGGTGCCGGCTATAACCTGGATTACCATTACAATATTACGGCTACGGGGGATGCCAATGGCAGCGAGTCTGATTTTATGAAATACGGCCAGCCAAAATCCTCCACTTCATCCGGCCTTAATGTCGACTTTTTGTTCGATAACCGGAAAAACCCAATTAACCCGCTTGGCGGCGCCTACGCAAGTTTCATTTTCCGTCAAAACACAACCTTTTTAGGCAGTGACAATAATTGGGAATCAGCACAGGCCGATTTCCGTAAATACATTAAGCTTTCAGCGAATTCAAATAATGTACTGGCGATATGGAGCATCGCGGCCTTTACCTGGGGCGACGCGCCGTACCTGGATCTCCCGGCAACTGGATCCGACATGTATAACAACAGTGGTCGTGGCTATGCCATCGGTCGTTATCGCGGCAAAAACGAGTTATATCTCGAGGCTGAATATCGCTTTGGCCTTACCAATAATGGTTTGCTTGGGGCCGTACTGTTTGCTAATGGCGAAAGCTTTTCAGGCCTGCAAAACAGTTCCTTCCAGGGCCTTGCACCTGCAGCCGGAGCTGGTCTGCGGATAAAAGTAAACAAACATTCCAACTCCAATATTTGTATAGACTACGGCGTAGGCATAAATGGCTCAAGGGGCTTGTTTGTAAACCTCGGCGAAGTGTTCTAAACAGGGTTATGCGAACTTAGCACCAATGTCAGCCATTATTCAAAAAGATTAAAATCATCTTAAATTCAGAATTCCGCATTTATATTTAGATCAAAAGCTTTAGCCATTGAAAACACTCCAATATTTGCTCCTTACCATTACTGTATTTTGTTCTTTCAGGGTTACAGCCCAACGCGACACATCATTGTTAAGTAAAAATCATGCTACACCCGATTCCACATCCATCGTCGATTCCGCGAAACAACGCGATATGATCGACGTGATATTAAGGATTCTTAAAAAAGATACGGCCAGCAATTCACGGTTAAAGGCAAAAAAGCTCGTCTTTTCGGTGGTGCCGGCTGTGGGTTACTCCTTATCCACCGGATTTGCCGCTGACATTACGGCCAACGTGGCGTTTTATACAGGCGATCCGCACCAGGAGAATCTGTCCGCCATTGATGCGGAGTTTGTTTACGACACCAAAAGCCAGCGTATTTTGGCCAGCCGCTCAGAAGTTTGGTTCGACAAAAACAAGTTCAAGTTAACAACCGACCTCAGGGTGGAGCGATACCCGGTTGATACGTACGGGCTGGGTTCGGGAACCACAAGTGCGACCGATGACCCCATTGTTTATTCCTACGTACGGACTTACGGCACGTTGTTCAAAGAGATTGTGCCCGACCTCTATGGTGGGCTGGGCTACCAGGGCGATTTCCATTACAACATTACACAGCAAGGCAATGCCAACGGAACAGTTTCTGATTATACCAAATATGGCTTTTCCAGCACTGCAACTTCATCGGGCCTGGTGGCAAACCTGCTGTACGATAACCGGCAAAATCCCATCAATCCAATAAATGGTGGTTATGCGTCAATCCTATACCGCGATAATTATACTTTTTTAGGCAGCGATAACAACTGGCAGGAGTTGCAGATCGACTTAAGAAAGTATTTCAGGCTTTCACCCAATAATTACAACATGCTGGCCCTTTGGTCTATAACGGAATTTACGTCGGGTAATGCCCCTTATCTCGACTTGCCCGCCACTGCGTCCGACACGTATAATAACTTTGGCCGGGGATACGCCGAGCAGCGTTTCAGGGGTAAAGACTTATTATACCTCGAGGGTGAGTTTCGTTTCGGTATCTTAAAAAATGGTTTGATTGGAGGTGTTGTTTTTGCCAACGGCGAAACGTTCTCAGGCCTGAACACCGGTTTTCAACGAGTAGCCCCTGCCATCGGCACCGGCATACGGTTAAAAATAAATAAGCATTCCGACACCAACGTATGCATCGACTATGCTTACGGTGTGGGTTCACGCGGCCTGTTTGTTAACCTCGGCGAGAACTTCTAAGGGCGCCCATAGGGAATGGCTGATAAATTTCCTTTTGCCCTTTTTATATTATGCCCCTTCGGGGCAACCCGTTTGTAGAAAAAATACAAAAGAAAAATATTGCCCCAGAGGGGCTACCCTTTTTTACCAGGAAAACACATCCGATCTTCTGGCTAAAATTAATTTTGATGGTTGAAAGGGATTTCCCCGTAGCAGCCCATCAATTATTTACCGCATAAATTTCAAATTTTAAAGGATATTTGAAGCAAACTTGTTTCATTTGCATACCATTACACCGTCCGCTGATTAGCCAATCAGTTCGCCGGTATAACAACTCTTAAAACAACCGCTTATGGCCCGGTACAGTCTTACACTCGATCTGAAAGATGATCCGGCTTTGATTGCCGAATACGAACGGTACCATACCGCCATATGGCCCGAAATTCACGACAGTATTACCAGCTCAGGCATTACTAACATGGAGATATACCTGCACGACAACCGCTTGTTTATGATAATGGAAACCGATGAAACCTTCACCTTTGAGCGAAAAGCAGCCATGGATGGGGCCAATCCAAAAGTGCAGGAGTGGGAAGAACTCATGTGGAAATACCAGCAGCCGCTGAAAGGTGCCGGGAAAGGCGTGAAGTGGGTGCTGATGAACATGATATTTCAATTATAAACTTAATATGAACAGGAGATTATTGTTACTCGCGACGATGCTGATGCTAACTGTTTCGCCGGCTTTCGCCCAAAAAATGATCGGGAATGAAACCGATGCCGAAAAACAAAAACGGATGGAATGGTGGTCGGACGCCCGTTTCGGGATGTTCATCCACTGGGGGCTGTACTCCTTAGCCGCCCGCCACGAATGGGTAAAGCATAACGAGCACCTGACGAACGAGGAATATCAAAAGTATTTCCAGCAGTTCGATCCTGATCATTTCGATCCGCATAAATGGGCCAGGGCGGCAAAGGCGGCCGGCATGAAATACGCCGTGCTGACCACCAAACACCACGAAGGTTTTTGCCTTTTCGATTCGAAATACACCGACTATAAAGCAACGAACACCAAAGCCAACCGCGACCTGGTGAAGGAATATGTGCAGGCTTTTAGGGAAGAAGGCCTTAAAGTGGGCTTTTATTATTCGCTGCTTGACTGGCATCACCCGGATTACACCATGGACGATGTGCACCCGTTAGTGCAGGTCGATACATCGGAGGCCAACTACCGTCGTTTGAACAAAGGGCGCGATATGGCGAAATACCGGCAATACCTCCGCAACCAGGTAACCGAGCTGCTGACCAACTACGGCAAAATAGACGTCCTTTGGCTTGACTGGAGCTGGGACAAAGGCGCCAAACGCGGCAAAGGCGAGGACGATTGGGGTTCGGTTGAATTGCTGAAACTGGTGCGCAAACTGCAGCCGGGCATTATCGTGAACAATCGACTGGGCCTTGACGAATACAAAGACGGCGGCGATTTCCAGACACCCGAGCAGGTAAGCAGCGCGGAATTAGCCAAATACCGCGGCAAAACGTTCGAAACCTGCCAAACCTTTTCCGGGTCCTGGGGCTATTACCGCGACGAAAATACCTGGAAAACGCACCGCCAGCTGCTCGATCTGCTCATCACCTCGGTTAGCAATGGCGGCAACCTGATATTAAACGTGGGCCCCACCGCGCGCGGCGAATTTGATTACCGCGCCACCAATGCGCTCGACAGCCTTTCGTATTGGATGCACGCCAACAGCAAAGCCATTTACGATTGCACCTACGCCCCATCGAATTTTCAGGTACCGGAGGGCAGCAAGCTTACCTACAACCCCACAACACGCCGTTTATACATACATTTGTACGATTATCCGAAGGGAAAACTTATCCTGCGAGGCTATGGGGGCAAGGTAAAATACGCGCAGTTTGTAAACGATAGCTCGGAGCTGCTGTTTAAACCTTCGGACGCGAATACAGGCGACCTGTTACTGACGCTGCCTGAAAAGAAACCGCCATACGAAATACCAGTTGTAGAGCTTACGCTGGACTAAACGAACGACACATGTCATCGATAAAAAAAACTTTTTTACATATCCACCCGAAAGACAACGTGCTGGTGGCCCTGCAGGACCTAAAGGCCGGGATGGAGATAAACTTTGAAGGTGAAAAATTTCCGCTGACTACCGATGTGGCCGCCAAGCATAAGATTAGCCTGGTAGAGCTGCAGCCCGGCGATGAGATCCTGATGTACGGCGTCCTGGTGGGCAAGGCGGTCCAGCATATACCCAAAGGCGGTCCTATCACCACACAAACCATACGCCACGCGTCGAGTGAGTTTCGGCTCGGCAATCGTAAAATTGATTGGCATAAACCGGATATTAGTCATTTTGAGGGCCGCAAGTTTATGGGTTATCACCGTGCCGACGGCTCAGTCGGCACCGGCAATTACTGGATTGTGGTGCCGCTGGTATTTTGCGAGAACAGGAATATCAATGTTTTAAAGGAGGCGCTATCGGAAAAACTGGGCTATAAAAAAGCAAAGAATTACGAAAACGAAGTCGACCAGTTGATCAGTCTCTATCGCTCTGGCAAATCGGTCCAGGAAATCATCAACACCGATATGCAGGCTGGTGAACAAGCCGGTCATGCCGGCCGTCTGTTTAAAAATGTTGACGGTATTAAATTTCTCACCCACGAAATGGGTTGCGGCTGTACGCGCTCCGACGCACAAACCCTTTGCGGGCTTATCGCAGGCTATATTACCCACCCAAACGTGGCGGGCGCAACGATATTGAGCCTTGGCTGTCAGAATGCCCAGGTAAGTATCTTACAACAGGAAATAAAGGTGCGCGATGCCAATTTTAGCAAACCCCTCGTTATTCTTGAGCAGCAAAAAACAGGCACCGAGGCCGAGCTGATGCAGCAAGCCATTAAACAAACTTTCGCTGGGCTGGTGCAGGTTAACCAATTGGAACGGCAGCCCGCTCCGCTCTCCAAATTGTGTATCGGGCTGGAATGCGGCGGTTCGGATGGTTTCTCGGGTATTTCAGCCAACCCGGCGCTGGGTTATGTGTCCGATCTGCTGGTTTCGCTGGGTGGTTCAGTGATCCTCTCAGAATTCCCGGAACTTTGCGGCGTGGAACAGGAATTAAGCGACCGCTGCATAGACGAGGAAAAGGCTAATTATTTTATGAGCCTGATGAAAACCTATAACGCAAGAGCTGAAGCAGACGGATCAGGCTTCTATGCCAACCCCTCCCCGGGGAACATCCGCGACGGCTTGATAACCGATGCCATCAAATCGGCAGGCGCTGCGAAAAAAGGTGGCACGTCGCCCGTCACCGATGTGCTCGATTACCCGGCGAAAGTATCAAAACCCGGCCTTAACCTGCTTTGCACACCCGGCAGCGATGTGGAAAGCACCACGGCCGAAGTAGGTGCAGGCGCCACCGTGGTGCTATTTACAACGGGCCTGGGCACGCCCACCGGCAACCCGGTAACGCCGGTGATCAAACTGTCGACGAACACCAAAATGGCCGTTAAAATGCCAGATATCATCGACATCAACTGTGGTACCATTATAGAAGGCGAAGAAACCATCCAGCAGGCAGGGGAACGAATTTTAAATTATGTTATACAAGTGGCCAGCGGCGAGGTGGAACCCAAATCGGTAACTTTGGGGCAGGATGACTTTATTCCATGGAAAAGAGGTATTTCGTTATAAACCAATGCCGGGATGAGTGGCCTCAAGGGCGTCATCCTGCAAGAAATAGTAATCAAAGGAGTCGATGATTGCCCACGACCGCCAGACCGTCCTTGCGAGGAACGAAGCAATCGCTACACTTGCTAATCAATGTGTCAAATTTGGTCAGAACCACACCGCCGCGGGCGTTCTTGACAATAATCTGTAATAAAGAATAAAAAAGCATGTTCAAACTAACCAATAAAGTAGCAGTCATCACTGGCGGCGGCAGCGGGATAGGTAAAGCTATGTCGATACTTTTTGCCGCGCAAGGCGCCGAAGTTCATATCATCGAAGTAAACAGCGAAGCCGCAATCGACACCGTTAACGAAATAGTGGCCAAAAACGGCAAAGCCACCCGCCACACCTGCGATATCAGCAACCAGTTGCAGGTGATCGAAACCTTTTCCGCGATCAAAAACATCAATATACTCATCAACAACGCCGGCATTGCGCATATCGGCCGCGCCGATACCACCAGCGAAGCCGATTTCGACAGAATATACAACGTCAACATTAAAGGCGCTTACAACTGCCTTTTCGCCGGAATTCCATTATTAAAGGCAAATGGTGGCGGCGTCATATTAAATACAGCCTCTATTGCTGCGCATGTGGGCATCACCGACAGGTTTGCCTATTCCACCAGCAAGGGCGCCATCCACGCCATGACATTATCGGTGGCGCGCGATTACCTTGCGGAAAACATACGCTGCAACTGTATTTCGCCGGCACGGGTACACACGCCTTTTGTAGATGGTTTTATCTCGAAAAACTATGCCGGCCAGGAAGCGGAGATATTCGAAAAACTTTCAAAAACCCAGCCGATTGGCCGCATGGCGCAGCCGGTTGAAATCGCTACCCTTGCCTTATACCTTTGCTCAGACGAAGCCGGTTTTATCACCGGCTGTGATTACCCGATTGATGGCGGGTTTATTACCCTGAATAATTAACGTTCGTCAGTACGGTAGGAAGAAGGTAATCATCGTTATCAATATTTTGGCGGAGTCCAAATAATTAGAATTTTGCCAGTTGGGCCAATGCATTTTGCGCAACGGTAAGCGGCACAACCGGATTTTCGCCGTCTTCCAGCATCCATGCGGCGGACAACCCGCTCCATGCGGCTATCCATTGCAAAAGCCGCCTGAAATCCAGCCCGGCTTCACGGGCAACGAACGCAGATGCCTTCTCAAGCCTGGCTGGCGAGCTGGCGATTTCCGGCGTGGGGTTACAAAACAAGTTTGCAAAATCAAAGCCCCGTTCGCCTAACAACGCTTTAGGGTCGATAGCCAACCAAGTCCCCTTACCGGAGTGAAGAATATTGTCATAATGAATATCACCATGAAGCGCTACAATATCATTCGGATCACTTAATAAATAGGCTGCCATCTCGCTGCAACGCCTCAATGTACCACCGTGCTTTTCAGCAGCGGGTTCCAGGCTTCTAAACCAAATTGGTAAAGGTACAAGGTCCTTGTTTTGACGGCAGGGTGCTTGATGAAGCTTGGCTGCAACGCTGCAAATTATTTTATTCGCTTCATCTTCTTCACCCATCAGCACTATCTGTCGTAATGAATTTGTGCCCATGGCGCGTTCCATCAGCAGCGCCGAATCGTCATGCTGCAATACTTTAACAACCCCCGCGCCGTCCCAGCAAACCATTACTGCTGCGCCCCGGCGTTCTTCGTCGCACACCGGTATTTTTAGCATTGCCTTTTTATCGCCATAAATTACCGGCTGCAGCAAACTTGACTTCGTAGCGAA
Source organism: Bacteroidota bacterium (assembly GCA_013286235.1). Lineage (GTDB taxonomy): Bacteria > Bacteroidota > Bacteroidia > Sphingobacteriales > Sphingobacteriaceae > Mucilaginibacter. Next base: position 11,518 of record JABDGE010000030.1, read on the forward strand.
TGCATCGCCGTCATCCAGCAGTTGCCAGTTGCGTTTTGCCTCATTTAGTCCTGCCGTCGCTTCGGCTAATTTCTTCCCGGTAATGACCATACTGATCTGCTTATACTGTCACGGTAATATTATGCAAACCCGTTTGTTAGTTTCATAAAAAAACAACAAGTTTGAATTTATAATTTGCTGCCCGATAAACCAAAAATTGCCCGTTAATATTCGCCGATTTCCTTCAAAATCATGATGAAAAAACTTGCCTTGCTTACGTTGCTGCTGTATTGCTGTTCAGCCAAAGCACAATCCAGTTACACCCCCACCCCAGATAACCTCGCAGCGAGGGAACATTTCCAGGATATGAAGTTTGGCCTTTTCATTCACTGGGGCATTTACAGTGAATTGGGCGCCGGCGAATGGGTAATGCACGACAAACAAATACCGTACAACAATTACAAGCGGCTGGCTGATTTTTTTTATCCCCAGGCATTCGACGCAAAAGCATGGGTGCAATTTGCCAAAAGGGCGGGCATGAAATACATTACCATCACATCGCGTCACCATGATGGCTTCAGCATGTTTGGCACCAAAGCATCGCCTTATAACGTGGTCGATGCCACTCCCTGGCATCGCGACCCAATGATGGAGCTGGCGCAGGAATGCCAGAAGGAAGGTATCGAGCTGCATTTTTACTACTCCTTATTGGATTGGGGCCGGCCCGACTATGCATTCGGCAGCCCGATCGTAAATGGCGAGCCGGTTAACGGTAACTGGCCCAGCTATATCAATTTCATGAAAAGCCAGCTTACCGAACTCATCAGTAATTATCCCGGCGTAAAAGGCATCTGGTTCGACGGTTATTGGGAGCGCACCAACGCCAACTGGCACCTCGACGAGATTTACGGCCTTATCCACAAGCTGAATTCATCCGTCTTAATAGGCAATAACCACCACGAAGCGGTTAAACCGGGCGAGGATTTCCAGATGTTTGAAAAGGACCTGCCCGGTGGCAACACCACCGGCTTTAGCGGCAAGTCGCAAATTAGCCAGCTGCCGCTGGAAACCTGCGAAACCATCAACAACAGCTGGGGTTTTAACATTAATGACCGGAGCTATAAAACCGTTAAACAGATCATCCAGTACCTGGTGAATGCTGCCGGAAACAATGCGAACTTTTTATTGAACGTAGGCCCTATGCCAAATGGAAAGATACAACCGGAATTTGCCGATACCCTGGCTGTGGTAGGCAACTGGATGCAAAAAAACGGCGAAAGCATTTACGGCACGCGCGGCGGCCTCATTCCTCCGCAGCAATGGGGTGTCATCACTTATAAACCGCACGTTTTATATGCACACGTTCTTAAAACACCCCGGCAGCCCTACATCTTCATCCCTTCGGTCGAGGGGAAAGTAAGCAAAGCGGTGTTGCTGGCCGATGGCAGCAAATTAAAGATCAAGCAGCAGCCCGAAGGCGTTTTTGTTTATACCGACGGGCTGACATTAGACCCGGTCGACACGATTATTGAACTGACAACCGATTAAAATATGAAGCTCATCAGATTTGGCGAACCCGGCAAAGAGAAAACAGGGATAATTATCGACGGCAAACGTTTTGATACCTCCGTCTTTGGGGAAGATTATGGTGAAGCCTTCTTTGAATCCGACGGGCTAGCGCGGCTAAGCGACTTTCTCAAAACGGCCAGGCTCCAGGAAGTACCTGCTAACCTCCGTTTAGGCAGCCCCCTTGGCCGGCCCTCCAAGCTCGTTTGCATCGGGCTGAACTACCGCGACCATGCGGAAGAAACCGGCGCCAAAATCCCAACGGAGCCGGTAATCTTTATGAAATCGACCACAGCCATCATCGGTCCATACGACGACATCCTCATCCCCAGGAATTCAAAAAAAACAGATTGGGAAGTGGAACTGGCCATCGTTATCGGCAAAAAAACAACCTATGTCGATGAGGCCGATGCCATGGATTACGTTGCCGGCTATGTACTGCACAACGATGTTTCGGAGCGCGAGTTCCAGATGGAACGCGGCGGCACCTGGGACAAAGGCAAAGGCTGTGACACCTTTGCACCCCTTGGCCCCTTCTTCGCCACAAAGGACGAAATACCCGACCCGCACCATTTACGCCTTTGGTTAAAAGTTAACGGCCAGACGATGCAGGATGGCAGCACCGCTAATTTCGTATTTAACGTACCCTACCTTGTATCGTACACCAGCCAGTTCATGACGCTGCTGCCAGGCGATATTATTTCGACCGGCACCCCCGCAGGGGTTGGCCTGGGTATGAAACCACCGGTTTATTTGAAAGCGGGAGATGTAGTTGAGCTGGGGGTAGATGGGTTGGGGGAATCGAGACAGGTGGTGAGAGATTATAAATGACTGATGTGCGGATGCCCCTTTGCTACAACTCGTTGCGACTAAATGCGCTTCGAAATCACCAGCTGTTTTTATTTCTTTTACTTCAGGATACGGTTTGCGATCCATGCAGGCTTCAAATCCTTCCTCAATAAGCCGCTGCTTTAAACGCTCCACCGTTTTGGTAGTAATTTGAAGTATCTGATCTATTGCTCATTGGATACTTTTTGACCATCGCCCCGTTCATCGCAATTGAGTAAAATACAAGCATTGCGAAATTGAAGTGAGCTGTGTTTCCCTTTGCTCATTACGGCTTCCAATTGCGCCGGTTCTTGGGGCGTTAGTGTTACCTTATAACGGACGATACTTTTTTATGGTAAAGTAATAATTTATATTATACAGACAAAATTAATTTGAGATAACACCAGGCCCTCACGCAGGCTTGCCGGTTCCCCCCCTTTCTTTTGCCGAGGCCTTTCTGCGGACGGGAGACATCTGATACTGCTCTCCGGGAACAAGCCATATGACTATTCATACCGATGATTGGGATCGATTGTAAAGTACTTATTTTATCCCCAAACCTTCGCCGAGACTTCAACGGCCAAAGTTTTATTGCGAGGTTAATGCAGGGTTAATGTTCTGTTTTTTGCTGAATTGATGGCCGTTTTTGCGGGGTAATGCGAGGTTAATGATAGTTTTTTTGCACCCCCCAGCCCCCTAAATGGGGGCTTCTGCAAGCCGATGCAGGGCATTTTCTACCGATCGTCACTTCGCTTAACACGGTGTTTTTAAAGTATTTAAGTAAATTTCATTAGCATAGAAGGTCGCCGGCGCCGGTTAATTTTACGGCATTACCTCATTTTTCAAGAATTTGCAAGCCGATGCAGGGGCAGCGTTAAGCGGGCGGCTATTGGTTGTACTCTGAGGTCGGACCAAAAAAGGATAAAATTCCATCTACCGTGTGTTTTTTGTCAGGGAATTTACCAATGATCGCATCCGGAACAAAAGTATTAGTATGTCAAAGAACTAATTATCAGCTTTTTATGGCTGTATCGCCAAGAAGACGCAGGGCAAATCAGGGTGATTTAATGCGAGGTTCGTGGTGATCTAATGTTGGGTTTGTGGTGAATTAATGATAGTTTCAAGGTGAATTATTGATATGTTGCTATGATCCTGTGTTTGGTTCGTGTCAGCTGTGTCAGGAGGACTCGCCAATTATGCAGCGCAGGGTCTTTTTGAAGTTTAGGTTAACCACAAAATTTGATTTGGCGGATATAGTCGTCGATTTCACCAAACGTTCCTATGGAACGTATCTGTCGGAAACTACATTTTCTACCAACCAGACGCCCCCGATGGGGCGAAAAACTAAAAAATTCGTTCCGTAGGAACGTTTGGTTGGTAGAAATCGCCAAAAAAAACGGCTTTTACGTTCCGTAGGAACGTTTGGTGATCGCCGAATTAACCGTGAGCGCGTGATATATGCGCCTCGATTTTATGGGTAAACTTAAATTTTCAAGAGATCCTGCGAAGACGAGACGTTAAACCACTCTTGTTGCTGCTTAATATTGTAAACCGCTCCAAAAATGCTAAACCGTTATGAGGAAAAAAAATCCGGTTTTCGTAAGGGTACAGTAACTGTAACGTCTCGTAACATTAGGAGTTACGTTACGAAATATTATCGCGTTGATTATGAGTGGCTTGACTATCAATTTATGGTAACGGAATTAGGTGCCTCATGGCCTGCATAGTTTGTTACCTGTCAGCGGCAGGTTGGGCGGTTAGTTACACCGGAGTCCTATGGACCAGTCGCCGGGGCACGGGAACTCCGCCTCTTTTGGCCTTTGCGCGGAATCTGGCGCCTGGATGAGAAACAGCACAGCAGCGTTGGAAAGGAAATATTATCGTGTCAAAAAATATTATTATTTTGTCTGCTTTAGATGAATTAAGCGGTCAATCAACTTAAATTCTTTTTGACATGAAAAAATTAATTTTGGCTCTATGCTGTTTTTTTGTTTTAAAAGCGGCATCAGCACAACAAATTATTAAGCTCGATATCGATTCGACAACGCTGGCTAACAAACTGGTGATCCCCAATTTAGACAACCTGGAAAAATTGTTAAATGCATCCCGAAAGGATTTCGCAGCAACCATGATCTCCCTGGGGTATGAGCTTTCAAAAGAGGATACCGATATTTATGTCCCGAAAACGTTGGATAATAGTCCGATCTTCGGGGTTATGAAAGCAGACCAGACGGTTTCCGTTGTATTTTATCAAACCAGCAGTTATCCCAGGCAAATGAAGGATGCTTTTGTGAGCCAATACCAAAATTTGGAGCATACAAGGGTGAAGGGTACGGATTCCTATGAATTTAAAGATAAGGATGGCAACGGGGACGTGAAAATTTTTTCCATGGCGTTTGATACGCCAAAAAAAAACGGCGGCTTTGTAATGCTTGTTACTGTTGATCAATAACCGGCCGGTGTTTGGTCTTCGTGAACACCATCGTTAATAGGAACAATGAGCAGCCGCCTATATTATATTTCTCTTTACGAGGCACAATACTTTTGCCGCCCTGCCTCAATGTAAAACTGTTTTGCGACGGGTTAAATTGCGTGGGGAGAATGGGATTTAACCAGGTTAGGGAAACCGGCGTAGCAATCCGTAGAGACTGGCTACGGACACCGTGGCCTGCATGGTTTGCTACCTGTAAGCGGCGGGTTGGAACCTCGCCTCTTTTGGCCTTTGCGCGGATAGTCATACCTGGAATTGGGAGTATCGCTACACACGCATAGATTGGCGGGGTTTAATTACCGGCAGGTAATTACCAACGCACATCTTTCTGATTTGATTCAGCTTTATCATTCTTCATTGGTAATATTGCTTATTAAAAATTTTTAATTTGATTCCTAACTCAAAAGTGCCGCTGGTATAATTGCTGATTGGCCCGCTTATAAGGTCGTAAGCAAAATTTATGGCCCAGGTTGGCTGGTCGAAAGCAACCCCAAGCCCAAAATTATCGTTGCTGTGATAAATCGCCTGGATAGCGAAATGATAGTCGTTCATTCTAAAGTTTAAGCCTGCGTCAAAAATATTGGTATACCCTTTTATCTGCCGGTAGGCTGCAAGCGGCTCAAGTGAAAGATCCCCTACGGTGTTATTGAAGGCTATTTTATAACTGCATGCTATAAAAAAAAGAGTACGGTCCACATCCTGCCGCTGCTCTGCCCGGTTAAAAACATTGATACCCAAATTGGGCAGCACAGCTTCAGCAAAAAAATCATTACTGGTGTAGGACAAGCCCAGGTCGCCGTCAAAATAAGCTGCTTGCTGGTCGTATTGCTGTAACTCGCTATCCGAAAGATCACCGATAATAGCAGCGGTGTTTAACCGGGGATCATTAATGCCCGCCGACAGCCCAAAATTTAGTTTCTGGTTCTGGTCGCTCAATGGCACATGATAAGCGTATGTTGCCATAGCACGTGTCTGGCGGAAAATTCCTTCCTGGTTATCAACTATGTTTAACCCCAAACCCACTTTGTCAGTGGCCTGGTATTCTGCAGTGAGCAATTCCATTACCGGCGTGCCCGGAAATGCGTCCCATTGCTGCAGGTAACCGAGATCGATATTAAGTCCCTGATCAAGACCGGCCATAGCCGGGTTGTTAATGTACCTGTTTTGATAATACATCGCCTGGAAAGGGTTGAGCTGCGCCTTGCAGGGGATTGACAGTAATAGCGCTATTGCTGTTATCAGCAAATAAGCACACCGGCTCCGGATATAACTTTCGGTTGTCTTTCCGTATTTTGCAGTAGTCGTCATTCTTTCTGTATTCATTATTTAATCCAAGAATCAGTTCCTGACGATACTGATAAAACCCTTAAATTGCCGTTGATTGGGCCCAAGGTCCACCACGTAATAGTAGGTGCCTGCGGCTAATGGCTTACCATTCAGCGTGCCGTCCCACGTGTTCTTGTATCCCGAAACATGAAACACCACCCTGCCGCCTTTATCAAAAACGGTGACGTTATTCTGAGGATATAATGCTATATCGTTAATTACCCAGACATCATTTTTCCCGTCACCGTTAGGTGTCAGCACATTATTTGAGGTAATGTCAGCCTCTGGTTCTCCGCGGTAAACAATCACCGTGTACGTGTGCGTGGTTACGCCATCCTGCGCGGTTATTACTACGGTGATGGTGTTGCTGCCTACAGCCAGGGGGATGGGATTTGATGCAGTTCCGCTTGCTGTTGGCATGCCATTTACGGTTATGGTGGCGGTGGTGTCTGAGTCAGTGGGTGTGGCAGTAATGCTCGTGGTTGAGTTGGATACGGTATCTGCGTATTCCGTAATGCCGCTGCTAAATGCCGGCGATAAAGTGCCCTCACTTACAGTCAGATCGATCAGGTTTGCATTTGAGCTGGGCGCCCTGATCACGTTTACGATGTAGGTATCTATCGTAACGCCGTCCTGGGCGGTAATTACCGTGGTTAGGATGTTTGAGCCGACAGCGAGGGGGACCTGGCCGGACGGGGTGCCGCTCGCCACCGGCTGTCCGTTCACGGTAATGGTACTATTAGCAGCTGTAGCGGTGGGCGTCAGGGTAATGGTTGTAGTAGCGTTAGATACACTATCCACGTAGCTGTTGGTGGTGCTTACAAAAGCAGGGTCAAGGCTCCCCACGCTCGGCGCCAGGTTAATAAGCGTTGCAATGCTCGAAGCCGGCTGATATCCAAACGTAATAATCGTGGTTGAAAAGCCGCTGGTGTTAAACGCTGTAACCGTATCTGTTACGGTGGTAAATGTATTGCTTACCGTACCGCTGATGGTACCGGTAGTGGAGTCGAACGTTAATCCTTGCGGCAGGGTGCCTTTCAGGTAATACCCGGCTAATGCAATTTTTCTTATCCGGCTTGCGCCGCCCAACCCCCATTCAGCAATATAACCAGTGCCGGTATTATCAATGCGCAAATAACAAGGCTGGTCAAATTGCGCGGCTGTTAGTATGCCATCGGCATTGCCCGGTGTTTGCGAGGGGCTGCCTGCCAATAATGATACGGTCCCGTCCGGCATCATAATCCGGATGTCGTTATTAAGGAGGTCCACAATATAAATAACGCCGCCGGGACCCATCTCCACGCCGGTACAAAAGTGGAAACGCGCTGTAAGGGCCGGGCCGTTTGCATAAAAAACCGAAGAAGTTGCACTGCCTGCAATGGTAGTTACCGTGCCATCCGGGGCAATCTTTCTAAGTTCACCATTAAAAGAGTCGGCTATGATCAGGTTCCCGGCAGCATCCAGCCTTGCATCTGACGGGCCGTTGAAGTGCGCTGCTGTCCCTGCGCCGTCGTTATATCCGGGCACCTGGTTTACGCCGGCAATGGTGGTTAACACGCCAGATGGGGAAAGTTTTACAACCTGGTACCCGTATTCAAGCGCAAATATCAAATTACCGGCTCTGTCAAAAGTTAAAGCCTGCGGATCAATTAACTTTGTCGTATCCGTATTATGGTAAACGGTAGTCACCAGCCCGCCCGGCGTTATTTTCCGGATGGCAGAGTTAAAACAGTCCGAAACGAACAGGTTTCCTGAAGCGTCAAAGGCCAGCCCATCGGGATAATTAAAACGCGCCGAGGTATCCTGGCCGTCGGTAAATCCTACAACTCCTGTATGGCTGCCGGCAAAAGTACTCACCACACCTGCGGGGGTTATCATCCGTATGGCATTGTTGCTGGCATCGGCAACGTATAAATTACCGGCGGCGTCTTTAGCCATATCCTGCGAGTTATTAAACAGCGCCTGCGTACCAACGCCGTCAACAAAGCCAGGCAATCCTGTCGGGCTGCCTGCGAAGGTAGTCACCTGGCCATATACCACTGCAGGCACTGCTCCCCCGGTATTTATGGGGCTTATCGTAAATGGGATTGTCCCTGTTACTGTTATTGCAGAAGGATTATAGGTTATGATGGGCGCCTGTGCAAAAACGTTTTGCACGGATGTAAGGCACAGCCAAATGAACATGCTTTTGAGTATGTGCTTCACTTTGTGAATGTATTAAGTAGCAATATCCTCAAGTTTTTTAATTTTTAACCGCCCGGTGTTTAATCAATTCAACCCCCCTTTTTGATAAGCACCCAATACAAACGGGATTGATGTCAACATGCTGATATTTATTGTTATATGATTAGTTTTTTAGTAGGCAATATACAAAAAATTGGTGAAGGGAAAAATTGAATGAACAGCAGGGCTTTGACGCTTAATAATATCCCTCCATACAGGCGTGCGCGCGGAACTTTACGCATGGAAGATGGGCGTATAGTTTGCTACCTGGCAAGGTAGGCTGGAAAGTTAATAGCCTGTTCCGGGGCACGAGAACTCCACCTCTTTTGGCCTTTGCGCGGAATGTCGCGGCTGGATGGGAACCACAGGTGTCATTACCCAAGGCCTTGGTATTTCCATCTAAAAAGTAATTTAGCACACACTCGGGATTAGCCTTCAAGCCATATAAATTTAGTTGCGTTTGACCTGTACCATGAGCGGCTCAAATCCCTGCTTTTTTGTGTAAATCCACTATAAACTTGTTCGAAATTAGACCCATGACCGACTCAAGCGCCTCTCAAGAAATTCAGAGGCGCTTTTTGTTTTAATGCTGATCCTGATAGTTTTTTTATGAATTAAGCTTTGTTATCTTAATCTGAGTAATTTTAGCTTTAAAACTATGATATTGCTACAGCATTATATTATCCTACTATGGCCAAACCAGTTATTGTTGAGAAGAAACTTTTTGCGGATGTAGTCAGGCTGATTGAGGAGAGTCGCTCACTTGTAGCTCAAACTGTAAACAGCACGTTGACTTTATTATACTATAAGATAGGCCGGAGAGTAAATGAGGAGATTCTTCTAAATAAACGAGCTGAATACGGAAAAAAGGTCATTTCTAACTTATCAAATTATTTGACGCTAAATTACAGCAATAATTTTTCGGAGAAAAACCTTAGAAGGATGATGCAGTTTTCGGAGGTTTTTCCTGATGAACAAATTGTCGTATCGGCGATACGACAATTGACCTGGACACATTTTATTGCATTAATTCCGTTGAAAAACGCAATACAAAGAGACTTTTATATGGAGATGTGCAAAATGGAAAATTGGAATGTGAAAACTTTACGCGGAAAAATCGATAGTATGCTATTCGAACGCACTGCAATCAGTAGAAAGCCGGATGAACTTATAAAACAAGAATTGAAAGCGTTAAGAGAAGAGAATACATTTACACCGGACCTCATATTTCGTGATCCATATTTTTTAGACTTTTTGGGGTTGAAGGATACGTATAACGAAAAAAATCTTGAAGACGCTATTTTGCGCGAATTGGAACATTTTATATTAGAATTAGGTCAGGGATTTAGTTTTATAGAACGGCAGAAAAGAATGATAATTGATGGCGAAGATTTTAAACTGGATCTATTGTTCTACCACCGAAAACTCAAAAGGCTTATTGCTATAGAATTGAAATTAGGGAATTTAAAGCTGGCTATAAAGGTCAGATGGAGCTTTATCTGCGCTGGCTGGAAAAATACGAAATGCAGGACGGTGAAAATGCTCCAATCGGGTTAATTCTTTGTGCAGAAGGAAATAGTGAACAAGTTGAATTGCTTCAATTAGATAAAGCCGGAATTAAAGTATCAGAATACCTTACCGAATTACCCAGCAAGAATTTACTTAAACAGAAGCTGCACGATGCACTTGAAATTTCAAAGAAAAGACTGGAGAATACTTAGCCTGCCCGCATCTTGCGGGCAGCGGGTCGGTTGGGGCAGACCGGCATAATTTGCTACATGTCAGCGGCGGGCTGTACAGTTAATTACTCCATAGGAGTCCAATGGACCTGTCGCCGGGGCACGAGAACTCCCCCTCTTTTGGCCTTCGCGCGGATTCTCGCCCAGATGGGGTTTTGACGCCCAATAAAAAAACCACTCACTATTCACCACTCACTACCAATGGATAAACGAAAAAAAATGGAAATTTATACGGCCAAAAAAGACATTGATTTTATAAACCCTAATCAACTATTATTTGATTTTCTTATAAAAAAGTAACTTAACAATTTTTAAAATAGGTCAACCTATTTTAGGCATGCACAAACTGCCAACTGCCTACTGCCAACTCACTCCGTTTTCAAACTGCTCACCGGGTTGGCCAGCGCCGTTTTAATGCTTTGGAAACTTACCGTGAGCAGCGTTATGAGTATTGCGCCCAGGGCTGTTGCGGCAAATATCCACCAGGAAAGCCCGGACTGGTATTTATATTGCTGCAGCCAGCCGTTCATGAAATAGATGGCTATGGGAATGGCAACAGCCAGCGCAATGATCACCAGCAGCGCAAACTCTTTGGACATTAGCCGCCATAAGCTGAAGACAGATGCCCCAAGCACCTTGCGGATGCCAATTTCTTTTGTGCGCTGTTCGGCCATAAAGGACGCCATGCCAAACAAACCCATGCAACTGATAAAAATGGCCAGGATGGTAGCGAAGCCGGCCAGTTTACCAATGCGCTCTTCGAAGTCAAATTTTTTGGCATACTCGGTGTCCGTAAATTTATAGTCAAACGGGCTCGCGGGGTCGAAACGTTTAAAAACAGCTTCAATTTTATCGAGGGCCTGCCGGGTGCTCATGCCGGGGTTTATCCTGATGTCGGTAAAACTTCCGGGGTATTGCAGCAGGTAAAACATCGTTGGCCGAACGGGATCGTATGGCGAATCCATCACGATGTCTTTCACTACGCCGATGACCCTATAATTTTTATCCCATTTTATAATTTCGCCAACAGGGTTTTTCAGTCCTGTAAATTTTACCGCGGCTTCATTTAGTATCATCGCGGATGAATCGCCTGGGTAGTCCCTGGATAGGTCGCGGCCTTCTTTGATTTTCCAGCCAATGGTTTTACCAAATTCGGGCGATACCGGTACCGTGCCAAAATCATCCTGCAAATTAGGGTCCTTACCTTTCCAGGTGATGCCCTGGTTGTCTGACATTAGATCGGTAACCGGGCTCTCGGACTCGGCCGCTTCCGATACCGCTCCCGACTGCAGCAATTCGTTCCGAAATGCCTCAAAATGGTTAGGAATGTCCGGCGTTCTCATGGCTACCTGTACCAGGCCGCTCCTGCTATAGCCTACCGGTCTGTTTTTGGTAAACTGCACCTGCCTGAAAACCACTATCGTTCCAATAATTAGGGTCACCGAAACCACAAATTGCAATACCACCAAAATTTTGCGTGGCAACGATGCCAGGGGGCCCGCTTTGTAAGTCCCTTTCAACACCTGCACCGGTTGAAATGAGGAAAGATAAAAAGCCGGATAAGACCCGGCAATTACGCCGGTTATCAAACTGAAACTGATACCCAACAGCCAAAAAACCGGGCTGCTCCATAATACCGCCATCCTTTTACCGGCAACCTGGTTAAACCAGGGCAAAGCAAGTGTTACCAGCAATACAGCAAGCAGGAAAGCGAAAAATGCAACCATTACAGACTCGCTGAAAAACTGGACTATCAGCTGGCTGCGAATCGAGCCGGCCATTTTGCGGATGCCCACCTCTTTTGCCCGTTGCTGCGACTGCGCAGTGCTCAGGTTCATAAAATTGATGCAGGCCAGCAGCAATACAAAAACGCCGATGATACCAAACAGCCATACCAACTCGATACCGCCGCCTGTGTTGACGCCATTTTTAAACTCCTGGTACAGGCGCCACCTGCTCATGGGCTGCAGAAACAGCACCGCTTTGAACGATACGCCAAGCAGGTCGTGCTGAGCGGCCAGGCCCCGTAGTTTCAGATCTTTTATTTTTGCAGCAACATGGTTTATATCGGCGCCCGGCTGTAACTGTGCATATATTAGCCATGAATCGTTGGCCCATATATTGACGAACGCTTTAACGTCCGGGTCCGAGGCCACGTACAGGTCCCAGGGGGCAATAAAGGCCATATCGTTCAATGTAGTATTGCGCGGCAGATCCTCATAAACGCCGGTAACTTTAACATTCAGCCGGTTGTCAATTTTCAGCATCCGGTCCATCGGGTTTGCACCGCCAAAAAGCGACCGTGCAAGCGAAGCCGACAATAAAACAGATGAGGGATCCTTTAAGCAGGAGCGGTTACCGCGCAGCATTTTTAACGTCAGCAGATCGGGCGCTTCCGGCTGCATAAAATTGCCCTTCGATGTCAATTTTTTATCACCATTGGCAATAACATGTTCCTCTGCCCAGGTCGACAGTACCACATACTTAAAAGCGTCCTTATAGTCGTTGCGGAGTTTTATCCCAAGCGGTATCGGTAAGGCGCGCTTGGTGCCAACGTCGCCGTTGGTGGTCTGGTGCTGCATTACCTGCACAATGCGGTCATAATGCGCATGGTATTTATTATACGACAACTCATCCCATATCCATAAACTAATCAGTATGGCTACCGCCATGCCAACCGACAAACCGGTAATATTGATAAAGGAATGTGTTTTATTTTTTAACAGGTTTCGCCAGGCGATCTTTAAATAATTCCTAAACATAAAGTTGCGTTTTAATTTTTGGGGAGCCCAATTTGACAGGCTTCCCGAACGCAATATTACCGGCCTTATTCGTGGCACGGTGGCCAACTTATTATTTGGCAACTCTTTTTTTAGGCTGTTCTTGTATTCCACCGGGGTTTTGCCGGTCATTTCTTTAAACACGCGGTTGAAAGTTCTTTGGGAATTGAATCCCGACTCATAGCCGATATGCAGCAAGGTAAATTTATCATAAGCCGGATCATGCATTTTTCGGGCAACATCCCGCACACGGAACTCGTTGATCAGATCATTGAAGTTCTTTTCCAGGCCCACATTGATGATCCTCGAAAGATCATGCGGATGAATATTTAATTTGACAGCCAGTGTGGTCAGCGTCAGTTCGGCATCTTCGTAAAGCCGGCCTGCAGCAATGGCTTCTTTTAACCTTCTACCTTTTTCTTTTGCGTCCGACCTGTCAATTATTGGCATTGATAACCGGAGGTTGCCATCAGGCTTTACGATCGCGTTAATAGCCGTTACCATCAGCACCAATGCAATTACAAAACAGAAAGCATCACTTACTATTGCTAACAGGCAGAGCAGGCTTATCAGAAGCAAAGCGCCGTCAAGTCGCCGGAATGCAAAACGTGGCCTGTCCATTAACACAGGGCGTAAACGGGCGTAAAAACCCTCTATGAGCCGATGCGAAAAATATAAATAGACAATCACCGAAATTAAAATTAACCAAACCGGCAGCCAATAACCAACCAGCAAGATGGAAAAATGAAACAGATCGATTCCGCGGAACCGCAGGTCGGGGAAAGTGAGTTGTCGTACATAAAAATATAAGAACGGACCAAGCCCTGGTAAAAAAAACGTTGCAAGGCCGCCGGTTTTCAGTACCACCACTACCAGGGCTGAACTTAAGAACAGGTTGGCTGTTTGGCCGGCCTTTGTTATGGATAATAAAAGCAGCGCGATGGTAAGTCCTGTGAACAGGGTCCCCAGCGACGCCAGGTCATAAAAAGCGATATGAGATAAAAAGGGGGTCAAATAGGGTCGGCAATTTCAATTTTCATTCCAAATTTATCAATTATTTGATTGTCATTAGTAAACAGGCTTTATCATTGCCGCCATAGCCAAAGCATATTCGGCAGCCATCCCCTATTCGCCTGTGCCGCCAGGATAGCCCACAGCCGGGATAAAAAGTAAAGGTTATGCAAGCGGGAAGCCTTACGATAGTCGGACTACTGGCATAGCGCATCCGTAGATGGAATTTGCGGACAGCGGGAAAAGGCTGTATGAAAAGTTGCTGTTAGTAATTGCTTGTTATCAACTCCTTTTACCAGGGAAATCGCTTTTAAAAAATTTGCTTTTTAACTTTTCATTTTATGCCCCGTAGGGGTAAAACGTTTGTAGCACCTAACCCAACCAATTCTTATTGCCCCGTAGGGGCTACCCTTTTTTATCAGAAAAACCTATATGTCTTCCGGCTAAAATTAATTTTAGAGGTTAAAAGCGATTTCCCTGCTCCTTTTACCTATTTTTACTTAAATTACATTTGTAATAATATAAATATGGAAGAAACGCTTGTAATAAAGATAACTAATAAAAAGGCGGTGAAACTTCTGCACGACCTGGAGGAATTAAACCTGATTAAAATATTGGACGAAACGGTCAGCCCTACTGCGATAAAATTGTCTGATAAGTACAGAGGTGGTTTTTCAAAAGAAGATGCCAAAAGCTTCAACGAGCATACCCAAACACTGCGCAAGGAATGGGACGATAATTAATTGACAATAACGTCATCTCAAACTATTTTTCGGGTTTATTGAATAAAAATGGAATGGATTTCATTGCCGGGGTGATTGATCAAACGCCTAACATTCTGTCGTTACGGAAATAGGAGCGCTATGATGGATCAATCCTGAAAAAAACAAAGAAAAAATTATAGAAGAGTTTATTCACGACTCAAACGTTTTGGCACTTACCCCGGATATAGTTAAGCAATGTATTGTAATACGGAGGGAAAAGAAAATCAAAACGCCGGATGCTATTATTGCGGCTACTGCTATTATCCACTCACTTACCTTATTAACCAGCGATGCCGATTTTCAGAATATCAAAAACCTAAATGTTGAAGACCCTGCTAAATTATAAATAGTAAACGGGGGTTGGGGTTCGTGCGGGAAACATTGCGGTAGTCATACTACACGCATAAGCATCGGTAGATGCATTCTGCCGACATCTGGATGGCGCCAAGCATGGTTTGTTACCTGTCGGCGGCGGGTTGGGCAGTTAATTACTCCATAAAGAGTCCCATGGACCTGTCGCCGGGGCAGGAGAACTTCACTTCGTTTGGCCATTGCGCGGATGTCGCGCCTGGATGGGGGAATTGACGGTTTGTTCCGGACACTGCCGATAGTTATCCCGACATCATGCTGCGCAGGTAGCCTGAAATAAAATGTAGCGGGAAGGTATAACGATATTGTCAAAGAACGTGATTGAAAACGGGACTCCCGTTTTGTGATTAGTTCTCGCGCTCCGCTACCTCCTTCGCTACCTCCTTCGCTACCTCCTTCGCTTACAGCTACGGCGGTCGAGTACAGCTACGGCGGTTGAAGACGGCTACGGCGGTCATGCCTAATATTGGTAGTTTATGCTACCTTAATGCTACTTTTTTTTCCTGTTTAGTACCGATTATTGGCAGCTAATGCGAGGTTAATGCTAGTTTTTTTGTGTGGTTACTGCCGATTATTGGCGGCTAATGCGAGGTTAATGCTAGGTAAAAAAGGCCGCCGAACGTTCCAGGTCAGCCCCATGATAAGCACTTAAGTATTTGATTATGTGCTTTTTAACAAAACATATTTAAACTAAGCTATCGCCAAATAATCCCCAAAAAACTTTCGATAAAAAGATAGTTTTTTAAGAAGCCGGGGATACAGCGGGGAATCGTATTTAGAAAAAAAGAACGAAGTGTGATTTGCTATTTTAAATTGCTAACAAATGTAGCATTTTAAAAGCAGGCTGTCAAGGGATAGTTTTCAACATTGCGGTGAGATATGAGAATGTGAGATGTGAGATGTGAGATGTGAGATGTGAGATATGAGATATGAGAATGTCGGGCAAAGGCCAAAAGTGTTGGCTTCCCGTGCCCGGGGACAAGTTATTGTTGTCCTGTGCTTCGGATACAAAGTTGCCTTTCATTGAGGGGCGAGGGAAATAGAGGTGTACTACGCCTGCCAGCGGATAATTTTGGTTGAACCGATGATACTGTGATTGCATAGTTTGTTACTCCGTGGGAGTCCTGTGGACCTGGCAGCGGGGGCGTGCACAGTTCACAACTCCTTAGGAGTCCTTATGGACCTGTCGTCGCGGCACGAGAACTCCACCTCCTTTGGCCTTTGCGCGCAATCGCGTGCCTGGAAGAGGACTCCACTTCTTTTGGCTGGGGTCGTGTGCTCGTGCGTGGGATGGGAGTATGAACCGGCACACCAAATCATATAATTTTGGCTATTTTTGGTTTTACTTTGAACCTATTATTGGATAATGGAACTTCAGCCCCTCCCATACAAACAGCTTGTTAGTCAAATTGGCGATTTGCTGGCAATCGGCAGAGAGAAAGCCGCCGTGCAGGTAAATACCATTTTGGTGCATACCTATTGGGAGATCGGCAGGTATATTGTTGAATTTGAGCAAAAAGGGAATGAAAAAGCCGAATACGGCAGCCAATTGTTTGAGAGGCTTTCTAAAGACTTGACAACTGCCTATGGCAAAGGGTTTACCGCTCAAATCTTTCCTATATGCGGGCTTTGTATCTGTCATTTTAAAAACGTGAGACACTGTCTCACAAATTGACATGGAGCCACTACTTTGAAATATTAAAGGCCGATTCTCCATTGGAAATAGGATTTTACGCTAAACAGGCCGAAAAGGAACGCTGGAGTGTAAGGGAATTGAAACGCCAGATGAAAAGTTTGCTGTTTCACCGTTTGGCTTTAAGTACCGACAAAAAAGGTGTCCTTAAATTGGCCAACCAGGGCCATGAGGTGCAACAACCGGAAGATTTGCTTAAAGATCCATTTGTGCTGGAATTTTTAAATATCCCTCAGCAACACCAATACCTGGAAAGTGAATTAGAAGAAAAGCTAATCAGCAACCTCCAGCAGTTTTTACTGGAGCTCGGCAAAGGCTTTGCTTTTATCGCCAGGCAATATCGGATGAGCATCGGGGGAAAACATTTCCGCGTTGACTTGCTCTTTTATCACCGGATACTTAAATGTTTCGTTTTGATTGACTTAAAACGCGGTGAACTTGATCACCAGGACATCGGCCAGATGAATCTTTACCTCAACTATTTTAAAAAAGAAGAAGCTGCCGAAGATGATAACCAACCGGTGGGAATTATCCTGGCTGCGCACAAAAACCATATTTTGGTGGAATACGCCACTGAAGGCATAACCAATAAAATATTACTGGCAAAATACCAACTATACTTGCCCGATAAAACCCAATTGGAACATGTTCTAAATAAATTGCTTGACGAATAAAACAGAAATAATGTTGCTATCAGCGGCGAGTTGGACAGCTAATTACTCCGGAGTGGACCCGTCGCCGGGGCACAAGAACTCCACCTCTTTTGGCGTTTCAGCGGATTCGCGCCTGAATGAGGGGGTGAATGTGAAAGACCCGCGCGAAGAAAATGGAGACGCAGTCTCCAGGCATATTCGTCCGAAGTTGGAAACTTCGGACATCGGGGTGTACTACGCCTGACAGAGGATAATTTTGGTTGAACCGATTATACTGTGATTGCATAGTTTGTTACCTGGCAGCGGGGGCCTGGACAGCTAATTACGTGCCGCCGGGGCACGAGAACTCCACCTCTTTTGGCCTTTGCGCGGAATCTGGCGCCTGACCGGGGAATATTTATCAATCAGGTTGTGTACTCATAGTTTTTTATTAGGTAGTTTTAGGCATCCAACTAAACATAACGATACAAAATTATGAGAATACTAATTGCCAGCATAGCCATTGCTGCCGTCTCTTTGACTTCCTGTAAGAGCAACCCTCGCCCGTCTGCGACAGGCAGCGATAGTACCGTGAAAAAAAATAAACAAACTGCGTTAAATGCCGTGATTGCAGTGAGCAAAAGAGATATAGATGGTATGTTGAAAGATTGCACAGACGGCTATACCGACTTTGGGGACGGCAGCGCGACACCCCTGACCAATCGGGACTCCCTTAAAGCCGCTTTCAAAGAGTTTTTTATGGCCTGTCCCGATTTTACCGGTAAAAATCTTGTTGCCGTGGCCGACAGCAGTATTGTTATTGTAACAGGTGAATGGAGTGGGACTTTTAAGCGCGCTTACGGTCCGTTTAAACCAAGCGACAAGTCGTTCAAAATACCAGAGGCTGATATTTATACTTTTGATGACAATGGTAAGATCATTTCTCATCGGTCAATTCAATCGGAAGCCACAACGATGTACCAGTTAGGCGTACTGGTGCCGGCAAAACAGTAATGATCTTATAGGCTTGTGACTTTAGCCGCCGCACTACGGGTAGCCTTTCAGGTTGTGGTTCGGGTTTTGGTAACGAACTACGCAGGCAAACTACTTCAGCGAGAAGGCGGGCTACCTGTCAGCGGCGGTTGAAGACGGCTACGGCGGTCATGCCTAATATTGGTAGTTTATGCTACCTTAATGCTACTTTTTTTTCCTGTTTAGTACCGATTATTGGCAGCTAATGCGAGGTTAACGCTATTTTTTTTGTGTGGTTAATGCCGATTATTGGCGGCTAATGCGAGGTTAATGCTACGTAAAAAAGGCCGCCGAACGTTCGAGGCCAGCCCCATGATAAGCACTTAAGTATTTGATTATGTGCTTTTTAACAAAACATATTTAAACTAAGCCATCGCCAAATAATCCCCAAAAAACTTTCGATAAAAAGATAGTTTTTTAAGAACCCGGGGATACAGCGGGGAATCGTATTTAGAAAAAAAGAACGAAGTGTGATTTGCTATTTTAAATTGCTAACAAATGTAGCATTTTAAAAGCGGGCTGTCAAGGGATAGTTTTCAACATTGCGGTGAGATGTGAGATATGAGATGTGAGATATGAGAATGTCGGGCAAAGGCCAAAAGTGTTGGCTTCCCGTGCCCGGGGACAAGTTATTGTTGTCCTGTGCTTCGGATGCAACGTTGCCGCTCATTCGGGCGCGATGTGCATAGGGAAATAGAGGTGTACTACGCCTGCCAGCGGATAATTTTGGTTGAACCGATTATACTGTGATTGCATAGTTTATTACTCCGTGGGAGTCCTGTGGACCTGGCAGCGGGGGCGTGCACAGTTCATTGCCTGCCATCGCGGCACGAGAACTCCACCTCTTTTGGCCTTTGCGCGAAATCGCGTGCCTGGAAGAGGACTCCACTTCTTTTGGCTGGGGCCGCATGCTCGTGCGTGGGATGGGAGTATGAACCGGCACAGCAAATCATATAATTTTGGCTATTTTTGGTTTCACTTTGAACCTATTATTGGATAATGGAACTTCAGCCCCTCCCATACAAACAGCTTGTTAGTCAAATTGGCGATTTGCTGGCAATCGGCAGAGAGAAAGCCGCCGTGCAGGTGGAAGCGGAATTACCTGATGGGTCAGGAGAAGATAAAAAATTATATGGCAGGCTGGTCTATGATGAGGCGGAAACGGGAGCGGGCCTGAGGGTGGTGATTTTTCAACCTGTTGAAAATGGTGCCCCGGTTGACGATGTGCAGCTAGTCATTCCTACCATGTACATTTCCAAATGGAATGGGCGCGAAACGGATTGATAATAAAATTACGCTGTCGCAGGGCCTCCAACGGGACCCTGCGTTGTATTTCCGCCTGACCCCGGCAGCCTCGGCCTGGGTTGACAGCCAATTGCACGGATGGAGACGCTTATCCCCATGGCACGCGGCGCAAGCAAAATTATGGGAATTAATAGTATCTGAATTGCGCTTCATCAATAAGCAATTCGTGTTCGATTGCTCAAAAGTGTTTGGATTGGTAACAACCTTTGGTTATATTATAATAATAACTTTACTCAAATAATTGGAAATGGAACCAGAAAATTCAGAGGATTGCCCTTGTGGCAGCGGTAAGAAATTTATAGAGTGCCACGGCCGCGAGGATTTTGGAGAAGAATCTGAAGGAGAAAATTTTACAGTTGATACCGATGCGATAAATGATTTTATAAGAAGCTATGACAAGTCTCAGCTTTTAAGCATATCGGCAGGGTTGCAATTAAGCCCAAAAAATCACGGAAAAAACATAAGATTGGAAGAATTCACAGATGATATATTACGTCAGGGAATCAAAAGCGATCAACGAGCAACCTACGAAGACATACAAGCGTTTTTTGAAAAACATCTACGTTTTGACAGTATGGAGGACCCCACAGTAAACCACTTTGTAGAAAATGTGGTTTTCTATGGCGGCAACTACCGGGTTTTACCGGGAATCAACACTGATGCAACTGAAATTTTAAGTGGCTTTTTGGAAAGCATCTTTACTGTTGACAACTCTCTTTCTGACACATTCAAAGAGAAAGTAAGACAAGCTTCATTCTTGATACTGTTAATCAGCGAGACCATGATTAACCAAACCGGATTGCCCCGATACACTATAGAAGATGAGGATGATGATCCTGTTTTTGTCCCAGACTTTGAAGCCCTTAAAGATTTGATATCAGCGGTGCGTTTTGAAAAACCTTACTTGGAAAAAATGTCTATTTATTGGCAAATTCCCACTGAAGCCATTAATGAATTTTTAATTAACGACGCGGATTTAGGCGAGAGCCATGATCCTTACGAGTCCCCAATATTTTCGCGTCCATTTTATGATGTTGGTGATGAAATTATCTGTATAGTTCCAGCCACGCTATCCAAAGCAATAGCGGATTATATCAAGAGATTGTCGACTGAAATGGGCGAGCAGCAAAATTTGCTTACTGCCTACCATAATTGGCAATGGCATAAATTTCTTGAATACGCTAATGAAATGGGGTGGTCAGAAACAGATATTAATTTACCCGAAGCTGCCTCACCCGAAAGGTTTATGGAAAGTGTTTTCCGAATAGACCAGGACAAACTGGCGTATGTCCAATTGATAAAAGGAACTATAGGCTCCGGTTATGATTCCACAGGATTTATCAAGCCAATTGATCCGTCGGCGCCAAAACAGGAAACCATTAATGAGCGGAATGATGTCGTTGTAAATTACCTGAACGCCTTAGAGAAAAAACAGCGAATGAAAGTGTTTACACTTTTTGTTGCTGGCGGGATCGGCGGCATGGCTATGTTCGCCTGGCCAAAACCGAAGGAAGGTAATCAAACATTGTTTTTTTCCTTCAGCGATTTTGAGAAGATAATTTTTGAGGGTGGTTTAGAACCTTTATCACTTTGGAAATTTGCAAAGGCCTATGGGCGGGCTGCCCAGGATACTCAGTTTATGCCTGCTGCATCTTCACTTGACCTGTATGTGCTTTATCTTGAAAACAGGGGGTCAATGCTGCCCCGTGACGAGAAACCTGATCTGATGACCTTTATGGGAATAGGAACAGATTACCAACGCAGTGTGATCTCCTATCGTGATGAACATGCGGCAAGAAGATACTCCGATAGTAAACCTATTGATGTTCCCGTAAGACGAGGTAGCAGATATGCGCCAATTTACCGCCAGCAGCAGCCTACATCAGAAAATGTGAAGCTGGTAGAAGATTACGTTTTCCCATGTTGGGTAGTTAATCAGCAAGCTGACAATAAGGCACAACATAGCCAGGCAGGCCTGTATACAGAGGCCGTCGCTTTTTGGATCTTAAAATTTGCGAATGTGCTTAAAAGCAGGTTAAATAAAATCGGAAGCCTGCCTGTTGAAATACGGCTGGATTTGGACAAACGACTGCTTAATGAAATGAATGTTTCAGACTGGCCGGAAGACGGGCTGCCGCAATTGTTAGAATTTACTGTAGAAGGGCGTGTCATAACTGTCGAAATGCCGTTGGCCTTAATCCCTTCACTTGCAGAGGAACATAACCAGGGTGAAAGAACAATCATGCGCACCGTTCTGAGTGGGCTTAATATCCTCCTTAAGAAGAATCAACAGGAAATGTTTACAGAAGCTGAAATCGAAAAAATGATCGGTGATGGGATGGCTCCTGACAACGCAAAAATGATCCTTATTGGCAATAGTAACGACAATCCCATATTGGATACGAGAGGAACTGGTTTCAGAAGACATTTATATGAGGCAGACCAAGCACTTGTCGATGACTACCTAATCCCCAATTTAAACCTCCCCGAATCCATACCTGAAGTCATCAAAACAACTAAAGAAAAGAACAAGCTTTGCATGACAATAGTTGATTCTCTAATCAACCAAATCAGGGGAAAAATATCAGGGTTTAATTTGCATTCACTGATGAAGTGGTTGATTACGTTGAATGAAAGTTTAATACAAGAAGATGCAGAAAATGACTTACGATTACCCCACCAGGTAGCCTGTTACAGCGACTTCCCGACGGCAGTGGCTGACCTTCAAAAGAAGAATGGTGAAATTATTCCAACATCACTGGCATGTCGCTGCCTGATCGAATTTATTGCTGCTGAGCCACCGTCAGGTTTGCGACCAATCAACCTAGATGAAATGGATGAGTTGATCGCATTAATGTCTGAAGTAATTCACTATGCAAACATCGCCGATTCCATTGCGCTTGGTTTGAACGACCCTGAAATGGGTATTATGCCTTCGGGGAGGCTGTTTGTTTCTCACGAATTTTTTGAAATCTATCTAAGCCCATTTAACCTTGCACGAACTGAAAGTGAAGTGCATGCCATGTTGCAAACTGAAGAAATTACACCAGTTGAAAGCGACGGAAATACCCTCGTAAATAATGCAACAACCGATAACGCATTTCTAGAAGAATGGGGTGTAACATTAACTACCCTTACTGCTATTTGCGGCAACCTTATTAAAATGGGCATGGCTGCCGGAGAATCGTTTATGATCATGGTCGAGGAGAAATTTGTGCTTGAAATAGGAAAAGATTTTGTCACGCCAGTAAGTGAAGAACAACTATTGAAGGGATTGCAACTGCTAACGTTGGAAAGACGGGACGCTTTAGATAAAGCGCCGGATGGCTTTAGCAATAAAGACATCATGCCCTGGCGGTTTAACCGGGCTTTAAGTTATAACCGCCGGCCGCTTATAAAAATTGTGCACCCTGATAACGGTCAAACTTTTTACCTTTGGGGATTCCGGCATACATTAAAAGCTTACCACAATTTAACCAGTTTGATCACAGGGGGCAGATTGGTGGTTCAAAAAGGTGGCCCTATAGAAAAGGATGTACTCACTCTTTTCCGCCATAGAAAGGGAAAGCGCTATCGGCAACAGGTTATGACGTGGCTAAAAATGAAGACGGGATTAGAGGTTATCGATTATGAGGTGACTATCCATGAAACTGGCGTGCTGATAGCAGACCGCAATTATGGAGACGTGGACATTATGGCCATTGACCATGACAAAAAAATCATTTATGCTATTGAGTGCAAAAACACAGTTAGCGCGCGTGCCATTCATGAAATGAAAACTGAGTTAGATAATTATATAGGAAAAGATGGAAAATCCGGGCATATTCAAAAACATCTGAATCGAGATAAGTGGCTAAAAGCTAATAAAGATCAACTAACCAAATTTGTAGAAGAACCTAAAAATTATCAGATCCATTCCATCGTGCTTACATCTAATGTGATCCCTGTGCTATATCTGGCAAAAAACAAATCAGCATTGTCTATTTTCTCATTCCCCGAATTGGTGAGAAAGGGATTTAGTTTTATTTCCTCTAACAGCTAACCGAGTGCATCATTGTTTACGTCCTCGCAGTATATCCATCGAACCCTGCGCTATATCCACCTCGCCTTACCCCGGCAGCCTCGGCCCGGGTTGACAGCCAATTGCACGGATGGAGACGCTTATCCCCCGGCATGCGGCGCAGGGTCTTTCGGAGATCCTGCGGGAACGAAGAGGGTTGAGGAACTCACGAGCCGGATAACTGAAGGTTTGATCAAAATATATGGCTTCGCTGTGAAGTTAAAATCTTAAATTGCGGATCAAGTGATTGTCAGAGGGGCTCTTAATCGTATAAAAGGGCTTTTCAGAAAGAAAAAACGTAAACCGCAACAGAAAATGATGCCTGGATTTTTAAAATATTCGGAGATAATCGAACAACTGAAACAGAAGATCAGGCAGGCGCGTGTACAGTCGATTATCACGGTTAACACCCATATGCTGTCTATTTACTGGGAAATTGGCGATACTATTGCCAGGCAGGAGAAAGAAGAAGGATGGGGTAAGAAAATTGTTGAAACGCTTGCAAAAGACCTGAAAGCTGAGTTTCCGGAAATGAAAGGATTTTCACCACGAAACATTCGGTATATGCGTGATTTTGCGCTTGCCTACCCCGATTTTGTAATTTTGCAAGCGCTGCCTGCAAAATTAGATGCTGGCGAAAACCTAAAAGAAAGTGAAGTTTTGCAAGCCCAGCTTGCAAAATTAACGTGGTACCATCACGTTACACTTCTTGATAAAGTAAAAGATCTCAGGGAGCGACAGTTTTACATCAATCACACGGTTCAAAACGGGTGGAGCCGGGATATAATGGTGCACCAAATTGAAAGTGGTCTTTATAAAAGGCAGGGGCAAATTACCAGCAATTTCAAACACACCGTTGCACCGGATCAGTCTGAGCTAGTCCAGCAGCTTTTTAAAGATCCGTATAAATTTGACTTTATTTATTTGGGGCAACAGTCCAAGGAGCGGGATTTGGAAGACGCGCTTATTAATCAGCTGAAGAACTTCCTGATCGAACTGGGACAATGGTTTGCATTTATGGGTCGGCAATACCGCGTTATGGTTGGAGATAACGAGTATTTCTATGATTTACTATTTTACCACACCCGCCTGAAGAGATATATCGTTATCGAGTTGAAAATAGACGAATTTAAGCCGGAATATAAAGGTAAGATGGAGTACTATCTTACAATAGCAGATGAACAACTGAAATCTGCTACAGATGACCCTACCATTGGACTTATACTATGTAAAACAAAAGACGGCTTAGTAGCAGAATATGCACTTAGGGACAGCAGTAAACCAATAGGGATAGCTGAATACAACCTCAGGGAAAGCCTGCCTGAAAATATAAAGGGGATACTCCCTTCAATAGAAGAACTAGAGATTGAAATGGAGAAAGGGTACCAGGAGTTGAAAAGCCCCGCCGAAAAGCGTCTTGAAACACTAAAAAACAAGATCTCTCAGCTAAAGGGCAAGGAAGTAATGCAGATCGCTACGATTAAAATTCTTTTTGAAATAATTGACAACAGTGTTATCCCATTGTACCAGCTGCTTATCGAGCGTATGAAACAATTCGACGAAATGTTTATTTCCTGCTCTTATAGCTGGCAGGGTAAGAATAAGCGGCCAAGTAATTTTGAACAATTGACGGAAGAATGGAAAAATGAAGAGTTTCTAAAAAGTCACGACGAGTTATATTTCCACTATCAACTACATGGATTAAAAAAAGCAGGTACCGAAGCTTTTAATTCAGGGTTTCAGCTAAATTTTAGAACTGATACATTCTGGTATGGCTTCACACTGGTTAATCACAATAACCAGCAACCATTTATCAAAAAGCTGTACAACGAACAGTTAAGTAAGGAAGATATCATTCAGATTACCGATAGCGTATCTGAATTTGTAGTGGATAGCATCGAAAGGGAGTTAGAAAGAATATCCAAACCATAAAAATGGTTCGACTATTATTGTATTTCCGCCTGACCTCGGCAGCCCCGGCCCGGGTTGACAACCAAACTGTACGGATAGAGACGCTTCTCGCCCAGTCACGCAAATTAAGTGCTGTAAACCGGAATTAAAATATATTTTTTGCCTGATTCTGCGTTCTCCCCCAGCCACTCCTCCGCATCAAACTGGGTTGGATGTTCCGGCCCATAGGGACGACGTATTGAATCGGGAAGTTTCCACGTTCGCGGTCGATCTGCGCCGGGTCTGTCGAAAAAAATTTACAACTCTTTACCGGTTTATCCATTTCGTAAAAATAGTAAAAAGCCCCTTTCGGGGCTGTAGTTTAAAGTACGGTGATTATATCCAGTACACAATTGCCGTCGCCGCAATTAACGACTCTTTGCACGATTTTTTTGCAGATATGTCCTGTTCGGGCGCTTTGCAGCATAAGCAACTCGCCCCGACGGAAATTTTCATTCATTTTACCGCTTACACTCACTGCTGCATAAGGGTTGTTTTTGATTTGTAGTGGTAATCGTACCATTTTTTTATTGATTAAAATTTAACTACGATTTGATTTACAATTTTATTCAAATCAAACATACTAAAAATATTAGGACTCTCCAAATCAGTTAAAGGCGGCGGGAGTACTGCGGTTCTGCGGATGCAGGCTGGTGAAAAAGCGAGGGGGCTACACTGCTTTATAGAGGTTTCTAAAAACAGCAATGATGATTTTATCTTCGGAAGATTCAAATTTGGCCAGGTTAGATAGTCGTCCGCCGAGGCCTAATAGCGCGCCTAAGGCTTTGACTGCGGCTGCAACCGGATGCGCTACGGAAGCGAGCGTTATTGCCGCGCCTGCGATACTGGCAACAGAACCGGAAGTGGTATTAAACTTTTTTAGTAGCTTGATGTCGTTATCGATGATAGCTGCCCGCAGATTTTTTGACAGGGTTTCTACGTTAATATCACTATATGGCAGCCCGCCGTTAGTTATACGTTCCATGAACCTGGGATAAAATGTGCGGTTTTCGCTGATCACTTTGGCGTACTGAGATAACGGAACATCGGTGACAATACTAAAGTCCGTCTCCGTGAGTAATTTCTCAGATAACAAAGCACCCAAAATGGATTGAAAGGCAATACTGGCTGTAGCTGACTTGGCTGCCGTTAGGACATCAAACTGTTCACCGGTAATTTGATTGTAGATTTGATCAGATTCTGCAATGGTGTAAGGCTGAAACTGGCAAAGACGTGCGATAGCCAACGTGCTTAACAGACTCATACTGGCTGGGTCGAGCATTACTTTTTCACTGATCTCTGCGATAAATGCTTTCGTTTCGGGATGCCAGCCAAAAGGATGCGGGATGATAACAAGCCGACCCTCTTTGGCGAGTTCCAGAGCATTACAAAGACCCGAAGCAATTACACCGACTTGTTGTAAGCTAATCTCCTCCGGCTTCTTTTTCCTTAGTATCCGTTCGTATAAATAATCGATAAGTACAACGCGGTCACTAATGAGATAACCAGTTTTTAAAGCGAGGTCAAGGTCATTGACAAGCCCAAAAAGGCAGGATTGTAATTGACTTTCCTGTTTTTGCTGGACGATCTGTACAGATTGAGCCGCTTTAGGCCATAATTCGTCCAGTTCAGTTTTAAGCTCGGCTAAGTCATTCGATTTTATCCTGCTGGAAACAAAGATAGCTTGGCCGGTTGAATCAGTCTCTATTTTGAGATGTTTAGCTATGGCTTCAATATAGCTGATCGTAAATTCATTATAAT
>JABDGE010000031.1 GCA_013286235.1 Bacteroidota bacterium
GGTCTCCTTTACGTTTATTGCCTTCTTTACAGATGTATTTAAAATTAGCCGAGGGCATAGTGCAATGCATGATTACCATCGTTAAGCCCGGACTAAGGCGGCTAAGGCTTTCGATATAATGATCCGTGTACCATTTTTGGATTTCGGCGTCGGTTTTATTATCAACATCGGGCATGTTCCAGTCGTAACTGGAGTTATGCAGGTCGTCAAGCACAGGCAGGCCGTTTTTCCAAAGCATCTCCCCTATTTCTCTCGCCTTGCCCAGGGCCGGGTCTTCCGGTATGTCCATTCCCTCCTTATATTTGCCCTGGCTTTTCAGTTCCGCTATTTTTGCCGCTTTTGCCTCCGATCGGTAAAATAAGTCATCGCCGCCGGGAAACATTACAGGGATCTGTTTTTCAATGCCCAGTTGTAAATACTTTTGGAGGAAGCCTTCTTTTGCGAAAAGCGTTCCCATGTGCGAATCAAGATGCGTAGGCTTAAATCCCATACTTAGGGCGCGATCGAGTTGTGCGCGTATTTCCTTATCGATTTCTTCGGGCGTGGCGTGGAAGTAAACCGCTTCAACAGAATGATAAAGATCTCCTTGTTGATCCACCAAACCCGGAACGGCAGCTTTACCGGCGAGCGGCCCCCAGCGGTAATTGTCCCATTCGGACGTTAAGGTGAGGTGCAGCCCTGCATCGGTGGTAGGATGTTCCTTGATGTACTTTACAATTTCGGGCACCCAGGGACAGGGCATCATAACGCTGGTGGAAGTGGAAACACCCTGGCCAATTGCCATTTCAACGCCTGCGTCCGATTCGTGCGACATGCCGGCATCGTCTACATGCAGTATGAGCACTTTGGCGCCTTTTGGAAAACCCAGTCGTTCAGCAAAGGTTTTGGTTTGCTGGGACCACGCGTTCAAGACGACACATCCAAAAATAAGAAGGGCGACTAATTTCTTCATAATTAGTATTTCTCGTAGTATCTGTGAGGACACAGACACGGGAAAAATTGGTTAACCAATCAACTAAACCCTGATGTAAATCTTCTTCCAATCCAGTATCTTCCCAAATACCCAGCAAACGAGCATGTAGTAAATGGCAAACAAAAGCGACCCGATAGGGCCTGGAGCAATCGCCAGGAAAACTTTAACGCTCATCATTTCATTGAAATTCATTTTGTTGTAGACATAAAACCAACCGACCACCGCGCCGAAAAAATCGCCGAAAATGTAGATAGCCAGCGGGTTTTTACCAAATGTTGCAAAAAACGAGGTCCATTTTAGCGGATTCCAAAGGCGCATCTCGACCACATATACCAGTGAGGAGATCAGCACAAGGTCGATCCCAACGGTTAACAACACAAAGGAACTGGTCCACAATTTTTTGGCGATGGGGAACGCCATGTTCCAGCAAAGCGCGACGAAAATAAAGAGAATGCCAATCAACAACAGATTCGCGATCGTTTCATACCGTTTGCCCTTTTGCTGGATATATTTACCCGCAAAATAACCGCAGATGACGTTAACGATGGACGGCAGCGTGCTCAGGATACCCTCGGGGTCAAAGGCTGGCCCTTCGCCATGATACATATGATTTTCGCCCAATACCAATTTATCCAGGTAGGTTCCGGCATTTGTTAACATGCCGAAAGGGTCTCTCGGATCACCGAACAGCAATAAGGCGATCCAATAGCCCAACAATAACGCTGCGCAAATAGCGATGATAGTTTTATCCGACTTGATAAACCACACGATCAGCGCTGCAAACAGGTAACAAAGGGCAATTCGCGGCAGCACGCCTAAGATGCGCATATGGCTGAACGAACCGATCGACCAGCTACCGCCGATGTCGCGGTGAATGGAGCCCAGCATCTCCAGGCACCAGGCAACCAAAAAGATAAGGGCCGACCTTTTAAGGATCTTCAAAATAACCGACGAACTGCTTTGACCGATGAACTTTTTCATCGAAAAACTCATGGCATTTCCCATCGCGAACAGAAAAGACGGGAATACCAAATCGGTGGGCGTAAAGCCGAACCACTTGGCATGATCCAACGGGGCAAAAGAATTATCTCCGCCGGGATTGTTTACAATGATCATAAAACAAATGGTCATCCCGCGGAATACGTCGAGCGAAAGAAAGCGGTTTGAGTTTTGTTCCATAGCTTACCGATAGGTTAAACGCGAATGTAAATCTTCCGGTTATCGAGCAGTTTTCCAAACAGCCAGCAAACCAGCATATAGCAGATTGCAAAAAGCAGGGAACCAATTGCACCGGGTGCTACCACCTGGAAAAGCACCTTGTTTACCCAGTCGAAAAAGTTTACGCCGGGGCTGACATTGATCATAAAAAGGATTACCACAAAAAGCTCGGAAAATAAGTATACCGGCAATGGGTTTTTACCAACCGTTGTAAAAAAGGCTGTCCAGTTCCACGGGTTCCACGACTTGATCTCGACCACGTAAATAAGAGCGCTGATCAGCACCATATCTATTCCAACTGTCAACAACACAAAGGGGCTAGACCAAAGTTTTTTGGCGATTGGAAAAGTCATGTTCCAGCATAGGGCCAGGAAGATGAGCAGGAAGCCGAACAACATCAGCTTAGCCAGCGTTTCGTAACCTTTTCCTTTTTCCTGTATGAATTTGCCGGCGTAATACCCACAAATTACATTTACGATAGCGGGCAGGGTGCTTAAAATACCTTCGGGATCAAATGCGACCCCTTCGCCATGATACAGGTGCGCATCGCCCATTACCCATTTATCAAGATAGGTACCTGCGTTGGTTAACATTCCATACGGGTCGGAATGATCGCCGAAGATCAGCAGCAAAAACCAGTAACCAAAAAGCAACAGGATACTGATGACCACGATAGCGGTTTTAGACTTAACGAAATAGATCAGCAGCGAAGCAAAAAGGTAGCAAAGGGCGATGCGTTGTAATACGCCGAAAATGCGCGTACCGCTAATCGGCGCCAAATGGTAGCCGCTCGCATCCTTGGTTATGAAAGGGAACCAATACATCAGGTAACCCAGCAAAAATATGATAGCGGCTCTTTTTAATATCCTCAGGAACACAGCGCCGTCGCTCAGACCGGCGAACTTCTTCATCGAAAAACTCATGGCATTGCCCACGGCAAACAAAAACGAGGGAAAGACAAGATCGGTTGGCGTGAAGCCAAACCATTTGGCATGTTCCAAAGGTGCGAATGGTGCTGCGCCGCTTCCGGCGTTATTTACAATGATCATGAAAACGATCGTCATTCCGCGAAAGACATCAAGCGAAAGAAACCGGTTTTGGGTTTTGTCCATGGTTTAATAAAGAGGTCTAAATTGAAAAAGGAAATAAAGGACAATATAGTAATTATTGCGTCGAAAGAAAATGTTATTAAATTAATTTAAGAAGTCGGGGTTAGAGATTAGTTGATTAGAGGTTAGTTGGCTTAGATTTGAGATGCGAGATGTGAGATTTGAGACTTTGCCCCGGATAAGACACTTTCACCTTTTGCCTTTCACCTTTTACCTTTCGCCTTTTTTAAAATCTCACGTCTCATATCTCACATCTCAAATCTATTCTTATTACTTTTGAAAAACAATGCTCACCATTACCAACCATACCCTCGAAAAGCTCGAAACATTATTGCGGACGACAGGCTACCGGGTAAGGTATGAAAAAGGGAATTTTAAAACCGGCGCCTGTTTGCTGCAAAACAGTAAGATTGTGGTGATAAATAAATTTTCGGGGCTGGAGAGCAAGATACTGGCCATCAGCGAACTGGTGCGCACATTAGATATGGATATTAGCCTGCTTGACGAAAAACAGGCCGCTTTTTTGAACCAGCTAAAACAAACAAAACTCGAATTTTGACCGTCACTTTTTTAGGAACCGGAACCTCGCAGGGCGTACCTGTGATTGCCTGCGACTGTGAAGTCTGCATGTCGACCGACCATCATGATAAACGGCTGCGGACTTCTGTGATGATAGAAGCCGGTGAAAAAGTGATCGTGATAGATTCGGGGCCCGACTTCAGGTACCAAATGCTGCGGGAAAAAGTGCAACGCCTGGACGCGATTGTTTTTACACACGAGCATAAAGACCATATCGCCGGCCTGGACGATATTCGGGCATTCAACTACAAACAACAGGGGCCCATTGATGTTTATGCCACATTACGTGTGCAGGAAGCGCTTAAACGCGAGTTTTTCTACATTTTTGCCGAGTTTAAATACCCCGGTATACCGCAGCTAACGCTTCATACAATCGATAAAGAACTATTCACTATCGGCGCCCTTAAATTTATACCGATTGAGGTAATGCATTACAAGCTGCCGGTATTGGGCTTCAGGGTCAATGATTTTACCTATATAACGGACGCCAAAACCGTAAGCCCGGAGGAGATACAAAAGATAAGAGGGACGCGAATACTCGTCATCAATGCCCTGCAAAAACAAAACCACATTTCGCACTTTACATTGGATGAAGCAATTGCTTTTGCCCGGGACATCGGAGCAGAAAAAACCTATTTCACGCATATCAGCCACCGGCTCGGGAAGCATGCGGATATCTCGAAAACGCTGCCGCCCGGAATTGAGTTGGCATATGATGGGTTGAGGATCGAGATTAGCGATTAGAGGTTAGAGGTTAGAGATTAGGTTAGGACAAAGTGATATATAGTCGATAGTCCTTGGTCCATAGCCAAAAAGAATCCATCGCCGCATGGGTTCCTTCCAAGCTCAACCAGCTGCTTGATTCTTGGTTCTTCTTCCTGCCACTGCTACTGCCACTTCCTTCTTGACTTTTGATTCTTCCTCCTGCCATGCTACTGCTACTTCCTTCTTGACTCTTGGTTCTTCTTCCTGCCACTGCTACTTTATTCTTGGCTCTTGGTTCTTTATTCTTGGCTCTCTACCTGCTCCTGATTCCTACAACTTAATATAACTGATCCTGTCAATCTCTCCACGGTAGCTGCCCAAATGACCCTTGTGCCTCACATCGATCTTGCCACGAATGATGATGGTTTTATCGCTGATCTGGGTGAATTTGCCGTCATTATATTCAAACAGGCCCTGGTGGGTGCCTTCCAGGTAAAGCGGGCAATCCTGGCTAAAGTTTACCCAAAGTGAACGGAGGCTTGAATGATCCACGAACGTACTGTCATTTACCAACGCTGACATATCCTTGCCTTCCCTGTAGGTGCCTTCCACTTCGATATATTGGTGATCGTAGTTTTGAATGCTGTCGATTAGTACCGTAAAACTTACGTGTTTAAAGTTCAAATCGTTGTTGCAGGGGCTTTGGTATATCTTTTTTTCGTGCTTGCATGATTGGAGCATGACCGAAATAAAAAAAGAAACTAAAATAACCGCCTTGTAAAATAAAGCACTCACGTGTTTCGGCTGCATGAATTCAAAAATCGCGGACATAAGCAAAAGCTAACAGACCTATAAACGGCCGTCGGCGGTTTTTCTTTTAAACTATCTTCAGCAAATACATTATTTTGACTTTTCCTATAGGTAAAAAGTTTAGTGTAAATTAAAAGTTTTTATTCCTTTTTTCATTATAAAATGAAACTTTACATTTAAGGTCAAAATAAACCCATTATGAACCGAAGAATACTTACCGCCCTGCTCCTTTTTTGCGCCCTGGCCACCCAGGCTCAGCAGAACGTGATCCCGCTTTATAACGGCGCCGCGCCTGGCTCGGAAAGCTGGACTTATACCAACCAGGAATATATGATAAACGGCACACCGGTAGACTACAATATCTCTAATCCGTCGTTGGTGGTTTATTTGCCTGACCCTGCAATCGCTACCGGAACAGGCGTAATCATATGCCCCGGGGGCGGCTTTTACGTATTGGGCATGCAATATGAGGGCACGGACGTAGCCAAATATCTTAATCAAAAAGGTGTCGCGGCTTTTGTTTTAAAATATAGAACCGGCCAGAGCTTTACAGCCAATCCTGCCGTGGAATTGAGAAAAAAGATGACAGCAAGCGACTTTGCCGAAAAAATAAAGCCGTTGGTTTCCCTGGCGGTTGCCGACGGCAGGGCAGCCATAAAATATGTGCGCGCTCACGCAGCTGAATACAACTTGTCCCCATCGCGCATTGGGATCATCGGTTTTTCAGCCGGGGGCACGGTAACTGCGGGCAGCGCTTTCAATTATTCCGCCGATGACCGCCCTGATTTTGCAGCGCCTATCTATGCGTACATTCCGCCGGAAATACAGGGGCCGGTAGCCGGTGATGAGCCTCCGCTATTTATTGTCGCAGCAACTAATGACGACCTGGGGCTTGCTTCGCATAGTGTCGATCTGTATTCGAAAATGCTCGCTTCGAAACATTCTGCGGAACTTCACATTTATGTAAAAGGCGGGCATGGTTTTGGGATGAAGAAACAGGGCATCCCCACGGATACCTGGATAGACCGTTTTGGCGACTGGCTCGGGTTGCTCGGGTTGCTAACGCCTATTGACCCTAAAGCCCAGGCTGAAATTGCCAAACGGGCAATCCCGCGCGCAGACTGGCCCAATTTGCAGCACTACGACAAACAGGATGCCGCCGTCCCCCCTCCTGCCCCAGGCGAAAAACGGGTGGTTTTTATGGGTAACTCCATTACCGAAGGCTGGCGTTACCTCGATTCAGCATTTTTTGTGGGCCGGAATTATTACGGGCGCGGCATTAGCGGGCAAACCACCGGGCAAATGCTGCTACGTTTCCGTGAAGATGTCATTAACCTGAAGCCCGAAGTAGTGGTGATATTAGCCGGTATTAATGACATTGCCCAAAATAATGGTCCCGCAAAGATCGAAGACATATTCGGCAATATTCAATCCATGGCCGAGCTGGCGCGGCTCTACCACATTAAGGTAGTGATATCATCTATTTTGCCCGCCAGCAAGATTCCCTGGCGGCCCATAATCGACCCCAAACCAGGCGTAGCCACCCTGAACAGACTGCTTAAGACCTATTGCGAAGAAAATCATTTCGTTTACCTGGACTACTATTCAGTCATGGTTGACGATAAAGCCGGCTTACCCGCCAACCTGTCAAAAGACGGTGTACATCCCACCTTAGATGGTTACAAGGTAATGGAACCCCTGGCGGAAAAGGCGATTGAGGAGGCTTTGAAGAAGTGATTAGAGGTTAGTGGGACAGAAATCGAAGTTTTGAAACGGCGAAGCCCTCAACGAGGCCATTGAAAAACAAACAACTCCGAGTTAAACTTCGTAAGTCTTTCAAAGTAGGATTTTATAGTTCATCCAATAGCTCCCTTGCCGGCCGCGCCTTAAGTTTGCCTTCCCGCACCAATTTGAGGTTTTCTACAGCCTCTTTAATCTCTTCAATCAGCAAAGCCTTTTCTTCAGAAATAGTTTTCACCTTTACGTAGGATAGTCCGTTTAGCACGTCAATCAGCGAAGACGCCTTGTTATCCTTTATATCTAATAATACCTTCATTACAAAAATCCGTTTATACGCTGTCTCTAAAAAAGTCTATCATTTTAAAACTTCGTAGATCAAATATCGTTCATTATTTCTCCACCGGCAATATCAGCTTTGACGAATGGTAAACGTTGATGGTTTCCTTTATAAAATCCGAAGCTTTGGCGTGATAAATATCCACAAACTGCTGCGGGTTGCGGTCCACCAACGGGAACCAGCTGCTTTGTACCTGCACCATAATTCGGTGGCCCTTTTTAAAGGTATGCGCCACATCGGGCATGGTGTATTTAACTTCGGTTAGCTTATTCGGCATAAAGGGCGACGGGTTGGAATAGCTGTCGCGATACCTTCCGCGCATAATTTCGGCACGTACCAGCATCTGGTAACCACCCATTGGATATTTTACAATCGGATCGGTTTCGGCATAAATGTCTATATCATTATACCCGGAATTATCCGGGAAAACATCGATAAGTTTTACTACAAAATCCGCATCGGTGTTTGATAAACTAACCATCAGATCGGCGATAACCGGGCCTGCAAGTGTTACATCCTGAGTGAGGGTGTCGGTTTGGTATGCCAGCACATCGGTGCGGCGGGCCGCAAAGCGTTGGTCGTCCGTCATGTATTTGCGGGTGCGGTTATAGTGCACTTCCTCGCTGTATGGGACGGGCTTGGCCGGGTCGCTGATGTAAGTGTCATAGGTAGTGGGCGAAGCCGCCGAGCCGCTGAATGACAAATTGCTGTTTTCGCCCAGGTAAATATCAGTCGGCGTTACATCGGCAGGCGGCCATTGAGGCAACTGCCGCCACTTGTTCTCGCCGGTAAAAAATACGGTAGCCTTTCTTATGCTGTCGACCGATCCTACGCCGCGCAGGTAGTAGTCAAAAAACGGAATCTCGATGTTATCGGCATACCATTTACTGGTATTACTGCCCCATTGCACATTGCCCAGGTGAGTGCCGTCGTTGTTGCGCCATTCGCCGTGATACCAGGGGCCCATCACGAGGCGGCTATTGGTGGCCGGACTTTGCTTGACAAGCGCCTTATAAACGTTCCAGGCGCCAAAGCAGTCCTCGGCATCATATTCGCCGCCAACCACCAGCATGGCGGGCTTAACATCCTTTATGCCGACCCTCGCGTTGCGCGCCATCCACCACGCATCGCGGTTGGGATGGTTCATCATTTCGTTCCAAAACTTAAGGCTATCCCCGGCAATTTTTGTCAGGTTAGCCACAGTGCCTTCGCTTAAATAAAACTGGTAATTATCGTGCACAGGCGGGTCCCATGTTGGCGCAGGTACGGTTGTTGGTTGCGGGTGTGGGTATCCGAAACCAAACTGTTTATAAAACGCAAAGGCGTCCATCTGGAAAAAAGCGCCGTTATGGTGAAAGTCATCGCCCACAAACCAATCTGTCACAGGCGCTTCGGGGCTAACAGCCTTTAACGCCGGGTGTCCGCTCAGCGAAGCCATGGTCGAATAAAAACCGGGATATGAAATTCCAAATACGCCTACTTTTCCATTGTTGTTGGGCAGGTTTTTCACCAGCCAGTCGATGGTATCGTAGGTGTCGCTGGCCTCGTCGATATCCTTGTTCGTCTTTTTGTTGAAATTAAATGGGCGCACATCGGCATACTCACCCTCGCTCATCCAACGGCCGCGCACGTCTGCTATAACCATTATATAGCCTCTTTTGCAATATTGCATCAGGTGATCCTGCCAGAACGCCCGGAAATTGTTTTCGCCATACGGGTAGCAGGAATAGGGGCTACGCTCCATCAGGATGGGGTGCTTTTCGGAATTGTCCTTCGGCAGGTAAACCGATACGAAGAGTTTCACACCATCGCGCATGGCGATCTTAATCTCCTTTTTGGTGTAATTATTTACAACCCACGTTGAATCTGCGTTTTGTGCGAAAACGAAACAGGGCATTAAGAGTAATAAAATACCGTAAACTTTTTTCATGTGTTCGTTATTTCAGGTTGAATGATCATTTTAAAACGGATAGTATAATTTTCGTCTGATCGTGATAGATGTTTATCGTTTCCTTCACGAAATCCGAGTCATTCGCGTGGTAAATATCGACAAATTGCTGCGGGTTCCGATCCGTCAGCGGGAACCAGCTGCTTTGTACTTGTATCATGATGCGGTGCCCCCTTTTAAAGGTATGGGCAACATCGGGCATAGTGTATTTTACTTCCGTTGGTTTGCCGGGAACAAAAGCTTCCGGTTTCGAAAAGCTGTTGCGGTACCGGCCGCGCATGGTTTCGGCGCGCACCAGCATTTGGTAACCCGCCATAGGATATTTGGTAACCGGGTTGTCCTTCAAATCTGTTGGCAGCACATCGATCAGCTTCACGATGAAATCGGCGTCGGTATTGGAGATGCTGACCATGAGGTCGGCAATTACCGGACCGGCCAGCGTGACGTCATTTGCAAGGGTATCGGTTTCGTAAACCAGCACATCGGGCCGTCGGGCGGCAAAGCGCTGGTCGTCCGTCATATATTCGCGGGTGCGGTTAACATGCACCTTTTCTGTATAAGGTACCGGTTTTGACGGATCGCTGGTATAGGTATCGAAAGAGTTTGCGCCGCTTGCTGTCGGGGAAAAGGTTAGTTTGGCGTTCGGTTCCAGGTAAACCGGCGTCGGAGTAATATCAGCCGGCGGCCACTGTTTAAATGTCTTCCATTGGTTTTCGCCCGAAAAGAAAATCGTTGCCTTGCTGATACTATCCAGTGAGCCTATGCCGCGCAGGTAATAATCGAACCACGGAATTTCGATATGCTGTTGATACCAGTCGGCGGTATTGCTGCCGAAATTGACATTCCCCAAATGGGTGCCGTCCTTACTGGCCCATTGCCCGTGGTACCAGGGGCCCATTACAAACTTACTGTCGGTGGTCGGGCTTTGGTTTACCAGCGCCTGGTAAGTATGCCACGCGCCGTAGCCATCTTCGGCGTCAAACAGCCCGCCGACTACCAGCATGGCCGGCTTCACATTTTTAATACCCGAACGGGTATCGCGCACCTTCCACCAGGCATCCAAATTGGGGTGCTTCATCATATTGCTCCAAAAGGCCAGACTATCGCCGGTCACTTTGGTAAAATTCGGCAATGCGCCCATGCTCAAATACCAGGCATAGTTGTCGTAGTTGGGAATATTGTAAGTTTTGGCGGGCGAAGTAGTGGGCTTAGGCCGTGGCTGACTGAATCCATAGCCCACATGAAAGTCGAATGCATCCATTAGGAACAGCACCCCATTGTGGTGGTCGTCATCGCCAAAAAAGCGATCGGTCACGGGCGCTTGCGGGCTTACGGCTTTTAGTGCGGGGTGACCACTCAAGGCAGCCTCGGTAGCATAAAATCCCGGGAAGGAAATGCCCACTACGCCCACCTTGCCGTTGTTTCCATCAATGTTTTTAACCAGCCAGTCGATGCTGTCGTAAGTGTCGCTTGCTTCGTCAATATCCTTGTTTGTTTTTTTATCGGGGATGAATGGCCGCACTACTTCGAAAGTCCCCTCGCTCATCCACCGCCCACGAATGTCCTGAATAACGATAATGTACCCGCGCCGCAGGTAATTCATCATATACACATAATAGCGCCAAAGCGGCATGTACCCCTTACCGTATACGCCGACAGAATATGGCGTTCGCATCATCAATATGGGATGTTTTTCGGATTTGTCGTTCGGCACATATACCGACGTAAACAGTTTAATACCGTCGCGCATGGGTATTCGAACTTCCTGCTTTGTATAGTTGTTTACAAACCAGGTAGAATCGGGGTTTTGCGCGAAGGCGAAAATCGGGCATAAAAAGAAAAGAAATGCGGATAGTGTTTTCATGCAGACAAATCAGAGGGTCAGTATGTAAATATGACTATTTTCACCTAATAATTGAAATGCCCGTTGATGAAAAAATAAACAACAATAAAATTCGTTAACCAATCAATTAAAATCTTCTCCTTTACTGCTTTAAACCTCTCCTAAGTTTATGAAAAAGATACCCTTACTGCTTTGCTTTTGTGTATTAAGTTTCCGGGGAGTATGCCAGCAATTCGATCTGGGTATTATTGCCGGACCCAACGTTTCTACTTTCATTCCCCCGGCCGGCCAGGAACCGGGAGGAGTAATAAAATATTCGGCCCTTGCTGGCTTCCATGCGGGGGTGATATTCCAGGTTGCTGTCGGCAGTATTTATATCCAACCAGGGATGGTATATGAAACTATCGGCGGAAAACTAAACGCATATGACGACGACTTCGGTGGCGGCCCTTTTTCTTTAACCAGCTCGCTTCAATATTTGCAGGTGCCCTTAAATATACTTTATCATACTAAATCTGGTAAATTTTTCTTTGGTGGTGGCCCTTATGTAGCTTTCGGTATCTCCGGAAACGTCAACCACAATACCACCAGTGGCTCGGCTACCTATAAATTTGTTTTCAGTGGTTCAAACAACCCGGAATTCGGCTTAAATTTAGTAGGCGGCGTACATGTGCCAGGTAATTTTATATTTACTGCCGGAGCTTCTTTCGCGGAGCAAAACAAAGTTTATAATATCTCTATCGGGCGTATGTTTTGGTAGATGTGCACCTTCGCTGAAGCTACGGCGCACGAAGTGCGGAAGTGCAAATGTGCGGATATGCAGGTGCGGGGATGTGGAGACGTCCGTTGATTTTTCGACCGGGCGGTACCATTTAATTGTTACCGTAAGAACTATCAATGCATTGATATAATGAATACCTTTATTGAGGCATTACATCAAAGGAATTCTCCAAAAATCTATAAATCCAAACAGCAAACTTAATGAAAAAACCAAACGCTGCGGCAGAGGCGGGCCCGAGAGCGAGGCTCACCGGGGTGGTGTACTTGTCTTACTTTCTGACCGCGATAATCGGAGAAATCCTGGGTCAACATAAATTTGAGGCGTGGAGCACCAGTATAAACCTCGTATCGTTTGGACTATATCTTGCCCTCGCGGGGCTTTTCTATTTGCTATTCAGACCGGTTAATTGGGTAGTCTCTTTAGTTGCTGCTATTGTCAGTACAATAGGATGTATCATCGGCGCAGCCGCGCTCTTTTATGCGCCCGCATCGCAAATCAGTCCGCTTTGGTTTTTCGGGCCTTATTGTCTTTTAATTGGCTATTTGATCATCAGGTCAATATTTTTGCCGCGAATTCTTGGCGTGCTGATGGTCCTGGCCGGTGTCGGTTGGCTGGTTTTTCTGTCACCGCTGGGGAAGTACGTAACCATGTATATCGAGATCCTCGGTGTAGTGTCTGAAGCATCGTTGATGCTATGGTTGATTGTGAAGGGAGTGAAAGTGAGTCAATGGAATGAACAGGCGGGGTGATGTGCGGATGTACAGATACGCGGATGTGTAGATGTGCATATTTGAAAATGCGTGGATTTCTTAAAATTATCGTTTGAGCTTGGTTATATGTAGCGTTATTAATAGATCTTTCGTATCTAAAGAAAAAGCCAATATGAAAGCCATTATTCTCATCCTTTTAGTGGCACTAACTTTTGCAGCCTGCAAAAAGGGAGGTGTAGGACCTTACCAAAGCCAGGGGGTTATTATTGGTGTTTTCAGTGGTCTCTGCCCTAAAGATCTGCGTTGCGGCGGGGTGGAGATAACCATAAAAGACGACCCAACCAAAAACCCGCCACCATTTTATTATATTGATACAGCACTAACGCAATTAGGCATCAGCGCCAACGCAAAATTCCCGATAAACGTAAGCCTTAACTGGAAGCACGACACGACCAGTACCTATTACATCATCGTTACCAGCCTGAAAGTGGATTAGCTATGAGATAGGATCAAAATATTCGGATGTCGAAATTTTTAAATCCTCTCATCCGCATATCCGCACACTTCGTGCGCCGTAGCTTTTATCAACGGCCGTAGCTTTGGCGAAGGAGGTAGCGAAGGAGCATCCGCACATCAAAAAATTTACCTATTCAGCTCCCTCAACCTGTCCCTGATATAAATCCCTGCTGAGGACAACTCATCTTCCGTCCAACCGCCGTTATCGGGAGCGCCGGGCATCAGCAGTGCTGTTGTTTCGTCCTTGTCGGTGATGTTCCAGTTGGACCAGCTTAGTTTATTGGCTTCCATCCAGCTGAACCAGGTTTTGACGAGTTTTTTATCGAATTTACCATTGCCGTCCGACTCGCCTACCCCCCATTCGGTTATGATGAGCGGCAGGCCTTTTTTGATGGCCAGGTCGGCTTTGGCGCGTAATTTTTCCTGGTGGTTGGGATCTGACGCGTAAAAATGGAAGGAATAGGCAATGTTTTTAAAGCCGGTTATAGGGTTTGCTGCCGCAACATCGACGTCCTGGTCCCAATGGGGGCTGCCCACGACGATGAGGTTGTCGGGATCGTATTTTCGGATTTCGGTTATGACCTGTATCGCGTAGTTTTTAACAGTATCCCAACTGATAGCGGTCGGTTCGTTCCATATCTCGTAGATCACGTTGGGAACGCCGGAATATCTCTTAGCCATTTCCGTAAAAAACTCCTTTGATCGTTCCAGGTGAAGATTGCTGTGGTGATCGTGCCAGTCGATCAGGACGTAGATGCCATCTTTGATTGCCTGGTCGGCTACATTTTCGAGCAATTGGGTTTGCAGGGCCGGTTCCTGTAAATAACCATGATCGGGTTCCACACCTATTGCGGCGCGAATGATGGAAACTTTGAAATCGCTTACCAGCCAGTCAACCACCGCCGGATTATAATATTTTCGCCCTCCCCATAGGCTCCATGAAAAACTGATGCCCCGTAGCTGCGGGGGAAAGCCGTTTTTGTTTACGATAAAGCCATTTTGTACCTGCAAAGCACCATTCAGGGCGACCGGGCTTGTCGCGTCCTGGGCGAAAAGAACGGTACAACTAAGTATGCTGAATAAAAATATCCATATCGCCTTTTTCATTTGCCTTTTTTAAACAGTTCGAAATGTAATGGAATATTTTTGCGGGCGATCAAGAGTGCAAAAAAATGATCATATTTTGTTAAAAAGACGTAAAGGAGGACCGTCCGCTGATGCTTGGTAACGATGATTTTGCGCAGGTAGCGATGATTTAACCGCAGCGTGCGCGGAGGAGGCACAAAGACCGCGGAGGAAAATTGTTTTGTTGATCAATGGTTTTTTATTTATTATAAAAATCGTAGGTCGCTTTGGCTATTTTGGCGATAACCCCTTCGCGGGTGGCATCATCGCCGGAGGCATTGCAAACAAATACCGAAATAATAATGTGTTTTCCGTTAGGCAGTGTTAGGATGCCCACATCGTTGGTGGAGGGAGTTATGCCATTAGGGTCAGTACTCGCCGAGCCTGTTTTATGGGCAACGACGGTGCCGGGCGGCAGCAAGCCCTTCAGGCGCTGAGGGCCGGTGGTTGTTTCCACCATCATTTGATACAGTGCATCGGTACTAACTTTGGTCAAAATCTTGTCGTTATAAAACATATTGAGCAAGGCGGTCATCTCAATGGGTTTGCACCAATTGGCAAACTGCAGTTCCCAGGCCGATGCCATATCGGCTTCGGAAGTGCGGACTGCTATACCCCTTATCCCAATCTGAAGCATATAAGCCTGCACGGTTTTGGGTCCGCCGATCAATCCGAGTAAAATATCGCAGGCGTTGTTATCGCTTTGCGAAATCATATAAACAAGCAGGCTGTCCAGGCTAATATCGGTGCCTTTCGGATACCTGTCACGCAAAGGGCTGTGGGTATCTTTCGGCAGTTCTTTTTTGGTGACGTGAACGATTTGAGTAAGCGACAGTTTGCCTGTGTCAACCCAATGCAGTACGGTCAAGGCGATCGGGAATTTCATAACACTGTGCAAAACCAGCCGGGCTTTGCCGTTATAGCTAAGGGTATCCCCTGTCTCTATATTTAAAATAGAAACGCCGACAATTCCTTTGATGGGCTTAGCAATCTGCACAATTTGTTTGCGCAGCGCTGAATCCTTGTTAACCTGTGAAAATGCCGGGACGATAAAAAACAACAAAACAATAACACACAGAATATATCTTTTCATACCTGCTAATAACGTAATTATTTGGTATGAAGTTTAATCCAGTCCGAAATAATGTTCATAGCAACCGGCGACATGGTTTCTGAAATCTCCTCGTATTCGTTTGCCTGCCCGGTATTGGCGGTTTGCAGCAGGTGGTTTAAGCCGGGTATCGCCTTTACTTCAAAATCCTTGTTACCGCTTTTGGTCAAGATTTCCTGTATGGCCGCCAGGTTTTCAGCGGCATTTACCTGGGTATCTTTTTGCCCGTTGATAGCCAATACCGGGCATTTAACTTTGCTAAGGTCTGCTTCGGGATCGTAACTTACAAAGAACCGGACCCAGGGTGATTTGAACATGCCATTGTAGTTCTTCAATATTTTGTCGGTCATATCGCCATGAATATTAAGCGCGTCAAGTGTGCCTTGCGGCTGTGCTTTTTCCCAAACATTAAAAGCTGCCATCGCATTCTTATCCAGGGTTTGCTCGTCGGCCGAGGTGGCAAACATTTTTAATATCTGCAGGTGCAGTTGTTCGAACGCGTTTACTGCCAAAGTGTCAATGCCCTGTTGCTTTAAGGAGTTTGCATATTGTTCGGCCAGCACGCTGGGACCTCCTGCTTCAGGCGCTCCCCATAATACGATAAAGCTTACGTCTTTCCGGCGGGCGGCAACAATGGGCGCGATCATCCCGCCCTCGCTATGCCCAATCAAACCAACATGATGTTTGTTAACATCCGGCCTGGATTCCAGGTAGTTCAGGCTGGCTTCTACGTCGTACGAAAAATCGACGCTGGTTTTGCTATTAATGTCGGGCCCTAATGAGCTTTTGCCCGCGCCACGATCATCCACTCTTAAAACTGCTATGCCGTTTTTGGTCAGATAGTCGGCAAGCACCCAATAAGGTTTATGGCCCTTCATCATGGTTCCATCCCGGTCCTGCGTTCCACTGCCCCTGATAATGATGACAGCGGGGTATTTTCCTCCTCCGTCCGGCCGGGTAAATGTTGCGCCATAATGCAGGCTTTTATCGGAATTATCGTATTCCACGTCCTCGCTGAAGTATCCGAAAGGCGGTTTGGGGGTTTGCGGCCTTACCGGGTCTTTTGTCAAAGCGGCTTTTTCTGCTTCACTAAGCCGTACGAGGCTAAGACTGATCTTTCCCCCGCGCTGCGAATAGGTTCCGGTGATGTTGTCTTTGCCATCCCAAACGCCTGAATATCCACCGCCGATCAGGGCTACGCCTATAACAAGGCTGTCATTTTTGACATGGGTACTGCTGCAGGCAATACCAAAAGCCTTTTGATCTGGACTGTCCATCGTGCTGGTGTAACCGGTGTCGGACGTTTTTTTGATGTTAAATACCACGTGCAGGTTTGTAGCGCCAACCGCAATCGCACCGATCCAGCTTCCGGCGATATTCTGTGCGCTAACTTCTCCGGCAAAAAACAAGTTGATCAAAACCCACAACAATTTTTTCATAAATTTTAGTTCAGGCTATGTTTTTTAAAGTA
This sequence comes from Bacteroidota bacterium, assembly GCA_013286235.1. Taxonomy (GTDB): domain Bacteria; phylum Bacteroidota; class Bacteroidia; order Sphingobacteriales; family Sphingobacteriaceae; genus Mucilaginibacter. Next base: position 16,977 of record JABDGE010000031.1, read on the forward strand.
CATGTAGGAGTAAATAAAAGGGATGATCGTCATCACCGCCACCAGGCTGAGCATGACAATGGTTGCTGGCGCCGAAGGCAAGATAAGAGCGAATATGGTGACCAAAATTCCGCCGGCGAACCACATTTTTCTCACGAGGCGATGCGTAGCGCGCCAGTTGTCCTCATTTTCAAGCGCCCATGGCGTGCGGAAGCCGGCAAAATAGTTGGGTTTGATGCTGTTCATGATATTTCCAATGAATACAAATAATAAACCTACCAGGGGCAGGATCAGCTTATCAATTTCAAAACCCCGGTTTACGGTAGCGTAAGTAACGGCTATATTCAAGGCCGATATAAAAATAACGATGCCGAAGGCAAGCTTTTGAAAAGTCGCCTCGCCATACTTTACTTTCTTTTTAGGATCAATAACTGGCAGGAATTTTAAAACGAGGTAAGCGAGCGCGGGCGCCGACAGTAACACCAGGCTTGTGGTCAAAAACTCGCCTTTATTTCCATAGCGGTTAACAACCCCATTCAGACCATAATGTACCGGAACGATTTGCGGCAACGAGGAATAAATAAAAAACAGGTAGGCTGCCGGCAATAACCATACTACCAGGGCAGCAGCGTCTAAAATGGTAAACTTTTTCATTGTTAATGATCTATTTCTTTTTTGATTGTAAACCTATTATCCAGGTCAGCATCTCGTCCATTACGGTTGTATTCAGGGAGTACAAAATAAACTGACCTTCTTTAACCGACACAACTAAACCGGCCTGCCTGAGCAGGTCGAGGTGGTGTGAAATACTGGGTTTTGAAATATTGAACTGGTCTGCGATCTCCCCTGCTGTCAGGTCCTTTTCCTTCAGTAAGTCCAATATCTCTCTCCGCGTTGGGTCGTTCAGGGCTTTGAACAGCGTATTCAAATCAACCTCCATTTAAATATTTAGACAAATATCTAAATACTTTTTTAAATTCCAAATTTTTTTATGAAGCAGCGGATAAGTCGTCAAATTTTCGTTAATTCAGCAATCCCAAAATCCCGTCATGCAAAGAAGAAATTTCCTGAAAACCGGCGCCGTTGCCGGATTAACTTTTACTACGCTGGCCGCAGCATCATGCAAACAGGCCTCATCGCCATCAGGCGCAACCGATGAGCAGAAAGCCGATGATTTTGAATTGAACGAAATAGCCATTGATGCGTTGCAGCAGAAAATGCAGAGCAAAGCGTATACATCACGGCAAATCACCGACCTCTATTTAAAAAGAATAGATGCGATAGATAAGAATGGGCCAAAATTGAATGCGGTGATCGAGCTGAACCCCGATGCTTTGGACATTGCTGATGCGATGGACAAAGAGCGGGCAGCTGGAAAAATACGCGGGCCGCTGCATGGCATACCTGTTTTGATAAAGGATAATATTACAACAGGCGATAAAATGCACACCACCGCCGGCGCGTTAGCGATTGCAGATAATGTGATGAAGGAGGATGCTTTTATCATCAAAAAACTGAGGGAGGCCGGTGCGGTATTGCTCGGCAAAACCAATTTGAGCGAGTGGGCAAACTTCCGTTCTACACGCTCCACCAGCGGCTGGAGCAGCCGGGGCGGGCAAACCAAGTGCCCTTACGTTTTAAACCGGAATCCCAGCGGATCAAGTGCCGGATCAGGTTCGGCGGCTTCGGCGAACCTATGCGCAATAGCCATAGGTACGGAGACCGATGGGTCTATTGTTTCGCCATCGTCGGTTAACGGGCTGGTAGGAATTAAGCCGACCGTTGGCTTATGGAGCCGCAGCGGAATTATCCCTATTTCAAAAACGCAGGACACTGCGGGGCCAATGGCGCGTACGGTAAGGGATGCAGCAATTTTATTGGGCGCTTTGGCCGGCGAAGACCCGCAGGATAGCTATACCACAGGTAACAAGGGTAAAATTGAAGCAGATTACACCAAATTTTTAGATGCGGGCGGGCTGAAGGGAAAGCGGATCGGCGTCGAAAAAGACGCATTAAAGATCAATCCGCAAATGGACCCGATATTTAAAGAAGCCATCGACCTGCTGAAAAGTAAAGGCGCAACCATCGTTGAGGTGGAGTTGTACAAACAATTGAAGCCGATGGGCAATGCCGACTTTACCGTATTGCTTTATGAGTTTAAAGATGGCCTGAATCAATATTTGAGCAAAGCCAATTCTAAAGTGAAATCCATAGCGGATGTTATCGCGTTCAACAAAGCAAACGAAGCCAGCGCGATGCCTTATTTTAAACAGGAGATATTGGAACAGGCACAGGCGAAGGGCGGTTTAGACAGCAAAGAGTACCTGGACGCCGTCGCCAAAACCACTGGCACTACCCGGACGGCGATTGATGCGATCATAAAAGACAACAAACTTGACGCAATTGTGGCGCCGACAAATGGTTTTGCAATTTGCATCGACCTTGTAAACGGGGATTATGATAACGGTTTTTCATTTTCAGCACCGGCAGCACTGGCGGGGTACCCGCATATCACAGTGCCGATGGGTTATTTCCACGAACTTCCCGTTGGGATAAGCTTCGTGAGCACGCCCTATAAGGAAGGCGATATTATTAAGCTGGCTTATGCGTATGAACAGGCTTCAAAAAAACGCGTGCCGCCAAAGTTTAACGGGGATTTACAGGGTTGATCAAACAATGCTGGCTAAATAAGCGGCCATGATCACTAAAATATAAATATCCGAAACCATGGCTACAACCTCGTTCGGCGTTTCGGGCTTTTTTATGAGGTGGTAAACGCCCGCTATGCCCATATACAAACCACCGGTAAAGGCAGCAGCGGGGCGCCAGTCAGATATGAACAGTGAAAGTATACCCGCCAGTCCGAAACATACGTTGGCAAAACCCAATTCCCTAACAACCACCTGGCCGCTGGGGTCATGTACATGAAAAATATCCCTGAGGGTAAAAAGCGGCTTCGCCACTTGCCTTAAGCCGGCGGCAAAAAGCCGGACGCCGATAGCCCAAAAAACAAACCATTTGCCAACCAGCGGCATAATCGGGGCGCCGGGGTAAGGAAAATATTCTACCCCGACGGAGATGGCAGGCAAAATTACCATCAGCACAAGAAGGGAAACGAGGTAGCCCCTGCTTATTTTCCCGTTGCTTTCCATAAGCACAACCGGTAAAATCGTTTAAACGCCCGCCTTATCCTCCAGGCGCTTCAATATCTTCATCATGATCTCATTTTGGTATTCAAGGTGGGTCAGGATCGTTTCGATTTCGAGCTCGGCCTGCAGGTTTATTTTGAGGTCTTCTTCTTCCCTGATATCTGCCTGAACCGACTGAACATTCTGACCGACCATGATGAGCGGCATCAGAAAAAGCTGGATCATATTGGAAATAAAAAGCCACAGCACAAAGGCGGGGTATGGATCAAATCTCGCTGCTTTTGGGGCGAACATATTCCAGCCAAGCCAGATCACTGTCCAGGTGAAAACAATGATGAAAAAGCCCATACTGCCCACATGATCGGTTATCCATACCGCAATTTTATCGAGGGTGGTTTTTTTAAGTTTGCTTTTCGAACTTAAGCTTAAAATTTCCTTCCTCTTTTCGATGCATTCCTGGATGGAAAGCGGTTTCTTGGAATCCATAGGTTATTATTTAATTAAGGTTAATCTATCCATCAAATCTAATCATTTGAACCGATATTAAAATTGGCGCCGACTGGCGAATGGTAATCATATTTATAGGTGTTCCATGCATTTAAAATCCTATATTTCGAAAAAAATATCGCTATGGAATTTGGCCGCATACCACACGAAGAGCTGGCGCTAACTGATTTTACGCTGCCTCCTGATTCAGATTTAACCCTTGAAACCCTCGTTGCTGCCAAAAATACAGGGACCTTGCAGGTACGTGTGGGCTGCGCCAAGTGGGGGCGCAAAGAATGGCTGGGCAAAATATATCCGCCAAAAACTAAGGACGCTAATTTTCTGGATGAATATGTAAAGCACTTCGACTGTATTGAGCTTAACGCAACGTTTTATAATATCTACGGGCCCCAGGTGATCGGCAAATGGAAGGAAAAAGCGGCCACAAATCCCAATTTTAAGTTTTGCCCCAAGTTTTCGCAAACCATCACCCACATCCGCAGGCTAAAAAACGCCGACGAGATCACCACCCAATACTATGCCGGTATTATGGCATTTGGCGAAACCCTGGGGCCTTTGTTCCTGCAGGTGGGCGACAATTTTACGCCGAAGAGTTTGCCGGAGCTAAGGGCATACCTGGAAAAGCTGCCTACAGATCTGCCGGTATTTTTGGAAGTGAGACACAAAGAGTGGTTTGCTGTAGATGCCAATCGCAAGGCTTTATTCAGTATGCTGCATGAACTGAATATCGGCGCCGTGATCACTGATGCGGCCGGCCGCCGCGACGTGGTACATATGGAACTTCCGACGCCGCATGCTTTTATACGTTTTGTGGGCAACAGCCTTGATCCTACCGACTATAAACGGATTGACGACTGGGTTACCCGGATTAAACAATGGCAGCAAATGGGATTACAATCAGTTTGGTTTTTTATGCACCAGCACGATGAGCGCTACTCGCCCGAGTTAGCGGATTATGTTTCGGAGCAGTTTAATATACATTTAGGGTTGAACTTATTACGGCCAACCTTCATGAGCAGGGACAATGGCCCAGCCGGCAGTTGATCGACTCTTTTTTTTGCAAACCCCTATTCAGGACACCAGCCCCGATATCACATTAATACTCAAAGCCAATATGGCGGTATTAAAGGCGAAGGAGAATATAGCATGCACTACGCAAACGCGCCTCAACCTGCGCGATGTGATATTCACGTCAGATACCTGGAAGGTCATGCCCACGACAAAGGAGAAGTAAACGAAATCGAGGTAATCCGGATCCTCATGGCCCGGGAATTGAAGGCCGCCGGCGGGTTTTGTGATACCTTCAGCATCAATAACAGGGGTATAATATAAGTGGGCGTACCGTACAGTGTACATGGTATGCAGCAGCCACCACGAAATGACCACAGCCGTTATCGCAAGTAGAATGTGTTCATTTTTTGCCAGGTCGGGCAAACCTTTGGTTGATTTTAACAGGTAAACGATTGCGCCAAGGCTAACTACCGCTGCTGTTGTAATAAACAAGAAAAGGAAGGTAAGACTGGAGTCTTGCAGACCAGCTATTTTCCGAACCTCACGGGGATGGGATGATAGGATGATGATCCAATTGAGCAGGATAATGGTTAACGCACAACCTATCCAAACGATCAAAATTAAAGCAGGGGTATGCACCCTATCGCGGAAGCAAAAAAACACAATTAGGCTCACCAGCAGAGCAATCATCAAACGGTAGTGCGCGTCTAATCGAAAAAAAAGTCGTTTATCGGTTGTAATAGTTTTTGTCATATCGGATGATTCCATCAATGGGCAATTGTTGTTACCTGGATGGTAAAAACAAAAATATGTTTTAAAAATGAAGTATTTTGTGTGGCGAGGCTGATAGATCGCCTAAAAACGCTAAAGGCATATTTGGCTTGTATGGCGGTTAACAGGAGACTCCGCCGGAGTTTTAAAACTTTTGGTTTATGTTCTATTGATAGGCGACCAATCCGGGGTCAACCTTGTTTATAAAAAGTAAGCTTTTATCTCCGCCAGGGGCGGTTTCGGCAAAACTGCAATTGACGAATTCAAAGGATAAAAGCGTCGACATATAACAAATTTACGCTAAACCGTTACCTTTTTTCGGTTAATACAAAAAACCGAGCCAGCGTTGGCTCCGGAGGAGCCTCCTGTTTATAGAAAACAAACAGAACATTTTAGGACTCCAGAGTCTCCTACTTCGAAGCGCCTTTGAAAATGCCATTTTGTTAGACGTGCCAGCCTTGAGGGCAATTGACACGATTTTCTAAAATATAATCTCTGCCACACGCCCTACCTGCCCGTCTTCCAATCTTACTTTGATTCCGCGGGAATGATACGCGGCACTTGTCAGCAAATCTTTGACGATCCCCCTCGTTTTTTTACCGCTCCGCTGGTCTTTTTTGAGGATGATGTCAACCTCGAGGCCGGGGTAAATGTCGCTGCGGGTCCGTCCGTGCATCTTGTTTTTTATTTTTTGTGAATTATACCGGTTGGGAATGATCAAGTAATTAAATTTTTTATTGCGGCTTCCACTTTCTTAAAATCAAAGCTTGCCAGCAGCTTATCCATAGCGGCGGTTATTTCCTTGTTATTCAAGTTGCCGATGCTTCCCTCATGGGTGTGGTTAAGATTTTTCTCGGGGTTGAAATCCCCTTTTTCAATCGCCAGGCCGACCTGTCGGTACGCATCCCGGAAAGGGACACCGCTTAAGACGAGACGGTTTACTTCTTCAACGCTGAAAAGGTAAGCATATTTAGGATCACTCAATATGTCGGTGTTCACGCTGATCTGCTGCAGCATAAAATTTGCCATATGGAGACAGCTCTTCAGGTCAGCAAAGGCCGGAAATATCAGCTCTTTTAATAATTGCAACTCCCGGTGATAGCCGGAGGGTAAATTGGCGGTCATCATGGCCACGTCATTGGGCAAGGCCTGGAGCCGGTTGCATTTGCCCCGCATGATTTCCCAAACGTCGGGGTTTTTTTTGTGGGGCATAATACTGCTGCCCGTTGTCAAATTATCGGGATAGCTTACAAAAGCAAAATTCTGACTCAAATAAAGCGCCTGGTCCATGGCCATTTTTGCCAGTGTTGCTGCAAGCGCCGATAAGGCCTGGGCAATTACCCTTTCCGTTTTTCCGCGGCCCATCTGTGCGTAAACCACGTTGTAGTTTAAGGCGTCGAAACCCAATAGCTCCGTAGTCAGGGTCCTGTTCAGTGGGAACGAGGATCCATAACCCGCCGCTGAACCTAATGGGTTTTTATTGGTGATCTTCCACGCGGCTAATACCAGTTCAAGGTCGTCGGCCAGGCTTTCGGCATAGGCGCCGAACCATAAACCGAATGAGGAAGGCATTGCAACCTGCAAATGGGTATAGCCCGGGAGTAAAACATCCTTGTGTTTTTCGCTTAGTTCGATCAGCAGCCTGAAAAGGCTTTCGGTTTCTTCAACCACCTGCTGCAACTCATGACGAAAAAACAGTTTCAGATCCACCAGCACCTGGTCGTTGCGCGAGCGGCCGCTGTGGATTTTTTTGCCGGCATCGCCGATCCGTTGAGTGAGCAGCATCTCCACCTGCGAGTGAACGTCTTCCACTTCAGGAGCAATGGTAAAACTACCGGCTTCGGTCTCCCTGTGTATTTTTTTGAGCTCCTGCTGAACCTGTTGCAAATCGTCACTGCTTATTAAACCTATGCTTTCCAGCATAATGGTATGCGCCAACGAGCCCAGCACATCAAATGCGGCCATTTGCAGATCGAACTCACGGTCGCGACCTACCGTGAAGTCTTCAACGAGTTGATCAACGGTGATTGATTTTTGCCAAATTTTAGACATTTCTCGATTTACGATTTGCGAATTACGATTTACGATTTGTTTATCCGAAAATCAATTCCCGCGTAATGTATTTAATGAAGCGACAATATTGATTTACGAATTACGAATTACGATTTGTATGTTCGAAATCAATTTCCGCGCAATGTATTTAACGAAGCAACAATAATAGAAAGAAGTTCGTTTCCTTCCTTATAAATCACCTGTATTTTTTCGGTTAATTCGGGATTCAATTCGGTAAGCAGTTCCAGGAAAAATAGGGTTTCATCTAACTCTTCCTCGACGATCTTTAACTTGTTTATAAAATCGTTTTTAGATTTAGCCCTACAGGCAGCGCGGTAGTTTGCGCCAGTAGAACTTGCGCTCCGGTTCAATTGATCAGCATAGCTCCGGTTGACAATGTTTAAAGGCAGGCTCAATACAAATCTTGCGTTGGCCAGGGCATATGCCTTTGTCCTTGCTTTTAGTTCCTCTTTTGTCATGATATTTTTTTTTTTGCAAAATACCAAAGCCCAATCAAAAATCGTAAATCGTAAACCGTAAATCGTAAATCGTAAATCAAAAAGCTCCTGTCAGCATATAACCAGCTACTTCCATTCCGCCTTTTAGCAGGGTGGCTTTTGAAGCTTTATTGTCGATCCCGCATCGGGCTGCGGGTACACGACCGGCAAGGAAACACATTTTTTTTATCTCCTGTATTAAAAAGCTGCCGTATCCTTTTTGGCGGTGATCCGGCTGCACTTCCATATATAAGTCGGCAAAAGGCTTGTTATAATGAAGCAGGAAACCGCCTGATGCGATTATTTCTCCGTTCTTCTCCAAAACAAAATCCCCTTCGGGTTCATGCTGGTGTTCAAAAAGCCTGTCGGTCTCCAATTTTTTCCGGAAAATAACATCGTCAACATGATGATAAGTCGTAGGGCCGGATTTAAAGAGGATGACATCAGATGATATATTCCGGCCAAACTCGTACATCATCCCGGCCAAGACCAGATCATTGGTCTGGCATTCGATATAGGCTGCATTTGAAGCAGCGATGAGTTCACCAAAAACAACCGATGTCCGATTCCGGAATGCAGGCGCCAGGTAAAATTCAAAAATGGCATTTCTGTCTTTCAAGTCGTCCTTGCCTTTTATTGATCCGTAGCCAACAGCTATGTCATCCACAAAAAACAGGTATTCATCTGTCCAGCTCCGTACGTGACAGGCGTCGTAACGCACCTGGAAATTGTTTTCCTGCAGAAACGAGACCCGCAAAGGCAATATCTCGTTCAAACCCGTTTTAACTATTTTGAGGCCCATTTCCTTGTGTTCAGACAATAGTTTCCAGCATTTTTATATAAATCCCTATCCCTTCAATAATCTCGTCAACATAAACAAACTCATCGGCCGTATGTGAGCGTGCAGAATCGCCGGGGCCGATCTTCAGCGAAGGAATATCAAGCAGCGCCTGGTCGGACGTAGTTGGCGAACCGTAGGTGATACGCCCCAGCGCGATACCAGCCTGGACGATGGGATGATCCTCCCCTATTTTGGACGACTTTAAACGGACCGACCGCGGCGTTATGCTGCATTTAACATGTTGCCTGATGATTTCGAGCACCTCCTCATTCCGGTAAGCATCGGTCACCCTTACATCCACCGTAAATTTGCATTCCGCCGGAACAACGTTGTGCTGTGACCCCGCGCTGATAATCGTAACCGACATTTTTACAGGGCCAAACAGCGCCGACTCCAAAGGAAGTTTATACGATCGGAACCATTCGATATCCCTGATGGCACTATAAATGGCATTCTCGCCCTCTTCGCGGGCAGCATGGCCGGCTTTACCGTGAGCAACACAATCCAAAACCATTAAACCCCGCTCGCCGATCGCCAGGTGCATGTCCGTCGGTTCGCCGACAATGGCAAAATCCAATGGGCCTAATTCAGGTATGATGAGCTCCAGGCCGTTTACGCCTGATATCTCTTCCTCGGCCGTAGTTGCCAGGCAAAAATTATAGCTCAGATCCGCCTGTTCATAGAAATAAAGAAAGACGGCGATCAACGACACCAAACAGCCGCCGGCATCGTTGCTGCCCAGGCCAAAAAGTTTGCCGTCCTCAACCGATGCTTCAAAAGGGTCGCGTGTATAGCCGGGGTTTGGCTTTACGGTATCGTGGTGTGAGTTAAGCAGTATGGTGGGCTTAGCGGAGTCGTAGTATTTGTTGAATGCCCATATATTATTGAGCTTGCGATGGATTTTTACGCCTTTTCCGATTAAAAACTGTTCCAACAGGTTGGCGGTGCCTTCTTCTTCCCTGCTGAACGAAGGTATGGCTATCAATTGTTTTAAAAGGCCAATGGCGTCTGCGGAAACTGTTGATGTAGCGGTCATAAATGCAGCTGCAAAAATAGGGATTTAGCCATGAAATCACGTTTAGAATAATACTATTGGCTTTTTCATAGCGATGGGTTTAAAACCCGTCGCTATACGGTGATATTTACTGCATTATTTTAAAATCCACAATGGCTATCGATTCTAAACCTTATTTGAGAGCTAATTTGTTGGGCGGACATGCGGTGCGATTTTATCGCGGATAAATTTCAGATGAGCTTTTTAAAGATATTTATTTATAATTTCGACCAAAACACCGCCGTCATGAATACCAAAACAATTATCCGCCTGCTATCGCCCCTCGTCCTCCTCTCCTTTTCTTGCGCGGCCCAGCAAAAGCCCATTCCCTACGGTAATAACCCCGCGGCCGGTAAATATTACAGCATCAGGGGCGTTAAATTGTATTGCGAAATATATGGCGCAGGCGAACCCATACTGATGATCCATGGAAACGGCGGCAGCATGGAGGCTTTTAAAAAGAATGTCCCATTTTTCTCCAAGCGATACAAAGTGATCCTGGTCGACAGCCGCGCCCATGGCAAATCAACTGATCCCAGCGATTCGCTCACATTTGAACAGATGGCCGACGATTTTAACGCCCTGCTGGATACCCTCCATATTGCCAAAACCTATGTGATCGGCTGGAGCGATGGCGGCATCAACGCCCTTTTACTGGCTATACGGCACCCCGATAAGGTAATTAAACTGGCATCAACCGGCGCTAATTTAACGCCTGATTCCACCGCGTTGCTTCCTTCGTTGTGGAAGGGCATGGTGAAACAGTACAATGAGCAAAAGAATATTAAATGGAAAACGGCCAAAGAAAAAAACGACTGGAAGATATTCCTGCTTGATTATTTTCAGCCTAACATACCTTTATCCGATTTGAAGAAAATAAGATGCCCTTCGCTCATCATCTGCGGCGACCATGACCTGATACCGGTTGAACATACGGCCCTGATCTACCACAACATTCCAAAAGCATACCTGTGGGTCGTTCCAAATTCCGGCCACCCCACGCTGATCGAGCATACAGATGACTTTAACAAAAAAGTGAACGAATTTTTTACCGGGAAAGGGTTTTGAGTTCAGACGGTTTTTGAAATGTCCCCAAACGCCAGGTAGTCGTAATACTTGTCAATCTCGTTGCCTGCGCCCGTGATCTGCAAGCCATGCCAGCCAAAACGATGCTCAACAGTTTCCCAGCCGCCAAAGTCATTTCTTTTAATGACAAAGAAAGTAGTATGATTAAACACGCTGAATAACTCTCTGTGGTGATCGTCACGTATGACTTTATAGGCTTGATCTTTAACTACTATTTCAAATGTTTCCATAAGGTATCTGCATAAATAAATATTATAGTTAAACGGGATAGAGGAACGTTTGGGTGCCAGTGTTTTAACGGTATTTTAAGGCGTTATTCCCCCTTGTTATATTATCGCAACATGTACTGATGATGGTGAACTAATTTAGAGATTAGTCCAAAATAAGAGCCTGATGTTTCGGCTAAAATAACTATTAGAAGTGCATTTCAACCACAGAGATCACAAAGAATGCACAGAGAATACAGCGGCCAAAATGCACAAACTATTAAGGCTCTGTGGCCTCTGTGCCTCCTCTGCGTTCTCCTTGGTTAACCTTTTAGACTTTAGTTATACAGAAGAGATTAGTTGATAGAGTCCGAAAGTCGGGGCCTGCCTGTTACCTCGGGATTCAATTATTCACCAGCTTCATAGCGCCTTCGCCATAACGGCTGCCTGTTAGCGGGTATTGATCAATGACGGTTTGGATCGCCAGCAAATCCCCAGCCGACAAATCAATATCAACTGCGGCAGCATTTTCCCGCAGGTACTTTGTTTTTTTAGTTCCGGGTATCGGGATGATATCCTGGCCTTGTGCCAATACCCAGGCTATAGCCAACTGGGCTGCGGTGCAGCTTTTTTCTTCGGCAATACCGGCAAAGGCCTGCGCCAATTTTTCGTTATTGTCTTTATTCTCGTCGCTAAATCTGGGCAGGGTTTTCCTGAAATCGTCGCCCGGTATGTCGTCAATCTTGATTGTGTTGGTGATCAGGCCGCGCGAAAGGGGACTAAAGGGTACCAATGATACACCCAACTCCCGGCAAACCGGCAATATTCCGGCTTCCAGGTCGCGGGTCAACAGCGAATATTCACTCTGCAGGGCAGCGATAGGATGTACGGCATATGCCCTGCGGATGGAAGCCGCCGAAGCTTCGGACAAACCGAGGTACCGCACCTTGCCTTCGTCAACGAGGCGTGCCATGGCGCCAACCATTTCTTCAACCGGGACATTCGGATCGATCCGGTGCGCATAATACAGGTCGATGGTTTCAATGCCCAGGCGTTTCAAACTCTTTTCAACAGCGACCTTTATATAGGCAGGCGAGCCGTCGAAAAAGCTTCCCGGCGCACCGGGCATCGCCTTCCCTCCGTCTTCTTTTTGACGGAAACCGAATTTTGTGGCTATAAAGACTTTATCCCTGTTCGGCCTAAGCACCCGGGCAACCAATTCTTCATTTTTCCCGTTCGCATAAATATCGGCGGTATCCCAAAAGTTAATACCCAGTTCAAGTGAAAGATTTAATGTCGCGATGGATTCATCATCGTCAGCCTTACCATAACCATGGTTCATGCCCATGCAGCCCAGGCCGATGGCTGATAGCTTTTGCGCCGTTTTTCCAAGTTCCCTGTATTTCATAAATAGGTATTTTGGCAAATATAGACTAGTTTTCAACACTGCATAAACGCCCGTATTTCTTCTTACAAACCGCTTACAAATCATCGTATTGTCAAAAATAAATGTTTAAACATATATTGAACGATTGCTTAACAATAAGTGTTTATGTTTGCAGCAGAAAATACTTTAACAATCATCCAAATCAAACATGAAAAAGATCATCACTTTAGCCGCAGCGCTTTTATTGACGACTGCCGCATTTGCACAAACCACCTGGAAAAACGACCCCATGCATTCAAAGCTTGGATTTACCATCACCCACCTAATGGTATCCGACGTTGACGGCATATTTACCAATTTCACTTGTACGATTACCGCCGCTAAACCCGATTTTAGCGACGCAACGTTCAATTTAACGGTTAATACCGCTTCTATTAACACCGACGTGGAATACCGTGATAACGACTTAAAGTCGGCCAATTATTTTGACGTGGCTAAATTCCCAACTATGACTTTTACCAGCACCGGGATTGCCCCGGTTTCCACCAATCACTACAAGTTAAGCGGTAACCTTACCCTGCACGGTGTAACCAAATCGGTTACCATGGATCTGTGGTATCGGGGAACAATAACTAACCCGATGAGCAAAAAAGATGATGCCGGGTTTAAACTGACTGGGGTTATCAAAAGGTCTGATTTTAACTTCGCACCGCAGGCGGGTTCTACCATGCTGAGCGACGAAATTACCATTAATGCGAATGGTGAGTTTGGGAAGGTGAATTGAAGTTAGAGATTAGAGGTTAGTTGATTAGAGATTAGTTGAGAAGTCGGAAAGACCAGAAGTCAGCTTACCCTATAAAAAGCCATCGTTCTGCCAATAAATTTAAAGTGCCAGTATCCGCGAACACGGAGCTGGCCTTTTTTGTCGATAGTGGCCGAAGCATTCCAGTAACGGCCGTGGGTTGAATCATAAACACTGCCGTCCTCCCAGGAGTTGGAATCTTTGTCATACCGCAGACCGCTCAACAGGCTCATGCCAAGCAGCCTGCGGCTCCTCAATTTGGGATCCGGGTTTTTTACATCGCGCCAGTAATCCAGGGGCTTACCGCCTGTATTGCTGTACCATAGCAGTTTGGCCAGGTATTGGCTATGCTCCAAATAAACCTGGATGATCAATCGTTTATCAGCCGATTCCCATTTGCCGCACACGCGTTCCGCGGGAGGAACACCCTGAGCCTGGCCGTTTAAAGTCGCAACCAGCAAAAGCAAATAAAGGCAGAATACGTACTGATGAGAGACCATAAAAAGGTTATGATTCATCTATACAAAGATATTGCCAATTGTACTACAGAGTTAAAGATGCAACAAAATCAACATTTTAAAAAAAGAATCTGCACACTTTCTATATTTGAAAAAACCAATTCCAACCTCCATGAAAAAACTGCCACTCCTACTGCCACTGCTGCTTTCTTTGGCACTTCCACTGCTACTGACGCAAGCCAGCGCCCAGGAGAAAAGCATTTACCACAAAGGCTGGATAGATTTTAATAAAAACGGGAAAATGGATGTGTTTGAGGATCCCTCCCAACCGATTGAAAAACGAATTGCCGACCTGCTAAGCCAAATGACCGTTGAAGAAAAAACCTGCCAGCTGGCTACCTTGTATGGCTACAAACGCGTGTTAAAGGAAGAAATGCCGGCCGCATCCTGGAAGAATGAGGTGTGGAAAGACGGTGTTGCCAATATTGACGAGGAACTGAACAATTTAACGTCTCGTACAGATGAAGCACCAACACAGTACTCCTACCCTTACAGCAAGCATGCCGCCGCCATCAATACCATCCAAAAATGGTTTGTTGAGGAAACGCGGATGGGTATCCCGGTCGATTTCACCAACGAAGGCATCCATGGCCTTAACCACGACAGGGCAACATCGCTCCCCGCCCCTATCGGCATCGGCGCTACCTGGGATAAGGCGCTCGTAAGGCAGGCCGGCGACGTGGTGGGCCGCGAAGCAAGGGCGCTGGGTTATACCAATGTTTACACACCGATACTGGATGTTGCCCGCGACCAGCGCTGGGGCCGCGTGGTAGAGACTTATGGCGAAAACCCATTTTTAATTGCAGAGCTGGGCAAGCAAATGTGCCTGGGTGTGCAGGAAGAAGGCGCGGCATCAACCCTGAAGCATTTTGCCGTTTACAGCGTGCCAAAGGGGGGACGGGACGGCGCCGACCGCACCGACCCGCATGTGGCCCCGCGCGAACTTTACCAAATATACCTCTACCCTTTCCGCCGGGTAATACAGGAAGCCCATGCATTGGGTGTGATGAGCAGCTATAACGACTGGAACGGTGAACCTGTAACCGGAAGCTATTTCTTTTTGACAGAATTGCTCCGGCAAAAATTTGGGTTCAACGGTTATGTAGTGTCGGACAGTGAAGCGGTTGAATACCTGTACAGCAAACACCATGTAGCTAACAGTCCGGAAGATGCCGTACGCGAGGCATTTGAAGCCGGGTTGAACGTCCGCACCAATTTTACCATGCCCCAAACCTATGTCATGCCGCTAAGGCATTTGTTAGCCGAAGGCAAAGTATCCATGAAAACGCTGGATTCGCGGGTGGCGGACGTATTGCGCGTAAAATTCAAGCTCGGGCTATTCGACGAACCCTATGTAAAAGACCCGGCGGCAGCGGATAAGATCGTGCACAACGCCGAAGCAACCGCAATGGGCTTGAAGATGAACCGCGAATCGATGGTGCTGCTCAAAAACGAGAACAACCTGTTGCCCCTGAACAAATCTGCCATAAAAAACATCCTCGTCACCGGCCCGCTTGCTACTCAAACCAGTTATGCCATCAGCCGCTACGGCCCCTCGCATAACCCGGTTACCAGCGTGCTGGAAGGAATAAAAAATTATGTGGGCAGCAGCGCCACTGTGAATTATACCAAAGGCTGCGACATTATCGACGCCACATGGCCCGAAAGTGAGATCATTGAGACGCCCCTGACCGCGCAGGAACAGGCATCGATCGACTCGGCCGTGGCTTTAGCCAAAAATGCGGATGTGATCATTGCAACCGTAGGTGAAGGCGTCGACCAGGTGGGCGAAAGCCTGTCGCGCAGCGGATTAAACTTGCCGGGCAGGCAGCTCAAGCTGATACAGGCTTTGCAGGCAACGGGTAAACCGGTGGTGATGGTGATGATCAACGGGCAGCCCTTAACCGTTAACTGGGAAAACAAATATGTCCCGGCCATCCTGGAAGCCTGGTTCCCGGGGCCGGAAAGCGGGAGGGTAATTGCCGAAACGCTTTTTGGCGACAATAACCCTGGCGGAAAGCTATCCATCACCTTCCCGAAAACCGTGGGACAAATCGAATTTAATTTTCCTTTCAAGCCCGGCTCACAGGCGCCCCAGGGCGGTAAAAACGGATGGGGCAAAACCAGCGTAAACGGCGCGCTTTATCCTTTCGGGTATGGCTTAAGTTATACTACGTTTGAATGCAGCAACCTGCAGGTATCGCCCGAAAAGGAACACCAGCAGGGCGATGTGGAAGTAACGGTGGACGTTGCCAATACCGGGCAGCGCGCAGGGGACGGCGTGGTTGAACTGTACCTGAAGCAGGAATTCAGTGATGTGACTACTTATGAGTACGACCTGCGGGGATTTGAACGTGTTCCGCTTGTACCCGGCGAGAAGAAGACTGTTCATTTCACCCTTCACCCCGACGACCTGGCTATCCTCGATAAAAACATGAACTGGACCGTGGAGCCGGGAAAGTTCCAGGTGATGATCGGGGCGTCCTCGGACGATATTAAGTTGACGAAGGAGTTTGAGGTGGAGAAGTAGAGGTGGGAATGGTGAATGATTTTGAATACGGAAGTCGGTCCCGATAGTTATTCTACCGCGTGGACGCAGGTAAGACCATCTTGCAAATCAATGCCTCGTAGAGGCAACCCGTTTGTAGAAATAAACAAAAAAGAATATTGCCCCGCCAGCTGGCGGGCTACCCAATTCACCAAGCGCAGATCAATCATCACGCATCCCTGCGATACTTGACCGCACTTCAAGACTTTGGCTGCAAGTTATCCAAAAATCTATTAAATTTACCTCCATCTTAAACCAGCAGGATTGATGATACTACTAAAAGCGGATTTTTTCAGGGTAAAAAAATTAATCTATTTGCCATTTGTAATTCTTTTGATGGGCTATACACGCAGCTATGCACAGGAGCAGCCGGATACTGCAATTGAACATTTTGTCGTTTACCGGACGGCTGATTATAAGCCTTTCCCGGTTTCAGGTAGGGTAATTGGCGTAAACCTCGAAAGCATAAAAGGCGGCCAGGTAATTAATATTTGTTCGGCGGATACGGGCCGAACGGACGATAATGGTTTCTTTCACTTAAGCGCCGCTGCAGGTGATACCCTTGCTTTTGTGAGCCCAAAATACTCGGCAACCATCGTCGGCGTAAGGTCGCAAAAAGATAAGTTTAACGTGATTTTGATCAAACGGAAAACGGCTTCGCTCCCACTCGGGTACGCTGAATCGGATTATAATAAAGCAGCTAAGGAAGACAACAACCTGCTTAAAATTCTTGAAAAAGATGCAAAGGCGGAAGGGAAGTGGAATTATTGAATGTATAGAATGTTTACGCCGCTTGGTGGTGTGAAAAACATATATATAAACGGTGGAAAAACACCGGATTTTGAAATGTAAGTTTGGCAAATTATCATCCTTAAATGGAAATAAAAAACAAAAACGGAAAGGGTTCGCATTTGAAGAACATGATCATCAAATGCCTTTATTTTGATAAGGCGATGTCGTGTGCGGAATTGAGCGAGCTTTTTGATAAAAGTATCCCGTCCATCGCTAAGGCGGTAAATGAACTGATTGAGGAAGGTTTTGTGATCGAGCAGGGGTACGCCCCTTCCAGTGGGGGCCGCAGGCCGCTGATGTATGCCATCAACGCAAGCGCCATGTATATCCTGGCGATCGCCATGGATCAGCTCGCTACCCGTATCCAATTGGTCGACCTGCAAAACCACCCGGTGGCAGATATGGAAATGTTTGAGCTGAAACTGCTGCATAACGACCAGGCGCTCGACCAGCTTGTCGATAAGATCAATGCCTACCTGGCCGAATCGGGCATTCCAAAAGACAAGATAGCCGGGATAGGTATTGGCATGCCGGGGTTTGTGAACCCGATAAGGGGAGTAAACTATACCTATCTTGATTCCGGTGATAAAACACTGGCCCAGTACATCGCTGACGAGACAGGCCTGCCGACCTACATCGATAACGACTCGAGCCTGATTGCACTGGCTGAGCAAAAATTCGGGATAGCCAAATCCCAGAAGGAAGTGATGGTGATCAACCTGGGCTGGGGTATCGGTTTGGGGATGATCGTAAACGGCGAGATATTCAGGGGGCGCAACGGCTTTGCCGGGGAATTCAGCCATATCCCGCTTTCGGAAGACGGGGCCATGTGCACTTGCGGCAAACGTGGCTGCCTGGAAGCGGAAGCCTCCATGCTGGTGGTATCCAAACAGGCTATCGAGGGCATACAAAAGGGTCGTGTTACCAGCTTGAAGCAAATTGATGAGGCGCATTCCAAACAAATGGGCGATGCCATCATGGAAGCCGCCAATAACGGCGACCAGTTTGCCATTGAACTTTTTGCCGATGCCGGGCACAAGATAGGCAAAGCACTGGCCATCCTGATCCATATCATGAACCCGCAGGCTATCGTACTGAGCGGACGGGGCGCAAAGGTTGGTAAAATATTGCTGGCGCCCATTCAGCAGTCGCTGCACAAGTATTGTATTCCTCGGCTTGCAAGAGGGACGGTGCTGCTCATCTCGGAGCTGGGATTTGATGCAGAATTAGTTGGGGCTGCCGTGCTGGTGATGGAAAATTTTGACAAGGAAGTAAAGGGGCAGGCAGTTAATTCATAATACCCGACAAAATTTTTCTTACGGAAGTGTACCAGAAAGGAAAATGCCGACGGCCTCCCAAAAAGCCATATGCAGATAAAAAGAATTCAAGCCGAAGAATACCAACTGGTCGCCTCGCTTTTTGATCAATACAGAGTTTTCTATGGCCAGCTATCAAATATTTCATTGGCCGAAGAATTCATCCGGGAGCGGCTGGAACATAACGAATCGGTGATATATGCCGCGATTGCAGAGGATGGCGTGCCTGCTGGTTTCACGCAGCTATATCCCCTGATCTCATCGGTAGAAGCGTTCAGAAACTGGCTGCTCAATGACCTTTACGTGGCTTCGGCCTATCGGAAACAGGGCATCGGCGAAGCGCTGATCCGCGCGGCAATGGAATTTGCGGCATCAAAAGGCGCCTCGTTTATACAGTTGGAAACAGCTGTCGACAATTACAATGCCCGGCATCTTTACGAAAATATTGGATTTAACTTGCATGAAACCGGTGCTTCATTCTTAACCTACCGCTTTCAGCTTAATTGACACCAGCTTGATAAACTGCACATGCAAAAGCCAGATGGATTAATTTTCGATATGGACGGAACCCTTTGGGATGCCGTAGCTACCTATGCCCAATCCTGGAACGATGTCTTCGGCGAATTAGGTATTGACCTCACCGTAAAACGGAACGATCTTGCGAAAATGGTTGGGTGGGAAGGCAGAAAAGTGATCAGCATTATAATGCCTGATTTTGACGACGAAAAACGAAAAGAGATCTATGGCCTCGTGAACGAAAAACGTAAAGTTTTAATCCCGCAAACGGGAGGTGTTTTATACGATGGTGTAAAAGAAGGCTTAAAACAGCTCGCTGAAAAGTACGACCTCTTCATATTGAGCAATTGTGCCAAAGGTATCATTCGCCTGTTTATTGATTGGGCGGGCATTGATGAGCATATTAAGGACGAACTGGCCCACGGAGTAAATTTTATGCCTAAAAGCCACAATATCAAACTACTCGCAGATACCCACGGGTTAAAAAACCCTGTGTATATAGGCGACACCGCCGGCGACGGCGAACAAAGCAGACTGGCGCGCGTGCCGTTTGTTTTTGTGAGCTATGGCTTTGGTGAAACGGACGATTACGATCTGAAATTTGACGATTTTCCGTCTTTAACCCAGTACTTCCTGGAATTGTGATTGGTTAAAGCCATCCTCTTGAGCTTTTCGTCTCTTCCATATAACTAAAGTCTAAAAGTTTTACCCGGCAGAGTCTTAATAGTGTGTAAATCTATTTTTTCTCTGTGTTCTCTGTGCTTTCTCTGCGCTCTCTGTGGTTAAAATGCACTTCTGAGAGTTATCCGCCAGCTGGCGGACATAAAGCCTTTTATTTCAGACTTCTGTATAACTAAAGTTATTTTTAACGAAATCTTCCGGATTACAGAACCCTCAGCCGCAGCATCTTCCGGACTTCCGGACTTTCGGACTCCGGACTAATCCGATTCACAATTCCAAACATTAAAATAACCTGCTGACATAGGGCTGTCATCGGCGCATTGTTCCTTTGATCATAAATCAAAACAATAAAAGCCATGAACATCATCCCTTTATTATTAAAAGAAATGCATGAGGAAGCAGAAACCACCCGCAAAATGCTGAGCCGCGTGCCAAATGACAAATACGATTGGGCGCCTCATCCAAAAAGCATGACGGTAAGACGCTTGTCGACCCACATTGCCGAGTTACCCGGATGGGTGGCCATGGCGCTCACCACATCCGAACTCGATTTTGCCAAAATGGATTATAAGCCGACTGAAATTAATGATACAACCGCCTTGCTGAATGTATTTGAGAGATCATATGCCGAAGGGTATTCCCGGCTTGAAAAAGCAAGTGAGCCTGATTTGTTACCCGACTGGACTTTGCGAAATGGCGAAAAGATATACAGCGTAAGGACAAAATACGAGGTGATCCGGATGTCCTTTTGCCAGATTGTTCACCACCGCGCGCAGCTGGGGGTTTTCCTGCGCCTGCTGGATATTCCAATCCCGGGCAGCTATGGGCCAAGCGCTGATGAAGATTTTATGTAGTAATTCGAATCAAGAGTCAAGTCCGAAGGGCTCTTTGGAGCCTAAGACTCTATTTTTTTCTATAAGCAGGGAACCCCTTTGGGGATTTTAAGTCGGAAAATTTTCAGGGAACCATTTAGGGTGCCACACATAACAGCCACCCCCGTTAGGGGTATCCTGTTTATAGAAAAGATCAACAAATACTTTGGGCTCCGTAGGTGCCTCCTGTTTGCCGATTTGCTCACCGACTTCCCACGCCCGAAAAACATAGACTATGGAGATACAAGAACCAGCACAAGCAGGTAAATTCCTGCAACTTTGCAGCTAAACAAAGGCCAAACGGTCCAATTCTGCTCATTTAGGCAATTTGTCCATCTCGCCTGCATTTTCTTGGTTCTTGACCCTTGATCTTCCCCTTTTTATCCCAACCCTTTATCCTGCCACTGCTACTGCTACTGCAACTTTCTCCCTCGCTCTTGATTCTTGGCTCTTGATCTTTCCCCTTTTATCCCAACCCTTTATCCTGCCACTGCTACTGCCACTGCAACTTTCTCCCTCGCTCTTGGTTCTTGGCTCTTGATCTTTCCCCTTTTATCCCAACCCTTTATCCTGCCACTGCTACTGCCACTGCAACTTTCTCCCTCGCTCTTGATTCTTTCTCTTGATTCTTGGTTCTTGGCTCTTGGTTCTTGATTCGCGTTCACCTCGCCAGCGGCAACGTAAAATAAAAGGTCGACCCTACATTTTCCTCGCTCTCAAGCCCTATCGTCCCCCTGTGCCGCTGAATGATCTCGCTCGAAAGATACAGACCGATACCGAAACCCGATATATTTTTCATCTTGTCGCTTTCAACCCGGTAAAAGCGTTGGAACAGTTTCTCCTGGTCTTTATACCGTATGCCGATCCCCTCGTCCTTAACCGAAACCCTAACATCGCCAGGTTGCTTTTCGCAGGTTACGGTCACCATTCCCTCTTTATCCGAATATTTGATGGCGTTGCTTAAAAAATTACCGATCACCTGCCTTATTTTCTCCCTGTCCGCGTTCACGATTATGCTCCCGCCTGTGTTCAAAATAATGCGGCGATACGGGCTGGCGACTTGTGCATCGGCGATCACATCTTCCGCCAATGTGCTCATATCAAACTGCTGCATCTTAAGTTTTAGTTTGCCGGGTTCAAGTTTTGAAAGGTCCAGGAACCCGTGGATCAGGTCCGTCATACGGTT
>JABDGE010000032.1 GCA_013286235.1 Bacteroidota bacterium
TCCCTGTTTTTTTATTCAATTTGAAAAGAAAAAAACCGGCGAGTGGGCTGTTCATCACAAAACTGCTGTCATTCAGCATATACACCCTGCTTGCCCAGTTCAGGCCCTCTGCGGTCAACCAGGGGAGTTTTGAAACCACGCGCATGTTCTGTGCACGGTTATAATAGATGAGGCTGTCGGAATAAGGATTAAAGAAGATATACTCGTTTTCGCCAATCTTTTTGCAGTTTGTATCGTGATGCTTATCAGGATAAAAGGCCTTCCACCCGGCTGAAGACGGGGACACATGGTAGTAGACTTTTTTTTGAAAATTGTAATAGTCCAGTTTACAATCGGCCGTATAGATCAGCGCTTCCGTATTACTTACCTTAACAATGTCCTTGGCATATAATATTCTTTTACTTTCTTCGGACGAGGCGGTGTAGTTGTCGTACCTGAAGAAAAGATGGCCTGGCCTGTCGAACTCATATACCCCGCTGGTGGAACTATACAACACCCGACCGCCCGGCAGTTCGGCAGCATCGTAAACGCCGTTATTGTAGTGTGCAAATGGATCCGTATCACTGAATCGGTAATTCCGCGTAGATCTGTTTTCAATATTTATTACCTGGAAACCCTCGCGGGTGGCAACGCCGAGGCAATTGTTGCTGAAGGGAACGAGGCTTACAATGTACGCTCCCACCAGGTTTAGCGGTTTGTTGTGCGGGAAATAGCGCTCAAAAGTTTCCCCATCAAAAGAATTTAATCCTACTTCGGTCCCAATCCACATAAAGCCCTGCTTGTCGCGGGCAATGCAGGTGACGTTGTTATCGCTCAAACCGTCGGTTACTGAATAGTGTTCAAAATCCGATTCGTTAAACTGGGCTGACACAATCCCTGCATTCAGTAAAAATAAGGCGAATAATAAAAGGGATTTGGGCATCACTAAAGGTAATATTAAAATTATAGACCTCGCTTATTGGTAATCAAATACTACCACATTTGGTAATACCGCGCCAATATTATTACAGGTATTTTTATGTCCCCCTGGAGTAAGAATAATATCCTGTATAAAAATGAGACCTTTTTTACTAAAAGCTTTCCTGTTTTTTGGTTTGCTGCCCGTTTGCCGGGTAGCCTTTGCGCAAACCGCGCCGGCTATTAGTTATAACGGCGGCACTAATGCGGTAACGTTTGACCAGGGCAGCTCCGCTTCGTTTTTGCCAAATACTACCGGAGGGGGAACCATTCCGGGTATGGCCTACGGAGTTGTAAGTACCCCGTATGGTAATACAATAGGGGGAGTCGGCAGTGCCAATGGCACGGGTAACGCCGCGTCGTTTTACGGACCTATCGGCTTGGTTAGTGATGAAGCGGGAACCCTTTACGTTACTGACTATTCCAATAATTTGATACGTAAGATAGTTCTTGCAACCGGTGCGGTAACCACGCTGGCGGGCAGCGGCGTAGCCGGAAATACAAATGGCACCGGCACAGCGGCTAGTTTTAATAACCCTTTTGGAATATGCATTGATCCTACTAAAACTATTTTATACGTTACAGACCGCGCAGGAATCAGAAAAATTGTTATCGCAACTGCAGTTGTTTCAACTATATCCGGCACAGCAGTCGGATACCCAGGCGGGATAACCACGGATGCTTCCGGCGCCAATTTGTATTACGCCGACGGTGAGGATAATATCCTCAAAAAAGTAATAATTTCCAGCGGAATTATAACCACCTATGCCGGAAATGGTACTGCCGGCAGCACAAATAGTACAAGCCTGACGTCGGCTGAATTTAATGATCCCGGAGACTTAGCGTTTGACGCTTCGGGAAACTTGTTCGTAGCCGACGTCCGCAACAATCAAATAAGGAAAATAAACGCCTCCGGTGTAACCTTGTATGCTGGTTCACCTACCGGGGCGGCAGGCACTACAGACGGGACCGGAACGGCTGCGACATTTTATGGCATCAATTCCTTATCATTTGACTTGGCTGGAAACATGTATGTAAGCGAAGTATATGTAATCAGGAAGATAACGCCAGCGGCAGCAGTTAGCACCCTTGCCGGTGAAAACGGCGTTTACGGTAATACAAATGGCACTTCGTTTCTTAACTCCACCTTTGACAATCTGTTTCAATCCTATATAGATGGATCAGGCAATATGTATTTGAATAACACCTCAGATAATAACATCCGTCAACTAACCCTCGGCGGATGGGCCATTTCCGGCGCTTTGCCCGCAGGTATCAGCTTCGACGCCACAACAGGTATCCTATCAGGCACTCCAACGGTTAACGGCAGGTTCCCGGTAGGAATTACTGCCTACAACTTATATGGCAGCTCAACCGCAAATGTCACCATATTGGTTAATGCTCCGCCTCCAAACATCAGCTACAATACCGGCACCAACGCTGTTGCATTTATAAAAGGCAGCCCCGGGAGTAGTGTGCCAACCAATGCAGGCGGCGATGTGCCGGCAATCTCCTACGGCGTAGTAAGCACGCCTTACGGCAGTGCAACCGGCATAAGCGGCAATACTAACAATACCGGCAATGCTGCACGGTTTAGCAGCCCTGACGCCGTGGTTGCCGATGGCGCGGGAAACCTGTACGTTGCTGATGCTGCAAATAATTTGATCAGAAAGGTAGTCATTTCGACCGGTGCGGTGACGACGCTTGCCGGCAGCGGTACAACCGGCGGTGCAAACGGGACAGGCACAGCGGCCAGCTTTAACGATCCGGAGGGGATATGCATCGACCCGACAAATACCATCTTATATGTTTCAGAAGGCGGCAACGGGGACATCCGGGAAATTATTATCGCGACCGGCGTCGTTTCAAGCATAACGGCGGTCAACGGCAGCTACACCCCGCATGGATTAGCGATCGATGCAAGCGGTACGAACCTGTATTTTGCCGATTACACCGCGAATGTGATCAGAAAGGCAGTGATTTCCAGCGGCGCGGTAACCACCTACGCGGGGAATGGTACTGCCGGAAAAACAAACAGCGCTACACTTACATCGGCAGAATTCTTTTTTCCTTCCGGTGTGGCATTTGATGCTTCGGAAAACCTGTTTGTAGCCGACTATGGCAACAACGAAATAAGGGAAATAAATGCCTCGGGCGTAACGCTGTTTGCCGGTTCGGCTACCGGCGCAGCCGGCTCGACTAACGCGACCGGGACATCGGCGACCTTCAGCCTTCCCCGCGCAATTTCGTTTGATGCGGCCGGGAATATGTACGTGGGTGACATAAACAATCATCTCGTAAGAGAAATAACGCCGGCCGGCCTGGTTACAACGCTTGCGGGAGAAGCGGGCACGGCAGGGTACAGCAACGGCGCTTCGTTTACAAGCTCCACCTTTGGCTTTCCCGGCCAATCGTACATTGATGCCTCCGGCAATATGTACCTGCCAGACATAGATTACAATAACATCCGTCTGCTGACAATTTGCGGATGGGCCATTTCCGGCGTTTTGCCGGACGGAATCAGTTTTGACGCCACCACAGGTATCCTCTCGGGCAACGCAACGGTCACTGGCGCTTTCCCGGTGGTAGTTACCGCCTATAATTTATACGGAAGCTCAACCGCAAATGTAACCATAACGGTTAGCACCCCGCCTGTGCCCAATATCAGCTACAATGCAGGCACCAACGCGGTTACGTTTATACAAGGCAGCCCCGGCAGTAATTCACCAACGAATACCGGTGGGGCCGTGCCGGCTTTGGCTTATGGTGTGGTGAGTACTCCTTACGGGAGCCTATTCGAGACCAGCGGCAACACCAACGGTATTGGCAATGGTGCACTGTTTAAAGTGCCTTTGTGTGTAGCTGGCGATGGCGCTGGAAATCTTTACGTTGTTGACGGGAGCAATAATTTGATACGTAAAATAACCACTTCAACCGGCGCTGTAACAACGCTTGCCGGCAGCGGTACAAACGGTACGATGGACGGCACGGGCACAGGGGCTAGTTTTAGCCTGCCGATGGGAATATGCATAGATCCCACCAAAACTATTTTATACGTTGCCGACAATGGTGGAATAAGAAAAATTGTTATTGCGACCGCCGTTGTTTCTACTTTACCTGGGACAGCAGGCGCTGACGGCTTCGGATTAACGACAGATGCAAGCGGAGCGAATTTGTATATTGCCTGTTTCACTGACAATGTTATCAGGAAAGTAGTAATTGCCACCGGGGCGTTAACCACTTACGCCGGCAATGGTACGCAAGGAAATACGAACAGCACAACACTTACATCGGCAGAATTTAATGATCCTGAAGGTGTGGCATTTGATGGTTCGGGAAACCTGTTTGTGGCCGATGGGGGCAATAATGAAATTAGGGAAATAAATGCTTCGGGCGTAACGCTGTTTGCCGGTTCAGCTACCGGCGCTGCCGGCTCAACAAACGGAGGCGGAACAATGACAAGCTTTAATATACCCGTATCTATATCATTCGATGCAGCGGGAAACATGTATGTAGGCGAAACTGGCAACCACTTGATAAGAAAAATAACGCCGGCAGGCGCAGTTACTACGCTTGCCGGCGAGGCGGGTATAGGGGGATTTAGCAACGGCACTTCTTTTACAACCTCTACTTTTGAATATCCTCGTCCGTCCTATATCGATGCCTCCGGCAATTTGTACATTGCGGAACCCTATGCGAACAATATCCGCCAACTCACCATTTGTGGCTATGCCATTTCCGGCACATTACCATCGGGTATAAGTTTCGACGCCACAACAGGAATCCTATCTGGCAACGCAACCGTTACGGGTACCTTCCCGGTAGTAATTACTGCGTATAATTTTTACGGGAGTTCAACCGCCAATGTAACCATAAACTGCACTGCCGCGCCCGTGCCAAATATCAGCTACAATGCAGGCACCAATGCTATCACATTAACAGATGGCACAAACAGCAGCAATTCGCCAGCCAATACCGGCGGCGCGGTGCCGGCATTGGCTTACGGCGTGGTAAGCACCCCTTGCGGCAGTACAACCGGCGTGAGCGGCAACACAAACAGTACAGGCAATAATGCACTGTTTAATTTTCCGACAAGTGTGGTTGGCGATGGGGCGGGAAATCTGTATGTTGCTGACCAAGGTAATAATCTAATACGCAAAATGGTCATTTCGACAGGCGCCGTAACTACGTTCGCCGGCAGTGGCACAAGGGGTGGTACGGACGGAACTGGCACAGGGGCTAGTTTTTATGCCCCGAGCGGAATATGCATCGACCCAACCCAAACCGTTCTGTACGTTTCGGACGAAAATGGAATCAGAAAAATTGTTATCGCCACCGCCGCTGTTTCAACGCTAACAACCGCCGTTTCCGGTTGGGGATTAACTACAGATGCAACCGGAGCAAACTTGTATGCTACCGGTTCAAATGGCTATATGATAAGTAAAGTCGTAATTTCCAGTGGGACGGTAACAACTTATGCCGGGAATGGAACAGCCGGAAAAACAAACAGTACAATGCTTACATCGGCAGAATTTAACGTAGCCGAGGATGTAGGATTTGATGCTTCGGGAAATTTGTTTGTTGACGACCATGACAACAATGAGATAAGGGAAATAAATGCTTCGGGTGTAACGCTTTTTGCCGGTTCAGCTACCGGCACTTACGGCTCAACCAACGGAAACGGGACAAGTGCAAGTTTTAGCTTTCCCAACACACTATCACTAGACGCCGCAGGTAATATTTATGTATGCGAGTTGGGCACCTCACTGATAAGGAAAATAACGCCGGCAGCCGCAGTTACAACGCTTGCGGGCGAGGCGGATGTCTTCGGAGAAACCAATGGCCCAACCCTTACAACCTCCGACTTCAACGATCTTGGCCATCCGTATATCGATGCTTCCGGCAATATGTACGTGCCTGACTATGGCAACAATAATATCCGGAAGCTAACTATCTGCGGGTGGGCAATTTCAGGCGCTTTACCCCTGGGTATAAGTTTCGACGCCACCACGGGTATCCTCTCCGGCGCTCCTTTGGTAAGCGGTACTTTCCCGGTGGTAATTACAGCCTATAATTTTTACGGCGGCTCAACCGCCAACGTAACCATAACCTGCAATACACCTACGGCCCCTAACATCAGCTACACGCCCAACACCGAAGATTACCTGATCAACGCGCCCATAACGGCGCTAAGCCCGGCAAATTCAGGGGGTTCTATTACGGTAAGCGGTTTTGGCACAGGCGTTGCGCTAACAGGTGGCACATTAAAGAATCCCTACGGCATGGCATTCGACGCGGGCGGCAGCCTCTATGTAACCAACTATGCCACGGCCACCAACAATGTGCTGGAATACAATACCACAACCAGCGCCTATACCGGAATTTTTATCGCGAGGACGTCCTTTCCTCAAAAGCAAAACCCCACCAGTATTGTCTTCGATGCCTCCGGAAATGCTTATTCAGGGGAAGACGGTGGTTATCTTTACAAATTCACTTCTGCGGGAACTTATTCATCCACCATTACCACAAACGCCCTTGCCATTGAGGGTATGGCGATCGATGCTTCGAATAATATTTATCTTGCGGATGACTTTGGCAACGCCGTTTATGAATACAGCACAACAGGTACCCGGTTGCTGAGGATACGGGCCTCCACTATCTTAAGTACACCCATCAACGTAGCGGTTGATGGAGGCGGCTGCATTTATGTGCTGGACGCAGGCAATCAAAATCTTCAAAAATACACCTCGGCCGGCGTTTATGTCGCCACCCTGGTCAGCGGGCTTTCCACGCCATATGGGCTATGCTTAGATAGTTACGGCGATATCTATATCGGCGATTCCGGCACCGGCAAAGTAACCGTTTACACGCCAGCCGGCACGCTCATCACATCCATAACGGGACTCACTGATCCGAGGGGCCTGATCGTCGACGCGAGCGGCAACCTTTATGTGTCGGATTTTACTAAGAATACCATCACCAAATATCCACCGGTTTACTATACCATCAGCGGGGGGACGCTGCCTTCAGGGATTAGCTTTAACAGCAACACCGGTACTTTCAGCGGTACACCCTTAGCCGATTTCGGGCCGGTTACCTTTACCATTACCGCCAATGGGCAGTTTGGTACTTCTTCAAGCTGCACGGAGACCATAACGGTGGGTGGGCCGCCCGTATTCAGTTATGCCAATCCGCCTGTGTACACGGTTGGTACAGGCATTTCCAATTTATCACCGACAATAACCAGCGGCGGGCCTATCACATCCGCGTCCATCAACCCCGGCTTACCCTCAGGCTTGTCCATCACTGCTGCCGGGGTTATAACCGGCACGCCAATGGCAGTATCGGCATCCACTGTGTACACCATTACCGCTACTAACGCGACCGGTGGTTCGGGAACGGCCATGGTAACCATTTCGGTTGCCGCGCCTCCCGTATTCGGTTACACTACACCCGTTGCTTATACCGTAGGTACTGCAATCTCTAATTTAACGCCAACTGTAGCCAGCGGCGGCCCTGTCACATCCGCTTCCATCAGCCCCGGCCTACCGGCAAGTTTATCCATCAATTCGGTTGGGGTAATAACCGGCACGCCAATGGCAGCATCCGCATCCACCGTATACACCGTCACCGCTGTTAACGCGGCCGGAGGCACAGGGACGTGCACCGTAACCATAACAGTGGGTGCGGCACCAAATATCAGCTACAATGCAGGCACTAATGCCATTACCTACACAGAGGGTACACCCGGCAGCAACTCCCCGGCCAATACGGGCGGCGCTGTGCCGGCTACAGCTTACGGCGTGGTAAGCACCCTTTACGGCAGTACTGCAGGAGCAGCCGGCAATGCTAACGGTACCGGAAACGCCGCGCGGTTTAATCAGCTCCAGGGTCTGGCCGGCGATGGTGCAGGAAACCTGT
Source organism: Bacteroidota bacterium (assembly GCA_013286235.1). Classification (GTDB taxonomy): domain Bacteria; phylum Bacteroidota; class Bacteroidia; order Sphingobacteriales; family Sphingobacteriaceae; genus Mucilaginibacter. The sequence continues at coordinate 7,879 of JABDGE010000032.1, forward strand.
ATGTTGCCGACCAAACCAATAATTTGATACGTAAAATCGTAATTTCAACCGGCGTGGTAACAACGTTTGCCGGCAGCGGCACAGCCGGTACTACAAACGGGACAGGTACAGCCGCCAGCTTTAATTATCCGGACGGCATATGCATAGATGCGGCGGGAGCTAATTTATATGTTGCGGACTACTACGGCGGTGATATCCGGAAAATTGTGATAGCAACCGGCGTTGTTACAACCATAGCAAGCAACTCAGCCTATGGCCCTGCCGGGTTAACCCTGGACGCTGCCGGAGCGAATTTGTACTTTGCTGATCAAAAAAGCAACATGATCAGGGAAGTGGCGCTGTCTTCGGGTAGTGTGACCACTTACGCCGGAAATGGTACAGTTGGGAGAATAAACAGCACCACCCTCACCTCGGCAGAATTTAACCAACCTATTGATATAGCCTTTGATGCTTCGGGAAACCTATTTGTGGCAGATTATTTCAACAACGAAATAAGGGAAATAAATGCTTCGGGCGTAACGCTTTTTGCCGGTTCGCCCACGGGAGCTGTCGGCTCAACTAACGGAACCGGCGCGGCTGCAAGTTTTAATTATCCCGCCGGGGTCATATTTGATGTGGCCGGAAACCTGTATGTAGGTGAGACTAACCAGTTGAGAAAAATAGCGCCGGCAGCCGTAGTTACAACGCCCGGTATTTCAACAAACTCCGCCCTTGTCACCCCCCTTCACATGTATATCGATCCTTCCGGCAATATGTACGTGCCTGATGCCGGAACTAACAACATCAGGGAACTGCCTATTGTTGGGTGGGCAATTTCGGGCGCCTTGCCTTCGGGTATTACATTTGACGCTACCTCGGGCATTCTTTCAGGCACCGCAACGTCACCCGGCACCTACAATGTGGCGATTACGGCGTATAATTTATACGGAAGCTCGACGGCCAATGTAGCCATAACCGTTCCCGGACCGGTGTTCAGTTACACCACCCCGCAGGTTTACACTGCCGGTACGGCAATTTCTAACTTATCGCCAACCATCGCCAGCGGCGGCCCCCTAACATCTGCCTCCATCAGCCCCGGCTTACCTACAGGGCTATCAATAACTTCTGCCGGGGTGATAACCGGGACGCCGACAACGGCATCGCCTGCGACGTTTTATACTATCACTTCTACCAATGCCGCCGGCAACACCGCATGTGCCACGGTGGTCATTTCGATTATGCTGCCGTCGCCAAATATCAGTTATAATGGAGGTACCGATGTGGTTGCTTTTGTAAATGGGGTATCCGGCAGTAATTCACCTACCAATACAGGGGGGGGCTGTACCGGGCATGGCTTATGGCCTGGTAACAACACCCTACGGGAGTACGACAGGTGTTGCCGGCAACACAAATGGTACCGGTAATGCTGCTTCTTTTAATGTGCCTTGTACGGTGGTAGGCGATGGGGCGGGGAACCTTTATGTGGTTGACACGCACACCAATTTGATAAGGAAAATAGTTGTTTCAACCGGCGCGGTAACAACGCTTGCAGGGAGCGGCGCTGCAGGTACAACCAACGGTATCGGCACGGCGGCCACTTTTTATCAGCCAAACGGACTTTGTATAGATGCGGCAGGGGCAAACTTATATGTTTCGGAATATGCCGGCGGGGACATCCGGAAAATTGTAATAGCGACAGGGGTTGTTACGACCATAGCAACATCCAGCGGCCCAAGCGGGGTAACCCTTGATGTGTCCGGTCAAAACTTATACTTCCCTGATTTTAATACCAACGTTATATATAAAGTAGTGCTTTCCACCGGCGTTCAATCGATTTACGCGGGAAGCGGCGCATATGGCCTAAATAATGGCAGCCTTTCGACATCACAGTTTAGGAGCCCCGCTGATTTGGCGTTCGATGGTTTTGGAAACCTATTTGTATCTGATTATAATAATAACGAAATAAGGGAAATTAACGCCGCAGGAACAGCGGTAACGCTGTTTGCCGGTTCATCTACAGCTGCTTCAGGTTCAATCAACGGAACCGGCAGCGCGGCAACTTTTCACACTCCGGCTACCCTATCATTTGACTGGGCTGGAAATCTGTACACCGGCGATATCAGGAATGACCTGATCAGGAAAATAACAACCGGCGGTGTAGTCACAACGCTTGCGGGCGAAACAGGCATTCCGGGATTTACCAACGGTTCGTCGTTTTTAACATCTACTTTTGGCTATCCCTATCACCCTTATGTCGACCCTTCCGGCAATATGTACGTACCTGACTTTCTGGAAAATAACATCCGGCAGCTAACCATTTGCGGATGGGCAATTTCGGGTGCCTTGCCGGCGGGCATTACGTTCGACGCTACCTCAGGTATACTTGCCGGAAACGCAACGGTTACGGGCAGCTTTCCAGTCGCAATAACAGCTTATAATTTATACGGCAGTTCCACGGCCAATGTCACCATAATCTGCAACGCGGCTTACGATTGGCTGGGAACCAGCAGCAACGACTGGAATGACGTCAATAACTGGATTTCAAAAACGGTACCGGTTGCAGGCAGTAATGTCAATATAGGGGTAACTTACCCGTTTACCAATCAACCTATCGTACAAAATGCCCCCGCAGCGGTGACTTTAGGCACTTTAAACTTCGGCAACTTTGGCGGCAAGGCGCCTGTGTTAACCGTAAACAGTCCGTATCAATTAACATTTGGCGATATTAATGAGGTGAGCGACGCCAATTCGGCAACCACGGCATACACAGCCACACTGGCGGGTACGGGTGTCATTAATGCCGCCAACTTAAATGTTACCGCCAACACGGTTTCGGCCAATACTTATACGGAAGCCATTTCGTCATCCATAACCGGCTTAAACCTTTCGGGCAATATCAACTTAACGTCGGCGTTTTCAAGCAATGCTTATAACGCGGCATTCAACGTCACCGGTGGTGTAACAAGTTTAACCAGCACAGGCACCACGGGCATTATATCAACCAGCAACCAGGCGGGCAGTGCTTCTGCAACCGGCGTTAGCGCCGGCACGCTGCAATGGGCAAACGCCAACGGGTTATCGGGTCTTTCGACCACCGGAACAAATACCCTGGCATGCAGCGGAACAGGCGTTATCGGTTATGCCGGCGCAAGTCAGACCGTTTATACCGATCTGCCGGTTACCGGATTACCGACCGGGGTTAGTTACCAGGGCATAAGCTTTTCGGGGACGGGTATAAAAACGCCGAATGGCGCAAGTACCAATAACCTGAATATTGCCGGAAGTTTCACCAACTCGATGCCTAATACTACTGGCAATTATGTTGCACTTTACAATACGATAGTGAATTTTAACGGAAATGGGGCTCAGGCTTTGGCGGGCGGAGCCGCTTCACAGACCTTCGGTTCTGTTTTCAACACCGTTAATTTCACCAATGCGGGGATAAAAACCATAAGCGGCAATTTTTATGTGGCCCCCACCGGCTTATTGACCATGAGCAACGGCGCTGCGCTGGTGGCCGGTGATAATGCTGCATCGCCGACCACGGCTGACGCCTATTTGACCCTGGTATCCGACAACGACAGCACTGCGGCTGTAGCACCAATCCCGTCCGGCTGTTCCGTAACCGGAAATGTAAACGTACAGCGTTTTATCTCCGGGGACAGGAGCTATCGCTTAATGTCATCAGCCGTTTCTGCCGGAGGCAGCCCCAATGGCACGTCGGGCATGAATTATTTGTTGAACAGCCTTTACCTTACCGGCCCAGGCCCGGGATTCTCGGCTACAGGTAACCCGACTTTATTCCTTTATGATGAAAGCTTTGTGCCACAATACAGTACTTTTTATAACAGCAACTATATAGCCGTGAGCTCGATGAGCACAGGAACGGGGGCTTCTCCGACATACCCTGTGTCGCCTAATGGGGCGGGTTTAACCGGGTCTTATACAGTGCCGGCGGCTAACGGCTATTATGTATTTTACCGGGGTAATTTGTCGGAAGGCGTCGCTAATTTAACCAGCCCAACCTATAGCCCGGTATTATCGACCGTTGCCACCACAACAGGAACCTTAAACCAGGGCCAGGTTAGCTTTGCAGCCTGGTATGCGCCTTCGTCGGCGACCTTCGGCGGCGTTAGCCAGTTCTGGTACCTGGTTGGCAACCCCTATGCCAGCGCAATCGACCTGGCGAACGTCCAGGGGGTATCCGCAAGCAACAGCGGCATTTTTATGACACCCTACAACACCACTACCAACACAGGCATTACCAGCTTTATTTACGAGCTGAACCCGGCGAACGGCATCTATGCCATTTACAATACAGCCGGGCCAAGCACCCTCCACGCCGCGGAGTTTATCGGCAGCGGGCAGGGATTTTTCGTGGAGGCCTATGGGGCCAACTCCTCGCAATTAGTGTTTAACGAAAGCGCAAAAGCAACCTCGACCAACGCCCACCTGCCCGAAGGTTTTATGAACCAAAGGATCAACAATCCGGCGGCAATCAACCCGGGTGTGCCTAACCCCATCTTACGGCTAAGGATGACCAAAGACAGTATAAACGACGAGGAGACTATCATCACCTTTAACCCAAAAGCGAGCAGCGGCTTTGTGATCAATGAAGACGCGCGCCACTGGAAAGGTAACGGTTTAATTGGCTTCACCAGCATATCCAGCGATAACGTACCACTTGCGATTAACTCCCTGCCGTTGGCCGCATCGCTGACTATCCCCCTGCGCACGGTGGCAACAAATGATGGTTTATACAATATGTCCCTATCTATGGACGCTCCCCTGCCCGCCCTCTACGAGATTTGGCTAAAGGATGCCTATAAAAAAGATTCGCTGGATATTAAGGATAACCCTACGTACAATTTTGATATCCTGCATTCGGACACCAATTCATTCGGCGACCACCGTTTTAGCCTGGTTATCCGCCAGAACCCGGCGCTGATGGTACACCTGCTCAGCTTTAACGCGATAAAAGCTACCGGCGGCGACAATGTATTATGGACCACCGAAAATGAATCGAATTACACCAATTTCGCGGTTCAGCGAAGCACCGATGGGGGCACAACTTTTACTACCCTTGGCGCACTGTTGTCGAGCGGATTAGGTTCCTACAACTACCTGGATGGCAAGCCGGTGCAAGGCGCCAACAGCTACCGTCTGCAACTGACTGATTTAAACGGGAACATAACGTATTCGAATGTGATCACCATCATGTACGCCAATACAGGTAACCAGATCACGCTGAACGGCTTTATGGTGTACCCGAACCCGACAGCCGGAGCGGTTAACCTATCTATCAATCAACCAACTGCTACCGCCACGACCACCTATACCATCGAGATCGTCAACAACCTGGGCGTAGTGCTCAAAACAGCGCAATCATCATCGCCGCAATGGCAAACCGATGTAAGCGCGCTGGTGCCGGGAACTTATTTTATCACGGTAATGAATACCAATACGAATACGCTGGTGGGGAGAAGTGCGTTTGTGAAGTTGTGAGTTAGAGATTGGAGGTTAGAGATTAGGTAGAAGATGTGCGAATGTGAGGGGGTTCATAGTTCATCCCGCACGTGCGGGATGGTTCACAGCCGGAGGTTTTAGTTAGATGTGCGGATGTGAAAATATGCAGATATGCAGATATGCAGATATGCGGATGTCGAATGTGTGGGTTAAAGTCGTTTAGCTAAGAACATTATCCACGCCTCACCCAAACCCTCTCCAAGGGAGCGGGCTTTAGCTGCGCATTTACATCAACGAGATAATTCCTTTTACCAATATTTGCCTTAACTAAACGGCATTGATCTGCAGATGTGAAGGGGTTCATAGTTCATGGTTTATAGCCGAAGGGTTTTAGTTAGGTGAAAATGTGCGGATGTGCGGGCTAAAGTCGTTCAGCTAAGAACATTATCCACGCCTTACCCAAACCCTCTACAAGGGGGAGAGGGCTTTAGCTGCGCATTTACATCAACGAGATAATTCCTTTTACCAATATTTTCCTTAACTAAACAGCATTGATCTGCAGATGCGAAGGGGTTCATAGTTCATCCCGCACGTGCGGGATGGTTTATAGCCGAAGGGTTTTAGTTAGGTGTGAAAATGTGCGGATGTGAGATATTAGATTAGTTTAAAATAACGGGCCTTGTGTTTTGACAATAATAAGTTAAAGGGAAAGCACTAACAGTCACGAATTACTTTTCGGTTAAATTCGTGAAATTCGATTAAATTCGAGTTAATTAGTGTTTTTATGATACGATTTGGGTTTAGCTGTTTGTTGTTTTTTATTCCGCTTCGGTTGTTGGCGCAAGTATTTACGCCCAACCCCGACTGGCGCTTTGAGAACTTTAATAGCCAAAATCACTTCATAAACCGCGAAATACCTGATTTGACATTGGACAAGCATGGCTACGTGTGGACATGCGCCAATGGCCTGGAAAGATTCGACGGCTATAAAACGAAAGAGTTTAACAGTTTTGACAAGTCGGAAGGCGGGCTAAAAGGTTATTATTCAGGTGTAATTGCAGACAGCACCGGGCGAGTTTGGGTCGGTTCGGCAGGGTTGTGCTATTATGATGATGTGAGCGGCAAATTTGTTTACGTTAAACCGGATTCGAAGCACGATTTCGCTGGCTTTGCTGCCTTTTGTGCAGACAAAAACAACTTATGGTTCGTTTGTGAATACGGTTTGGCCAGGTTAGACCTCCGGACATTAAAAATATCATTTACGTCGCTGACCAGCATTGCCGACCCCCTTTGTACCTATTTGATAGATGAAAATACCATAATGGTATCGAGCCGCGAGAAAGTCTATTTCTACAATAGCAGGCAAAATACTTACACATCGGCCACTTTGATTTACAATGGCTCGCTGCTCAAAACATTCGGCGTATCCAAGTGCGGCTCCACTATCTATTTAGGGACAAATTATGGGTTATTCACGCTGAAAGATTCAAAAACGGCGGCCTTCGAATGTGCAGCGACCAAAGATATTTCAATAAACGACCTCTTATTTCTTCCACAGGATAAAAAAAAAGAGCACCTTTTTTTGGCTTCTGAAGGAAAGGGGCTCATGGTGTACAACATCATCTCAAAAAAAATCGAATGTAATTATGTCCATGATAGTAATAACCCATATAGCTTGCCTGATAACATCATTTCAAAATTGTATGTTGATAAAAAGGGGAGGTTATGGGTGGGCTCCGACTATGGGATGAGCATGCTCGATATAAACAACCAGCAGTTAAAAATACGGTTCCTGAATAAGGACAGCGCTGTTGAATTGGGAATAAGTAAGGCTGCCAGGGATAAATACGACAGCACAAAGGTTTGGATGTCGTCATACAACCATGGAATGATCTGCGTAAACTGGAAAACCAAAAAGGTTGAAAAAGTATTTGATGGCGACCCTCAGGTTCAAAATCTATATGACTTTGTGCAGGTATCGAAAACGAGATGGTTGCTGATCAATCAAAAAAGGGTTATGGAGTGGGAACCCCAAAAGGGCGTACTGTCGCAAAGAGTACTCCCGCTCTCTGATTCTCTTCTGATTGTGTGCAATATGCGAAGGTTGATCTTAGCGGATGAAAAGGCCTGTTTTATAACTACAAACAGGGGCTTGTTTAAATATGATTTGATTACCCGTCAAATTACCGCCGCTTCAGCAACTGCATCAAAGAAAAGCGGGGAGCAGTATAAATATATACTGTTAAATGGTTTTTATGACAACGGAATACTTTGGATTGCATCAAGGAACGGGCTATTTAGTTATGATATAGCCAAAGGTGCAACTACGGTTTATACAGGAAAGGGCGAACCGGGGAATTATTTTTTCTTTGATGTGATAGGGGCGCCAAAAAACCGGATCGTTTGCGCTGCGGGTACCGGCATCACGCTATTCGATAAAAAAACAAAAAGTTTTAGGGTAGTGAACGCGCTGGGTAATTTAATAAACCCGGGGTGTTTAACTGTTAGCGTAATAAATAACGCTGTTTGGACGGGCGGCGGAATGGGGATTTTAAATTATGACCTTAACACTGGTGTTTCTGTCTTGGCCCAGCACGAAATTTCAGTGATGGACGTATCCCCAAGTTCTCCGTTTGCTGTTATTGGCAACGACATTGTTTTTGGCTTTAGAAATGGATACGCTTATTTTACGCCAAACCAAAAAGCTGTCACCCTTCCATCTAACCCGATCATAGAGGATGTATACGCAAACAATCAACCAGTCTTATGGCAGCGCCAGGCCGGGGAGGTCTCCGGCAATTTAGTTTTCAGCCATTTGGATAATTCCATAAATATTGCTTTCACTGCTTTTTTGTATACAGACCCCGACCACATAAAATTCCGTTACCGGCTCAACGGAGCTAATCCCGGGTGGCAATATCCCGGGGATGAACGCAGCGCTAACTATGCACAGCTTGCACCTGGAAATTATACATTTTATGTTCAGAGCGGTAATCGAAACGGCGTTTGGAATAAACATTTAGCCTCATTCAGTTTTGCCATAAACCCTCCATATTGGGAAACATGGTGGTTCAGAACATTGGCAGTACTGTTGATGGCGCTCGGGGTATATAGTTTATACCGCTATAAGATAAACAACCTGCGGGCTATTGAACGGATAAGGGAGAAGATTGCTTCTGATTTTCATGATGATATAGGTTCGGCCCTGAGCAGTATTTCTATTTTCAGCGAGGTGGCCGATAAACAACTGAAACAACAATATCCGACCGAACAAACCAGGGAGATCGTCGGCCACATCTCTTTTCATTCACGCGCTATGCTTGATGCCATGGACGACATTGTTTGGGCGGTAAATCCGCAAAACGATCATTTCAATGACCTCGCTGTCCGGATGCGTGAATTTGCCATTCCGCTGCTTGAAGCAAAAAGCATAGGGTTTGATATTAATATACAGGAAGATATACTGAGCACGCGGGTACGAATGGAGGTTAGGAAAAACATATTTATGATTTTTAAAGAATGCATTAACAATATACTTAAACACTCCGGGTGCTCGGCTATGAGTGTAGTTGTCAACAAATTAAATAACCAGCTTGAATTTATTATCAGCGATAACGGCAAAGGTTTTGATGCTAATGCGCCGCATACCCGCAATGGACTCAAAAATATGAAGAGGCGTGCCGCGGAAATTAACGGCACAATACAGGTAACAAGTGAGCCGGGTAATGGAACCGTTGCAAGATTGCTTGTTAATATCATATAAACATCTGATTGGATATGCAATTAATCCGGGCTATCTTTATCTATTAACAGCAAAAAAATTGGACATCAGGGTTTCTGTATTCGATGATAACAACGCCTTGCGCGACGGCCTGTACTATCTTATTTCAGGTACACCGGGTTTTGCCATCGCCGGGATATACCCCGATTGCAACCATGTGCTGGAACACCTGCGGGAGGATGCCGCTGATGTTATCCTGATGGATATTGATATGCCGGGGTTGAACGGCATTGAAGCTACGGCATTGATAAAAAGTCATTTTCCGGATATAAACGTGCTGATACTTACATCTTATGATGATAGCGAGAAAATCTTTGATGCTATTCAATCAGGCGCCACAGGCTATCTTTTGAAAAAAACCACACCCGCCAAAATAATGGACGCGATTACTGAAATAAACCAGGGCGGCGCGCCGATGAATGCGGGTATAGCCCGAAAGGTACTGGCGTTTTTTAGCGAAAAGAAAAATGTAACTGAAAATGAATATGACCTTTCCTCCCGTGAGATAGATGTGCTGCGATGCCTGGTAAAGGGCGACAGTTACAAAATGATTGCCGGCCGCTGTTTCATCAGCATGGGAACAGTTTGCACGCACATATGCAATATTTACAAAAAGCTGCATGTTAACTCCAAATCGGAAGCGGTCGCCAAAGCTATTCGTGAGCGGTTGATCATCGATAGTATATAATGCCAACATAGAGCCAAGATACAAGAACCAAGAACCAAGATAAGCAGGTAAATTCCGGCCAATTGCAGATAAACGAGGATCCAAACGGCCCAATTGTCTCTCTTTTCGACAATTTGTCCATCTCATCCTTGTTTTTTAACTCTTTCCCGCACGTGCGGGATTGACTCTTGATTCGTATATATAGCATTTCTCTCCCCCTCCAATAAACCATAAGCTTATATGATTGACGCGTCATGTCATAATCCGGACTTTCGTATAGTTAACACCATCATTATCAGCGCCTGTCATTCATCACGATAAGTGCTTACCCCGCTGATAGTTTTTGGTATTTGATTGACGCCCTATTGGTTTAAACCCCCAAGCAGGCTATACCGTGAAAACATTTTTTCTTAACTCAATTTTTTTTGTTTTTGTGTTGCTGTGCGGGAGGGCGGTGTTTGCTCAAACTGCTCCAAACATCCATTATAACGGCGGCACCAATGCTGTAACTTTTACGGACGGAACGGCAGGCTCTTTTTCGCCGGCAAACTCAGGCGGAACGGTACCTGCCCTGGCTTATGGTACTGTAACCACCCCTTATGGCAGTACAACAGGCGCATCGGGCTATACGAACGCCACTGGCAATCTTGCACTATTTCATACAGAAGAAACCTTAATTGGCGACGGCGTAGGAAATTTGTATGTAGCTGACTTTTTAAATAACGTGATCCGGAAAATAGTGGTTTCCACTGGGACTGTGACAACGTTTGCGGGCACAGGCACAGCGGGAATCACAAACGGCTCAAGCGCCTTAACGTCTGCATTTTATGAGCCGATCGCTCTTTGCCTGGACCCAGGCGGAACGAACTTATACGTTGGGGAACTATCTGGCGGGAATGGCGATATCAGGAAAATTAACCTTTCAACCGGCGTTGTTTCAACTTTTGTACCAACACCTACCGGTGATGCCTTTGCACCCTATGGTTTAACGACAGACGCATCAGGAACGAACCTGTATTATTCGGATTTGGTAAGCAATACGATCTGCAAAGTATTAATTTCTAACGGTGTCGTCACCACGTACGCAGGGAACGGAACGCCTGGAAGCACAAATAGTGCAACGCTGACGTCGGCAGAATTTAACGGGCCAATGGGAATAGCGTTTGATGCCTCTGGAGACCTGTTTGTCGCTGAGTATTACAACAACGATGTTCGGGAAATTAACGCTACCTCGGGGGTAACGCTGTTTGCGGGATCAGCCGCCGGGACAGCAGGCGCGACAAACGGAACCGGAACCGGCGCGGAGTTCAGTGAACTCCATTCGATCACGCTGGATCCGGCAGGGAATATGTATTTAGCCGACGACGGCAATGATCTGATTAGAAAAGTAACACCTGGAGCGGTCGTCACTACATTTGCGGGAGAGGCTAGCACCCCCGGCACGACCAATGGTACCACTTTTACAACATCCACCCTTGGTTTCCCTGGTCATATGTGGATCGATGGCTTCGGGAATCTGTATGTGCCTGATTATATCTACAATAATATCAGGCAGTTAACTATTTGTGGTTACGCGATATCGGGCACTTTACCAGCGGGCGTTACATTTGACGGGACTACCGGCACACTATCAGGCACCGCTACGGTGACCGGTACTTTTCCGGTAACCATTACTGCTTATAATTTTTATGGAAAGTCAAACGCCGCGGTAACGATAACCTGTAATCCGTCTGCGCCAAATATATCCTATAGCACGCCGAATGGTTATGCGATTGGCAGGGCAATGACCACTTTATCCCCAACCAACGCCGGCGGTGCCGTTACAGCAACAACAAGCTATAGCACAACCGGCACCACGGTGCTTAATGCGGTTACTAACGGCCTGAATCAACCATATGGAATGGGCGCAGACCCAACCGGGAACGTGTATGTGGTGAACTATGGCGGGAAAACCGTCACCGAGTACAGTACTGCCGGCGTCGCGACGACCTATTCGACCAACGTACCTGCCGGACCAGTGGGAATCACGTTTGACTCATCGGGCAATGCCTATGTGCTTGGCGAAAGTTCAGAGACGGTTGTTAAATTTACCGGGGGTATGTCGGGCACGACAAGTACTATCGTTACCGGCACCACAGCGCCGACAGCGATTGCTATTGATGCGTCGAATAATTTATTCGTGGCCAATATTGCAGGTGCTAACCGTGTGCAAAAATACACTTCATCGGGCACCCCCTTGTTGACCATCATCGGGAGTGCGACCTATCCTATGTCGGCTGGTATCGGCGTTGATGCATCCGATAACCTATGGGTCGCTGATAATCATTTGGGTTCCTCGGTGGATGAATATAATTCCGCCGGAACACTTGTACAAGAGCTTTCACGGGGCAGTGCGAACTCCGCTATTTATATAGATGGCGCAAATAACGATTTTTTGACAACCACCACCGGAGAGTATGTAGCTGTTTATACCCCAGGCTGGGCGGCGGCAACCCAAACCATAACGCCACCATTTTCGAGTCCGCGCGGAGTTGTGACCGACCATTTGGGGAATATTTACGTATCGGATTATACCACCGAGACGGTGAAAAAATATGCTCCCACTTCGGGATATTTCCTTGCCGGCACTTTGCCCCCCGGCCTGTCTTTCAGCTCAACCACCGGGGCCATCACCGGAACCCCGACGGCAGTTTTCTCCGGATCGTACAGCGTAACTGCCTACAATGTCACCGGTAAGAGCACCAGCAATACGTTTACCATCAACTGCGGTTATGCCCCGTCAATTTCATATAATACGCCTGACGATTACCTCGTAAATACAGGGATCACCGCCTTAACGCCAGGTTATACTACCGGAACGGTTTCCGGCGCCTGGTCGGTTTCTCCTTCGCTTCCGGCGGGGCTAACACTGAACACGTCAACCGGGGTAATAACCGGAACGCCGACCGTTCTGTCATCCCCAACGAATTATACCGTAACCACCAGCAACCAGTATGGCTCGACAAGCACCATGGTCAACATAACGGTATATTCGGCGCCAGCGTTCAGCTACTCACCCAACCCTGTAAATTACCCGGTAAACGTGGCGATAACCCCGTTGACGCCGGCTGTTACCGCCGGACCTGTAATACCGTATCGGACAAATGGGTGGAATTTCACGCCCATTACTTTCGAAACGGGTTTAACCACGCCCTGGGGCATAGCTTCGGATGCCAATGGCAATGTCTATGTAACCAGCTATACGGGTAATACAATTGTGGAGTACAACTCGAGCGGAACGGCCCTGGGTACTTATACTACCACCGCTAATGTGCCCGGGGTGACCGTTGATCCTTCCGGCAACGTTTATGCGCTACTGGCTAATGGCAATATTTACAAGTACACCAGTTTTGGCGCCGGCACCTTACTAACCAGCACCATATACAACTATGTATCTGCTGAGGGAGGCAACCTCACCGAGGCGGGTTACGGCATCGCATCAGATGCATCGGGGAATCTTTACATTACAGATAATTATGATAGCGTTGTATGGAAATATACTGCAGCCACCGGCATTTGCGCTATACTTGTGCCTGCCGGGACCACCGGCATCAGCGGCCCGTCCGGCATCGCGGTTAACTCAATAGGGAATATTTATATCGACAATGTGACTAACGGGGCCGTGGTGGTATGCAACTCATCCGGCACTTACCAATCGGAAACTTGCTGCTATAGCCAGCCTCCATATAGCGTGTGTCTTGATGCTGTCGGTGATTTGGATGTTGGCATGTCGCCAGACAGGGGAATAACGATAGATCCTTCGTACAACATCTATTATACGGACTATGCTGCCGGCACGGTTACCAAATTGACCCCCAACTTTTACCAGGTCACCGCCGGCGGGGCGCTGCCACCCGGGATCACCTTTAATACAACCACCGGCACCTTCAGCGGTATGCCTACAGCGGCTTTCGGCCCGGTGACCTATACCATCAGCGCGTACGGCTACAACTGGACCACCGGAAGCACGAGCGTAACCATCAGCTGCTACAATTCCTACGATTGGACAGGCGCCGCCAGCAGCGACTGGAACCTTACTACCAACTGGGAGGCGGGCCTTGTACCCGGGAGTGGCAATACGGCTAACATCGGTGTAAATTACGCCTTTACGAACCAGCCTGTGATAGGGTTTAGCGGCGCAACGTCAATCAATGTGGGCGCTATCCAGATTGGCAACAGCGGAGGCCAGGCCGCCATGCTTACCGTGAACAGCGGTTATACCCTGAACGTGGTAACCACTTCAGGCGGCTCGGGCACGATCACCAAGCAAAGCGACGCCAACTCGCTGCAGGCTTTCGCAACAGGTTCGAGCCTTGCCGGCGCGGGGACCATCACAGCTGTTAACCTCGATGTGATTGGTTCAACCACCTTAGGCAGCTCTTATACCGAAACGTTCTCGTCGTCGGTAGCCAGCCTGCAGCTTTCGGGAGCGGTTAACCTTACCTCCGGCTTTTCCGCCTATGCGCAAAATGCCGCTTTTAATTTGACAGGTGGCATCGCTTCGGTAACCGGGCCTTTAACCACAACCAATGCGGCAGGCGGCACCTCGACATTCGGTATAGTGCCAACTGCCACCGCTACTTTGCAGTTAGCCAATTCAACGCCGCTGTCGGGTCTATCAGCAATTGGCACCAATGTGACTAATTTTAATAATTCAGGCGCGACCATCGAATATTCAGGCGCAGCCCAAACGTTTTATACCGATGCAGCGGTGACTAACCTATCTAACATCATCAGCTACCAAAACATTAAGTTCTCGGGGACCGGCGTAAAATCGCCAACTGGCGGCAATCTTAACGTTGCAGGCGACTTTACCAACGCGATGGCCAATGATGCTACTGACTATGTAACATTAACCGGCACCCCGGTCTACTTTAACGGCGCTGGTCCGCAGAATATTTATGCGGGCGCGGGAACAGGCACCGTGTTTAATAACCTCACCTTTAATGGCAGCGGCGCTACCACCATACAAAGCGGCATGGCCTATGTGGACGATGCAGGTACATTAACGATGGCAGGCACAGCCACCCTGGCTGCAGGCGGACTCCTGACTTTGAACTCGGATGCAACCGGTACCGCAGCTATCGCCCCGATCAGTTCGGGTACGCCAATAACCGGAACGGTTAACGTACAGCGTTATATCTCGGCCGAAAGGGGTTACCGTTTGCTGTCGTCGCCGGTTAATGCAGGATCCACCGGAAACGGCACTTACAGCATAAATTATTTATTGAACAGCCTGTATCTTACCGGCAGCGGTACTGGCTTTACGCACACCGGCAACCCAAGTTTGTATTTGTATGATGAAGGTTTTGTGCCGCAATATTCCACTTTCTATAATAGTAATTTTATCGCAGTCAGCTCAATGAGCAGCGGGACAGGATCAACACCAACCTACCCGGTGAATGTAAACGGGGCCGGCTTAACCGGATCCTATTCTATCCCTGTGGGTAACGGTTATTATTGCTTTTATCGCGGTAACCTGAGTGAAGGCACTTCCGACCTGACCAACCCGGCCTATTCAGGTGTATTACCCTCAACGGTAACCGCATCAGGTACTTTGAACCAGGGATCGATAACTTTTACAAACTGGTTCGCGGGCACTTCTTATCTGGGCGGTATCAGCCAGCACTATAACCTGATAGGTAACCCTTATGCCAGCGCCATCGATCTGGCTACCGTTCAAAGCGCAACGACTACCAGCGGCATTTACATAACCCCTTACAGCGGCGGCGCAGGTATCACCCATTTTGTTTACGAGCTGAAGCCATCCAGCAACGTTTATTCGGTGTATAACCTGAGTAACCCGGGCATGAGCACCAACAATGCTTCAGAGTACATTGCAAGCGGGCAAGGCTTTTTTGTGGAAGCGCACGGAACCACTTCGCGACTGGTGTTTAATGAAAGCGCCAAAGCTACGTCGACGAATGCCAATACGCCGGGGTTCATGAACAAACGGGTGAATAACGTTGCCGCCATCAACACCGGTGGAGCGAACCCGGTATTACGACTAAAAATGTCGCTCGATACCATCAACAACGAGGAGACCTTGGTTTCCTTTAGCCCGACTGCCCAAACCGGCTTTGTTGTCAATGAAGATGCGGCTCACAAGGCCGGCGAGGGTTTGGTGGGTTTCACCAGCATCTCGAGCGATAATGTACCGCTGGCGATCAATATGCTGCCGCTGGCGGCAACTCAAACCATTCCGCTGCGGACCGTGGCCACCAATGATGGCTTATACAACATCAGCCTCTCGCAGGACGCTCCCTTACCTGCACTATACGATATCTGGCTGATGGATGCCTATAAAAAGGATTCGCTGGATATTAAGAATAACCCAACCTACAATTTTGATATCCTGCACTCGGACACCAATTCATTCGGCGACCACCGCTTTAGCCTGGTGATCCGCCAGAACCAAGCGCTGATGGTACACCTGCTAAGTTTTAACGCGATAAAGGCTACCGGGGGCGATAATGTGATCTGGATCACGGAAAACGAAGCGCGCTATACACATTTCGCAGTTCAGCGGAGCACCGATGGCGGACAGACTTTTACCACTCTGGACAGTTTGGTGTCAAGCGGCCTGGGGAACTACAGTTATCTTGACAATAAACCGGTGCAAGGGGCCAACAGTTACCGCCTGCGGTTGACCGACCTGAATGACAACATCACCTATTCCAACGTGGTCACCATTATGTACGCCAATACCGGTAACCAGGTTGCCCTGAACGGCTTTATGGTTTACCCGAACCCGACAGCGGGGGCGTTTAACCTTTCCATCAATCAACCGACTGCCACTGCTACTGCTGCCTATACCATCCAGATCGTCAACAACCTGGGCGTGGTGCTCAAAACAGCCCAATCATCATCACCGCAATGGCAAACCGATGTAAGCGCGCTGGTACCCGGAACTTATTTTATCACGGTAATGAATACCAATACGAATACGCTGGTGGGGAGAAGTGCGTTTGTGAAGTTGTGATTTAGTGATTAGTTCGAAGGACTCCTTCGGAGAGGGTAGAGATTAGAGAAAGTCCGGATCCGATAGCTATCGGATCCGAAGGAAGCTGCGACTGACGTCCGCCAGTTGGCGGATAACTTGGTTATATAGAATTAGAAAAAGAAGATGAACAACGAGCAATTATGTTTAGGCAGGCCAAAACGGCTTTCGCAATTCGCTATGCGGTTAAGAAAAACCACGGCCTAAGAAGGGCATTGAATTGCTTTAATAATATGCCTTCCGGGTCGCTGTCCACGTTGCACCAGCCTCGGCCTATTGTGAATTGGAGAAGAATGAGCCTGTGGCTCCAGGGCTAACAGGTATGGTGTCAACGATAAAAACATCTACCCCTTCATTCAATTCTTTTGCCACCTTAATTTGTTCTTGGGTTGCAGGAGTCATTTCTCCCATCCCCAAAAACCATCTTTCAGACTTCCAGACTTCCCGTCCGGATAGCTATCGGGATTCGGACTAAAACCCTAACTTTGCCCCGTCAAAAAAATGCATTTTCCATGACTTTCAGAACGGAACACGATACCATGGGCGAGGTACAGGTACCTGCCGATAAATACTGGGGCGCCCAAACAGAACGCTCACGCAATAATTTCAAGATAGGTCCTGAGGCATCCATGCCAAAGGAAATTATTGCAGCCTTCGCTTATTTAAAAAAGGCCGCCGCCTACACCAATACCGATTGCGGCATATTGTCCGCTGAAAAGCGCGACTTGATCGCCCAGGTATGCGACGAGATACTCGCGGGCAAATTAGCCAGTGAATTTCCCCTCGTGATATGGCAAACCGGTTCGGGGACGCAGTCGAACATGAACGTGAACGAGGTAATCTCCAACCGCAGCCATGTGTTGCAGGGGCATCTGCTAGGCGAAGGCAAGTCCTACATCCACCCGAACGACGACGTGAATAAGTCGCAGTCGTCCAATGATACTTATCCGACCGCTATGCATATCGCCGCCTATAAAATGGTGGTGGATGTTACCATTCCCGGCGTTGAAAAACTCAGGGATACCCTGAAAGCCAAATCGGAAGCTTTTAAAACGGTGGTTAAAATTGGGCGTACCCACCTGATGGATGCGACGCCGCTTACATTGGGGCAGGAGTTTTCGGGTTATGTCTCGCAACTGGATCATGGTTTAAGGGCATTAAGAAACACGCTTGACCACCTGTCGGAACTGGCGCTTGGCGGCACAGCCGTGGGTACGGGCATCAACACGCCGAAAGGATATGATGTAAAGGTGGCGGATTATATTGCCCAATTTACCGGCCTGCCTTTCCGCACGGCGGAGAATAAATTCGAGGCACTGGCCGCACACGATGCCATTGTGGAGACCCATGGCGCTTTGAAACAAATTGCGGTATCGCTGATGAAGATTGCCAACGATATCCGGATGCTGGCCTCGGGTCCGCGCTCAGGGATAGGTGAAATACATATACCGGATAACGAACCAGGGTCCTCTATCATGCCGGGCAAGGTAAATCCAACCCAAAACGAGGCGGTTACCATGGTGGCTGCGCAGGTGATGGGTAACGATGTGGCCATTTCAATTGCCGGCTCCAACGGGCATTATGAACTGAACGTTTTCAAACCTGTGATGGCGGCCAACTTCCTGCAATCGGCAAGGCTGATTGGCGACGCATGCGTATCGTTCAATAACAACTGCGCTGTGGGCATCGAGCCGAATTACGAGGGTATAAAAAAACATCTCGAAAATTCGTTGATGCTGGTAACGGCGCTAAACCCGCATATTGGCTACGAAAATGCAGCCAAAATCGCCAAAAAAGCGCTCAAGGAAAACACATCGCTTCGTGAATCGGCTTTGGCGCTCAATCTGCTCACCAACGAACAGTTCGACCAATGGGTGCGACCGGAAGATATGATCGGTAGTTTACCCCCAGCCCCTAAAGGGGAGTAAAATAGCTGGCATGCGAAAAGGTTTTCGATCAATGTCGATGGGCTTACGATTCGCTGTGTTTCGTGCCTCCCGGCCGGAACGCAAATGTCGTCCCACTGCCTCAAAATTTCCTTTCGCCTTTCGCCTTACTGCCTACTGCCTGCTGCTTACTGCCAACTGCTCCTCCTGCTGGTTCAATCCAAATAAGCAAACGCCCGGCCAGGCGTACCTGCAGGGCGAATGGCAGCAGGATTCTGTAACAAATCAAAAGCGATTGCTCACATATTCACTCTATCATCTTACCTTTAGCTGCGATTCGTTTTATATGTCGATACACACCTTCAGCAAGGTAAATACCGGCCCCGATACCTGTATGAGTTCGGGCCAGTGGTTCGAATACACGCGCGGTACATACGATCAAAGCAGCGATACCCTGCATCTGAAAGGTCAATTTTGTAACGCTGACAGGTCGATAAAAGATGATAAAGGCTGTTTCCGCTCCGGGGATTATGAAGAGTATTTTAAGGTGACAAAAACAAGCGATTCGCTGGTTCAATTAGCAAGCACGACCAGCATTATACCTATCAACGCACATTTAGTTAAACGTACATCCTGCCATCCAAAACCCATTTGATATGAAAAACACATTTTTCAAAAAGCTGCTGGTTATAGCAGCCGTGATTTACTTCCCGCTCCAGAGCATGGCCTGGGGAACGCAAGGGCACCGCATTTGCGGACAGATTGCAAGTTCTTATCTCACGCCCAAGGCAAAAAAAGCAATTTCCGAAATTTTGGGAAATGAGTCTATCGCCATGGCAAGCAACTGGGCCGATTTTATTAAGTCCGAACCGGCTTATGCCTATATGTCGCCCTGGCATTATATCGATTTTGATAAAAAATATACCTACTCCGAAATGGTGGATTATTTAAACCAGGATACGGTTACCGATGCTTACACCAAAATGAATTTTTTGATAGGTGAGCTCAAAAAGAAGAGCCTAAGCCAGGATAAGCAATTGCTATACCTGCGCATGCTGATCCATATTGTTGAAGATGTGCACCAGCCTATGCATACCGCTCACGCTGATGATAAGGGCGGCAATGATTTTAAAGTAAACTGGTTCAGCACACCGACCAACCTGCATGCCGTTTGGGATTCGCAGCTGATCGATTTTCAGCAACTAAGCTATACAGAATACGCATCGGCTATTAACTTTTGCACACCCCCCGAGCGCGCCAAATGGCAAAGCGATCCTATCAGCCAATGGCTGTTTGAATCCAACCAGATTGCCGAAAAACTGTACACCGAGATCAAACCCGGCGATACCTTAAACTACCGTTACAATTTCACCCATATCGCCACCGTAAACCGCCAGATGCTGAAAGCCGGCGTAAGGTTGGCAGGAATATTGAATTCAATTTTCGGTTAACTGGCACTATGTAGTATCGGATAGAAATAATATTGAACCAACCAACTGCTCAACTATTCAACCACTCACATGAAAATCTTGATGGTCTGCCTCGGTAATATCTGCCGTTCACCGCTGGCACATGGCATTATGGAGACACTGGCTAAAAAGCAGGGTTTGGACTGGGAAGTTGATTCCGCAGGTACCGGCAACTGGCACGTAGGCGAGCCGCCCGACCGCCGCTCCATCCGGACCGCCCGCGCGCATGGAATTGACATTAGCGGCCAGGTATGCCGGCTTTTCAGGGTAAGCGATTTTGATACCTATGATCACATTTTTGTGATGGATAAAAATAATTTGAGCGACATGTTGGCCATGACCAGGAATAAAGAGGATGAGCAAAAAGTTAGTTTGCTATTGGGAGAGAAAATTGTTCCCGATCCTTATTATGATGATACCTTATTCGAGCCTGTTTTCAACATGATTGAACAGGGTTGCAAAG
This sequence comes from Bacteroidota bacterium, assembly GCA_013286235.1. Taxonomy (GTDB): domain Bacteria; phylum Bacteroidota; class Bacteroidia; order Sphingobacteriales; family Sphingobacteriaceae; genus Mucilaginibacter. The sequence goes on from JABDGE010000032.1 coordinate 28,629, forward strand.
AAATAATTAAAGACCTTTCCTGAGGGTAAAAAAAGCAAGGTCTGCTTTATCCCGTTTAATATTGGCCTGTCGTTCGAAACCTGCTTTTTCCAACACTTTTTGTGAGCCGGTATTCTGCAGGGTTGTCACAGCCACCAATTCTTTGGCATCGGTATGGGTAAAGGCGTAGGCCACAATGATCTGCGCCATTTCACTGGCAATGCCTTTGCCCCAAAAATTCTTCCGCAAAACGTAGCCTAACTCCACTTTGCTTTTGTCCTCGCTATATTCGCGCAGCAGGCAAATGCCGATAAATTCTTCGGTGCCATTATTGAACATGCCCCAGCGGCCAAATACCTTTCCGGCGGCATATTCCTCCAGCGAATCCTTAAACATTTGCACGTTTTCATGCTGGCTCCGTTTGGGCAGATGCGTGGTGACATCCTTGTCGTCAAAAAGCGCTAAGTACGTATTTTCGTCGGCCGGGATAAATTGCCTGATAAAAAACCGCGGGGTTTGGGCGATAAGATGCATACATTCAAAGGTAAGGTAAAGTGGTGTTAAGTCAAAAGGCTGTGAATGGTGAGTTGTGAGTAGTGAATGGTGAATGTGGTTTGATTCGATTTTCGGTTGTTAACTTTGACGTTCCTTAAACAGCCCAAACCCTTCCCGCCAATTAAACTATAATTGTACATTTGCCGCATGGCTTCCGATAAACCTGGCGTACCCCGCGGCACCCGTGATTTTTCACCCGTCGAGATGGTGAAACGCAATTTTATTTTCGATACGATCAAAAGCGTTTTCCGCAAATACGGCTACCAGCAGATTGAAACACCATCAATGGAAAACCTTTCAACGCTGATGGGTAAGTATGGCGATGAAGGGGACAAGCTGATATTTAGGGTTTTGGATAGCGGCGAATATTTTGAGAAAACAAAGATTTCGAAAAATATTCGATTACTCATTAAACAAACAATTGACTCGGGATTAGCGCTAGATGCAACTGTTAGTGAAATTAAGGAAGAGGACCTACCTCTGCTTGCTAAAATGATAGACAAATCTCGGGTCGCCCAACGTCAGTCAGAAAAAAATTTGATTGACTTCTTAGATGAGTATTTTAATTCAAGACACCTGGCTAACGAAATCTCCGAAAAAGCCCTCCGATACGATCTCACCGTCCCCTTTGCCCGTTATGTGGTGATGCACCAGAACGAGATCGCCTTTCCCTTTAAGCGTTTCCAGGTACAGCCGGTTTGGCGAGCTGATCGGCCGCAGAAAGGCCGCTACCGCGAATTTTACCAGTGTGATGCCGATGTGGTAGGCTCCGCTTCCCTGCTAAACGAAGCCGAATTTGTACTGATCTATGACGAGGCCCTGAGCAAGCTTGGGTTGAAGGATTTTGCGATCAAAATTAATAATAGAAAAATTCTATCGGGTATAGCGGAGATTATAGATAAAAGTGATAATATCATTGATCTTACTGTAGCCATCGATAAACTGGATAAGATAGGGCTCGACGGCGTAACCAAAGAATTGATGGAGCGCGGTTTCAGCGAAGCCGATATCGAAAAAATAAAACCGGTAATTTTGCTCGAAGGGACCAACGCCCAAAAGCTCGAAAGCCTGCGCCTGGCGCTGATCACTTCGGACATCGGCCTTAAGGGTTGTGAGGAGATCGAAACGGTATTAAACTACCTGGCCACCGGCAAACCGCAAACGGCAACCGTCGAACTGGACATTACCCTCGCCAGGGGCTTAAACTACTATACCGGGGCCATTTTTGAGGTAAAGACCAACGAAGTTGCCATGGGCAGCATCGGCGGCGGGGGCCGGTATGATGACCTGACGGGGATGTTTGGCTTAAAGGGCTTAACTGGCGTGGGCATCTCCTTTGGCGCCGACCGAATTTACGATGTAATGGAAGAACTTGGACTGTTTCCCGCCACCAGTAGCCAGTCAACCCAAATACTTATCTGCTGTTTTGATAAAGAAGGCGAAGCCTACGCATTCGCTGCACTCCAGCAATTACGGGCAAATAATATCAACGCCGAACTTTACCCGGCAGGCGCCAAGCTGAAAAAGCAGCTGGATTATGCCAACGCTAAAAATATTCCCTTCACTATCATCATAGGCTCCGAGGAAATGGAAAGCGGTCTTTTAACAATTAAAAACATGGAAACCGGGGTGCAGGAAAAGCTTTCGTTGAGCGAAATTATCAGTCGGCAAATCACACTGTAATAATTTATTGAAGGCCCCGGTAACTATTATGTACTGCAGCGATAATGAAAGAACGAAAAAAAATGTTCGACTGTTTTCTTTCGAACCTCTAACCTCTAATCTCCAATCTCAAAACCTCACTTTACCGCCGCCCCAATCGTGGGCGAAACGTCGCTTTCATTTTTCAGCCGGTCCAGGGCAGTAATTACGTAAAGGTAACTTTTGCCTTTTTCAACTGAGTCGTCAGTATAGCTGGTACCGCTGTCGTATTTTATGTCGAGGATATTTTTGGGATTTTCTATGTCAACCTTTGCGGTATCATCGAAACGGTAGATCACATAGCCGTAAACCGGCTCCTTGTCTTTCGCCGGCAGAGGCGCGTTCCATTGTAATTGAACTGCTTTTTGAGGCCTTACGGTTGCGGTGAAATTGAGCGGTGGATTTGGGGGGATCGAATCCAGCCACAGCATTGGGGGTGGAAGCGCGGCAAATTTATAGTAATTGTTCTTCAGCGAGTCGGTAAAACCGAGGGGGTCATTCTCGAGCGATTTGGCGCTGAAATAAACGCTTCCCTGCACCCTTGGATTGTCGCGCAGGTATTTGATCGCATTGGGCATTGCCGCCGGGTCTTTAAACTTACTGCCCTTTTTATGTTCGCCAATACGGTAAGCCGCCATACCGATGTACAGGTGCCGGTCATAGGTATTATCGCTCCACCAGTCGAGTAGCTTGTCGAATGAAACAGAACGGTCGCCGATTGCGAAATAGATCTGCGGGTTGATATAATCGAGCCAGCCTTCCTTTATCCATTTTCTCGAGTCGGCATACAGTTCGTAGTAGGATGGAAGGCCATGGGTGTCGGAACCCTCCGGGTTGTTGGATTTGTTGGCCCAAACACCAAATGGGCTTATGCCAAACTTCATGCGCGGTTTATGCTTGTGAATACTGTCGCTCAGCACTTCAATCAGCGTATCAACGTTGTGGCGCCGCCAGTCGTTAATATCATCAAAACCTGTTCCATAAGTCTTAAAGGTTTGCGCATCATTAATGGTTTGCCCTTCTATGCGGTATGGATAAAAATAATCGTCGAGGTGTACGCCGTCGATATCATAATTATCGACCACGTCCAAAAATACCTTAACAATGTAGTCCCGCACCTCGGGGATGCCAGGGTCAAATAGTTTCATGCCCCCATAAATAAAAAACCATTCAGGCTTAATGTTGCTGATATGGGTGGGGCTCAGGGTTGAATATTTGTTATCTGTCGACGCCCTGTAGGGGTTAAACCAGGCATGCAGTTCCATTCCGCGCTTATGGGCTTCGGCAATCGCAAATTCCAGCGGGTCATAAGCAGGGTTGGGCGCCTGTCCCTGTACCCCTGTGAGCCATTTCGACCAGGGTTCGCGGCTTTTGGCGTAAAAGGCATCAGCGGCAGGTCTGATCTGGAACATTATGGCATTCATCCCGGCGTCCTGCAAAAAATCAAACAGGGTGGTTAGTTCTTTTTTTTGCTGGTCAATCGGCAGGCCCGGTGCACTTGGCCAGTCGATATTCTCTACCGTGGCTACCCAGGCGCCCCTGAACTCCCGCTTCGGCTCGTTCTTGATCTTTACAACGGTATCTTTAGTTTTTTGCATGGGTAACGACAACTGCCGGGCTGGCGTATCTTTTTTTTGCGCGGGCTGGCCGGGCTGCTGAGCAAACAGGGATAGACTAAAGAAGATTAGGAGTAACGGTAAGATAAACCGGCGGCAGATGTGCATTAATGAATGTTGTTAAAAGCTGCAAAGATATGAACTCGCTTCAAAGCTGATTTAAAGCCCGCGTAATAAAATGTCTGTATTTTGTGTTTTAATCATATTGTGCTAATTTTAGCCGGTTGAGAACAAAATCGTAAATTTTAATCGATTCTCTTTTTGCGATTTCTTGCTGACAAAATTTGTGGTAACCGATTATTTTAGCCCGTTGTTTAAGTGTTTTAAAAGAATCAAGAGAACAACAACATCACAATATTGTTTAAGTTAAATAATTAAGCCGAGTCGTAAATGGCTGGCGCAATTAACAACATCTAAACATAAAACCAATTGCTATGGAAAACCAAACAGGTCAGGCCCCAAAGAAAAATTCAAACGTAATATACTTTCTTATCGTAGTTGTACTGGCTCTGCTGGCCACCGACGTGTACTTGTATCTGCAAAAAAACAAGTCCGATACCCGGATAGTTTACCAAAACGACGAACGCACAAGGCTGCAAACCGAATTAGACAGCCTCGAAGCGCAAATCGAAACGGTGAATACCGGCAAAGCCAAGCTGTCGGCTGAAATGCAGACGAAAACCGATTCACTCGAATCCAAGATCAAGGTTTTACGCAAAGAATTAGCCAAAGGCAAGCTTACCCAGGCTGAACTTGAGCGGGCCCAGGAAAATATTAAACAGCTCAGGTATTTTGTTACCAACTACACTGCGCAGCTTGAGGAACAAAAGAAGCAGATCAGTTCCTTAACTACCGAGCGGGATACCTTAAAGACCAGCCTGGTAACAGCCAAGAAGACAGATAGCAGTCTTGCCAAACAGAACCAGGATCTTGGCGATAAAGTTAAGGTCGGCTCGGCCATCAAATTGGCCACCAGCGATGTCGTTGCGTACAAAATAAGGGGCAGCGGCAAAGAAGTGGATACCAAACGGTCAAGCGTGGCCAAGAAGATAAAGATCAACTTTACTGTTGCTACGAATGATATTGCCGAAAAGGGTATGCACGATATCTATGTGAGGGTGATCGATCCCACGGGAAATTTGATCACAACCACCGAGTCGACAAATTTTACTGCCGATGGGCAGGACTTGCAATACACTTATAAAACCTCAATTGATTATAAAAACGATGGCAGCTCATACACCATTGATTGGGTTAACCCTTCGGCTTTTCAAAAAGGTGGCTATACGGTTATCCTTTATGCCGATGGCTTTACCATGGGTAAAACCAGTTTTGAACTAAAATAAAAGGCGAAACTATATTCAACGAAAACGCCCGGGAGTTTATTCCGGGCGTTTTTGGTTTTACGGGCAAGTCTTGACCCTAAGTCGTCGCGATAGCGATTGGGATTCGGCTTTTCCGACCTCAGACTTTCGACTTAAATCACCGTCCCGCTGGGTATTACGGCCCGCTTTTTTACGATCACAATGCCGTCCTGAACGGTGTAGGTTTCATAGTCTCCATTTTCCAGTTTCTCGCCTACATTGATCTGTACGTCATCGCCGATGCAGGTGTTTTTATCGATGATCGCATTGCGGACATGGCACCTGTCGCCTATACCCATAAATGGCGAATGGCTCAGGTGCGATTCCTTGATCTGCTCCAGCGTTTCATAGTTGTCGCAACCCATAACATAACAATTTTCGATGACGGACTCGAAACCAACACGCGTACGGATGCCGATAATAGATCTCGTAATGCTGCTGGCATTGATAATACACCCGTCAGCAATCAACGCCCTGTCTACCTTGGTGCCCGACATTTTTGATGGCGGCAGCATGCGTGCCCGCGTATAGATCGGCTTGGTATCAAAAAGGTTAAACTGCGGAATGTCGTCCGTCAAACCGAGGTTAGCCTCAAAAAATGAGGGTATAGTACCGATATCTGTCCAGTATCCTTCATATTGATAGCTTACCACTTTATGTTCGCTGATCGATTGCGGAATGATCTCCTTACCGAAATCTGTACGGTCATTCCCTTCCAACAAGTCGTAGAGAAGCTTTTTGTTGAACAGGTAAATACCCATCGACGCGAGATATAGACGGCCCTCGGCCTTCATCTGCGGGCTAACTTCCGAAACCCAATTTTCAAATCCGCTCTTTGGTTTTTCAATGAACGAAGTGATCAGGTTTTCATCGTTGGTTTTCAGGATCCCGAATCCCGGAACATCGTTAACATGTACGGGGATAGTAGCAATCGAAATTTCCGCCTCGCTTTGGACATGCTGGTTGATCATGTCCTCAAAGTCCATTTGATAAAGCTGGTCGCCCGAAAGGATAAGCACATACTCGAACTCATGCACAGACAGGTGCCGCAAACTTTGCCTTACCGCGTCGGCCGTTCCCTGGAACCAGGCCACGCTGGAGGGGGTTTGCTCTGCCGCGATGATGTCAACAAACGCTTCACTGAAGCTGCTAAAATGATAAGTGTTCTTGATATGCTTATTGAGGGAGGCAGAGTTAAATTGCGTGAGCACAAATATCCGGTGGATACCCGAATGCAGGCAGTTAGAGATGGGGATATCCACCAGGCGGTATTTTCCGGCAATCGGAACCGCTGGTTTTGAACGGGTGGCGGTTAACGGTGACAGGCGGCTGCCCTGGCCCCCGCCAAGAACGATGCAAATTACTTTTGAGGTCATATAGTTGGTTTTAAGCTTTCATAAAGATTAATATATTCTTTTGCCGACCGGTCCCAGGAAAAGTCGAGCGCCATCATCAATTTTTGCAGACGCTCCAGGTGCGCGGTATTTTTATAAAGGGTGATGGCCCGGGTTACAGAATGGCAAATATCTTCCACACTGGCATTATTGTAACAAATGCCGTATCCGCCGTCGTCGCCGAAATCGATCACGGTATCTTTTAGCCCGCCTGTACGCCTTACCATCGGGCAGGTGCCATACCGCAGCGCATAAAGCTGGTTAAGCCCGCAGGGCTCAACCCTCGATGGCATCAGTAAAAAGTCGGATCCTGCATAGATCAGGTGTGCGAGGGACTCGTCGTAACCGATAAAAATATTGCATTGATCACTGTAAAAGTTTCTTAATTCAATTAGCTCACGCTCATTGTCTTTTTCACCGGCGCCCAGCAGCAGAAAGTTGAACTGGCCAGGATGTTCGTTAAAGCTTTCTTCCAGGGCGGCGGCCAGCAGATCGGCGCCTTTTTCAAACACCAGCCGGCCGATAAAAGATATAAGCGGCCTGTCAGGAGATAATCCAAACCGGCTGCACAAAGCTTCTTTGTTTACTCTTTTGCCGGCCGTGATCTGTTTGATAGTGAATTTGCCGGGGATCATGGCATCCGTTTTAGGATTCCATACCTCCGTATCAATGCCGTTAATGATGCCGCTGCCCTTGTGCCCTTCCAGGTAAAAAAGGTACTCCAGCCCGTTCGATTGAAGCGACAGTTCAGTTAGGTAAGTCGGCGAAACCGTAGTGTATCGCCAGCAGCATTTAACCGCTGCTGCAAGCGGGTTAATAGAGCCACCCCAGTCAAGCAAACCCGTGGTGCTCATATCGATTTCGGGCAGGTATGATAATTTGTTCCAGCCAAAAGCGCCATGGTATTGCCCGTTGTGGATAGTGAGCACCGTGGGTGTATTGGCAAGCCGGGTGTACAGGCGCGAATGCTGCAGTAAATAGGGAACTAATCCGGAGTGATGATCATGACAGTGGATAATATCAGGCGTTTGTTGCGAATAACTTATCCAATCCAGGAACGCAATCTGGAAGGCAATGAACTGGTCGGTTTCATCCGGGTATTGATAAACTTCTTCTCTATCGATCAATCCGGGTATTTTAACGAGGTATAGCTCAAAGCCCAGTTTATCCGTTGACTCTTTTAAGATTTCAAAATAGAGCCTGCGGGTACCCAATAATGTCGAGGCCCGGAACACAATATCAAAAGTGTTTTCCTGTGTAAACTTCCGGTTATAAAAGGGCATTACCACCGCAGCCTGCAAGCCGGCCCGGTTTTGGTATTTCGGCAATGCGCCCACCACATCGGCCAGCCCGCCTACTTTGGCAACTGGATAACATTCGGCGCTCAGGTGAAAAACTCGCATAAGGTAAATATTGGCTGAATTTAAGCAAAAGAATTCCTCAAAGAAACAAATGCGTACGCATAATATGTTTTAGAAAATGATTTTTATTATTTGTTCAGCCGCAGGCGAGGTTCGTTTGGAGAATAGAATCCGAATGCCGGTTTTATTGAAATAACTTCATAAAATCGGTGTTTTTTTATGGCGTAATTATGGATTTGTTAATTGCCGACCCGCCTTTCGCCACTAACCTGCTAAAGGCACATGGAATGCGGGTATAAACCTTAAAAAGTTATTTCGCATTGTAAAAGGTCGGATCGCAGTTGTCCAATCGCCTCATAAGTTTGCAGGTAGGCCCCGGATGAGTTAAGGGTAAGTAAAGTGGTCTTTTTGTTCCCCGGGTCGGTCATGAAATATTCCTTCACACCGGCTTTCTCGTATAAAGTTCTTTTGCGTTGGGTATCATACGCCCTATTTGTCGAAATTATTTCAATGATGAGCGATGGAACGCCATGTACGCCGTTTTTTTGAAGAATGCTTTTTTCTTCATTTAAAACCACAAACAAATCGGGTTGAACCACCGATTGGTATTGCTCAAAATAAACATCAAACGGAGCTGTAAGCAAAACGCCGACGGAGTTTTCATTTAAGAATTGGAACAGGACGGCTGTCAGTTTGATCAAAATCGACTGATGTTCCATCGAGGGTGAAGGCGCCATAATTAATTCATCGAATATAACTTCACAGCGCGTACCCTCGGGCAGCATCTCATAAACCTCCATCGCCGTTGCTGGTATCTCGGATAAGATATTTTTATATTTCTGCTGATCGTGCATTTTCCCGTTAAACTGGCGCTTTATACGAATATAAATATTTACGACTAAAGTTTATTCATGAGGCACGTATCCCTTCTGTATAACTAAAGTCTAAAAGTTTAACCACGGAGGGCACGGAGGAGGCACAGAGGCCACAGAGCCTGTATAGTTTGCGAGTTTTTTCTCTGTGTTCTCTACTGCATTCTTTGCGATCTGTGGTTAAAGTTAAATTGATTTTTAAACAGTCATTTTAGCCGAAACCTCAGTAGCAGCTT